>ONKC01000019.1 GCA_900318295.1 uncultured Eubacteriales bacterium
TGTCAAGGGAGAGTATTTGTATGTTTGATTCTTTGGAAAATGCAATATCAGACGTATTTGGTTCCGGAGTGACCATTACCGGTAGACGACCTATTGGTGGCGGTGATATAAATGATGCATACGAGCTGCGCTTAAGTGACGGTGATCATGTATTCATGAAGTCAAACAGCGTATCGAGACTGCCGTTTTTTACGGCGGAGGTACGTGGTTTGGAAGCGATAAAAAAGACGGGAGCCATAGGTACGCCGGAGGCTCTGGCTGTTGGTACAGACAGTGGTGTCGGTGCATTTTTACTGTTGCGTTTTATAGAGAGCGGTCCTCGGATAGCAGAATACTGGGAGACGTTTGGACGTGAGTTGGCGGCCATGCATCAGGTAAAGCAGGAAAACTACGGCTTTGAAGAGGATAATTTTATAGGAGCGACACCACAGAGAAACGATAGGCGAGATTCGTTTCTCGAGTTCTTCAGAGACATGCGATTGAAACCACAGTTTGATATGGCGGATCATTATTTTTCGTCCGGGGATCGAAAGCAGATAGAGAAGCTTTTATGCAACATGGATCGATACTATATCGAACCTGATCATCCGTCACTTATACATGGTGATCTGTGGTCAGGAAATCATATGACCGGTTCTGACGGAAAAGTCTGGATCATCGATCCGGCGACATATGTTGGCCATCCCGAAGCGGATCTGGCAATGACCGAGCTTTTCGGCCGATGCCCGGAGGCGTTTTATGATGCATATAAGGAAGTGTCTCCGCTACAGCCCGGGTATGAAAAGCGTCGGGATTTTTACAATCTGTATCAGTTGTTAAACCATTTGAATCTTTTCGGAGTGTCATATTTATCGTCAGTGAGAAGGATTCTTTCGATGGTTTGATGAGATGGGTTCTTTTGATGGTTTGGGCGGAAGGATTCTTTTGATGGGATGGGTTCTTTCGTTTGTTTGGCCGGAAGGGGTCTTTTGATTGATTAATCAGAAAGAGAACAGACATGGCCGTGACCGTCATGATTAACTAATATAGGATGTGAAGATATAGCCCTCGGGGAGTGATCCCCGGGGGCTTGTTGCTTTCTGAGGATCACATTTCGGGGGTTGTTGCGCCCTGGGGGGCACGCCTCAGGGGTTGTTGCGCCCTAGGAATCACCCCTCGGGGGTTGTTTTGGGGTGGGACATGGAAAAGTTCCGACTAAACTGCAAAATTTGCCTTCTTAATCGGAATTTTCAGCGAGGTGCCTCGGGAGCGAGGAGGGCGGGACACGCCGGAGTTCCGACTAAATGGCCCAAAACGCCTGTTTAGTCGGAATTTTGTGTCAAATCGGGACAAATCATCTCGTCTCGATCTTCTGAGTACGAGCCACCTGTGAAACGTTATATTATAAATTGCTAAAGAATTCCGTCTGAAAGGGCAAAAAGTAGGGTTTAGTCGGAACTTTTGCCGGTGCCATCAAAAATCTACGACAAGAGTAGAATCAAAAGTTCCGATTTTTGGTGCCAAAATCCCCGTTTAGTCGGAACTTTCGCCAGTGCCACCCAAAAATCGCCGTTTCATCCGCCATCCGCAGTATGCCATCCGCCGACCGCCGACCGCTATTTTCGCCAGTGCCACCCCAAAACCGCCGTTCCATCCGCCATCCGCAGTATGTCATCCGCCGTCCGCCGACCGCTATGACAAATATCCGAAGAAAGAAGAATAACAGTTGAGTCTCCATGGTCCAAGGTTGCGTTTTTTGTGGGTATATGGTATGATTGAATGGTGAATAGCTTAAAAAAAGAGAAAAAGTGATAAATAGGCAGAATCGTACCATAGTAGTTTCAGAACTCATATTTCAATCAGAGGAGGACACATATGAAAACACTTAAAATCCATACGGAAAAAGCACCTGCGGCAGTTGGACCGTATTCGCAGGCGGTCGTAGCAGGTGGGCTGGTATACACATCCGGTCAGATTGCTCTTGATCCCGCATCGGGAGAGATAGTCGGAAAGACCATCGAAGAGCAGGCAGAACAGGTGATGAAAAACCTGGTGGCTATACTTGAGGAAGCGGGAACAAAACCTGAAAATGCGGTAAAGACTCTATGCTTTCTTACTGATATCAGTGATTTTGCTGCGTTCAACGAAGTGTATGCGAGATACTTTACCGAAAAGCCGGCCAGGTCGTGTGTCGGTGTTAAGGAGCTTCCGAAAGGAGCGATTTGTGAGGTGGAGGTCATAGCTGTGATCCCTACCACATCTTCAGAAAGTGAATAAGTCATAATCATCCCAATACAATCCCGGCCTTGCTTGAATCAGGCGAGGCGGGATTGTGACATTTTTTTTAAAAAAAACAAAATAAATGCAACCGAAGCACTCTTATTCTCGGTTATAAGGATAGAGGCGTTTATTGCGGGATCATAAAATAGGCAAAGGAGGAAAAGTGCTTATGAGTAGAACGAGGAAAAACATACTGATACGTGCGGCAGCTCTTGCGCCTTTTTTGTTATGCGCGTTTATGCTTGTAAAGCCTATGACTGCCAAGGCGTGGACATGGTACAAACCATGGACATGGCCGGTATTGGAGGATGCTTACTACTTCGTTAAGGATATATTTGTCGATCCCGAAGAGGGATGCAAGCCGGATGATGAGTTGATGGTGCGTGTGATGGTAGAAGGCGACAAAGATTCGAAGGAGTTTTTATCTCAGACCGCGATTGGCTGGAACTACGCGGTGGCAAAGGCATTAACCGGAAAAAAGGTTCAGGTCAAGCTTGAATCCAACTGGAACGCCAGAACCGAAAGGATGCGTACACAGTACCCTTCACCCGTGGAGGGCGGATCAGGATCGGACCGCGCATGGCTGGTACTTCATCAGTATGATATGGGAGCGGATATGCGATACAAGGATATCCCGTATATGAACTCCTCAAGCAAGGATTATGTGGATGCCTTTAAGGACGGCGGAATCTATGTTCCGAAAGGATGCAATATCACTGTCGATCTGAACGGTCATCGTATTTGGCGTCGCGCAGAGGGCGAGCATATAGACGACGGAGAGGTGTTCCACGTAGCGGAGGGAGCGACGCTCACCATCGTTGACTCAGATCCTAAACATAAATGGGACGGAAAGCCCTACACAGGCGGCGTGATCGCTGGAGGCAGTTCCAACAACGGCGGTGGCGGTCTCCATATTAAAAACGGAGCAACAGTATATATCGAAAGAGGGACGTTCTACGAGAATTCTTCCTCAAGCGAAGGCGGTGCGATAAACATCGATGGAAAAAATGCCAAGCTGTTTATCGATGGCACGAAGTTCCTCAACAACAGTGCTTCGGACGCGCTTATAGAGAGAAACTATGGTGGGGCTATACACTGCGACGGGGCGTCGATGGAGATAAGAAACAGTACGTTTAAGTCTAATATGGCAGACAATAGTGGCGGTGCCATTTACAATGAGCTCGGGGCGTTTACCCTGAGGAATTGCACGTTTGAATCCAACGAGACCAAATATGAAGGCGGTGCACTTTATATGTATGCCCTCAATGGTTATCCCCGTATGTTATTAGAGGACAATACCTTTGAAAAAAACAAGTCCACACTCAGTTCGGCCGGTGCTATATACTGCGATTGCAGAAGAGCCGAGGTGGATATCGTAAGGACAAAGATTAAAGATAATTTTTCCTCTAACAAGGGGGGAGGCATCTGTGTATTCGGAAAGGGAATCATGATATGTGATTCCGAGATCACACAGAATACTGCCGGGAACTATGGAGCAGGCATTTATGTAGATTCGGACGGAAATCTCAATCTGGCAGGAAAAGTAAATATCACAGGGAACAAGCTAGCTAACGGTAAAAAGAATAATGTATGTCTTAAGAAAGGTTATTCTTCGACAGCATATATAAATAACGGAGGAATGCTTGAGGGATCAAAGATAGGCGTCCATTCGGATAAAGATAAGCTTGAAAAAGACGGGATCATGCTGGTGGAAAACATATCGGAGTTTGCCGCAAAGAGGTATTTTGAGGCAGACGATTCTTCCAACAAACTTGATTTCACGGGAGTAAAGGAGGAGACAGGTTTTTATGCCGCATCCATGATCGGAGGAGAATCATTTACATTGATCATTCTCATAGTAGTGGCTGCAGTTATGATAATAACAGTTATCGTCCTGTATAAGCTCAGGAGAAAGGGGGCAGCGGATGAATAAGTATTTGGGATTGCTTTTAACTCTTTTTCTGGGTGTCGGTATTTTATTAACAGGAAATACGGCAAAGGCAGAGAGTGATCTGACGTCAGCTGAGTATATAACCGATATCAGGATCGTGAACGGAGATTCTTCCGTGGAGTCAGCCACAGAGAGTGGCTGGAAGGTGATGGCCGAGCGGATAGATGGAAACATGATCGCATATCGCACAGGCAGCAGCGCGGGTGATGCACTGAAAAACCTTTGCCTGCTTGCATCGGACAGCTCGACAGAGACTATCGACGGTATCACATACAGTGAGCTGGGAAGTATAGGCGGTATGACATTGTTCGGAACGAAAGACTCATCGGCAGGCGGGGCGATAGTATCGATCCGTATGATAGATGAGCCTATCATAGGCGATGGTACACATACGGTACGAGATAAAGACGGCGAGGCACGCGAGTTGGGAAGTGACAGATATCTGGCGACATCACATGCCGGAGATATCGGGTTGTATATAAGCGACATCGACCTTATCACAGCCGGCAGTAAAAACTCAGCCATACGTAAGGCTGCAAACAAAGGATTTGATTATTACAGACTGATACTGGACGAGGAAGATAGGGCAGAGGTGATCGCCTTCAACCGTACAGACGATGAAGATAAAGCTGTTCGCGGGGTCTATGCCGTGAATAAGAGCGGGGAAGATACAGAAGCATCAGAAGACAGATACAAGCTGTACTATTCGATAAGTCCCGCAGCCGGAGCGCCCATAGCCGATATCGAGCTGAAGGAGATCACAGAGCTTCTCTGGGATGATGATGCGGCTCTTTTGGGAGAATGGGCAAAAATGCCCTCAGGTGCCACAAATAACTTCAGCTGGAATCCTATCTCCGTATTTGAAGATAAAGCATCACTCGGACAGGCACTGAAGGATCACTCACAGGGAAATGCATCAACGGAGATAGTGGTAGCACAGAAGCAGGGAGTTACCGCGGGCGACGGAGATATAGAGCTCGCCGGTGTGGATATGTCTACCTTCCTTACAAAGGAAGATGAGGAGGAGCCCGAAGACACAGAAGCGGAGCAAACCGAAGATGCCGATGACGTATCCTCAGATGATCAGGAGGTCGGTGCTTCCGACGAACCTGTCGGAGAAACAGCCTATGATGAACCGGGTGAGGACACACAAACCGAATCCGAAGAAGAGGCACCGACAGATGAAGGGGCTTCTGAAGAAGGTGAAGACGAGAATGTAACGGGATCCATGATCGGATGGGGAAGCATCTTCACGATAATCGGTGGAGTAGTAGTATTTGCAGCACTTTTTGTTGCAGCATTCTTTTACAGGAAAAGAATAAAAGGGGGTGCAAAGGATGAAAAATAATAAGCAGTTTAAAAATCTCATGCGCCCTGCGCTGGCTTTGTTTCTGGCTATATGTATGCTTTGCATCGGACCTTTGAATGACCTTAGTGAGGGAGGCGCTCGAGCTGCCAGGGTCACCTTAGGACAGGATAAATCCGATATTACCTACGATGGGGATTCAGATGAGCAAAGCGACGAAAGTCAGCAGACAACCGGGGAAGCGAGTATTTTTCTAAAAGAGATACGCTACTTTCATGGTGATGAAGGAAAGGAGCAAGCCGAAAAAGAGGGATGGTATGTACACGATACAAATCTGAATGAAGGCAACGAGGGGGATTCTCTTTGGCTTGCATATAAAACGACTGAAAATCGTGACGAGGCTATCACTTCGATAAAAACGATGGAGATGAAGGGCGGTTACGAGACTACGAATTATCGCAAGCTTATGGAGTCTGTAGCATCAGGCTTGAGTGATATGGCTGACTCGATGATAACAGCTGCATCTGAGTTCCGTCAAAACCTGGATAAGGGTTATCGTTCCGCAGAGGTATCAAAGGAGTTTTTAAACCTGTACACTCTTCAGGACGGAGGAATTAGAACAGGTGGTGCTTCTGATTCGAGTAAGCTTCTGGGAAATTATCTTCTCAGCGGAAACTACAAGATTGAAGATATCAGGGATCTGCTGATGCAGACAAACACAGGTGTGCTTTCAGTGATCCTCAGTCGTCTGGCAAGCGGTGCTTTTTCGCCGGAGGATAAGTTCACGGACAAGCTTCCCGGTATGGTGACAAAGATGAACAAGATCTCCAACCAGGCGGCACTTGCATTGGATACAAAGTATAAGTCTGTGGTTTTGGATCTGAAAAACCAGCTTCAGGCTTTTTCCAAGGAGGTCAGGGATGCGCAGGCACGCGCACAGGCAGCGGGAAATCAGGTCGTCCTCTCGGAGGGAACTCCTGTGCCTGTCGATACGGATGCATCCGGAAAAACAGGCGGTGATATCAAGGATGTATCACTGAATGAAGTAAAGGAGCAGACAGAAAAGCAGATCACAAGCATGAACAAAATACAGGGAGAGAAGGATATAGTAACACTGTCCACCCTTAATGCTTTAAATCGTTATTCATATGATGGATCTTCAAAACTCGGTGACAAGATAGTAGAGCTTGGACAGCTTCAGTTTACCAAACTCAGCGAAGTAAGACGCGTTTATCCGCTTGTCATGGCGATGACACCGGGACAGTCAGCTCTTCTCGAGATCGGTGGATTTACCCTTATCACGGAGAGCCTTTTAGACAATGAACAGGTATATGCAAATCTCGAACAAAAGATAGATGAGTTAAAAAATATGCTCTCGGAGCAGGGATTCTCGGCAGCGCCTGTCTGGGATCAGGAAAACAGAGAGCTTTTCAGTGGCGATATCTGTTATACAAAAAAAGCCATACGCGCCAATGCAGCCGGAGCGAACTTCACCGACGTGACCAAAACTACGACTGCCGGCAGGATCTGGAATGAGTTTCAGTCGGTATCGGGAGTGATCTCAGCTGTATCCGGAGCTATCTTTGCCATCGCCGGGTTTGTGACGGGTATCGCTCTGCCTACAACGATGGTAGCGGTAGGTGCGGAGATATTCACAGCCGCATGGGCAGCGGGGGCTACAGCGGCCTGTATCGAGTCTGCTGCAGTGATCGGACTTGGTGTATTGGGATGTATTGGGCTCGCGATACTTATTATATCAGGGTTGGTTTGGCTTGGTAAAAAGATATACAACTACTTTAAAGAGTGGGATGAGTATGATTATGATGAGGAAGATATTCCGCGTCTGATGCTGGATGCCGACGAGACAGAGGATGGTACCATGGCGAATATCATGTATTATCTGACGACAGATCCTGATAATGACCGTGCAGACTTAACCTGCAGCAAAGGAAAGAGATGGAATGCTCTTTATTATACGAGAAATCAGGTGGCGGGCGATCCGATATGTGCTGCTTCCGAAAAGGATATTTTTCACAGTGTTCTGGGAGAACTTAAGGAGACACCGAAAGGATTTGAGGCAGTAGGAAGCTTTTCCGTTCCGAACGCTCAGTCGATAAACAGCTATGCAAAGGACAAAGATTCGGGTAATCATTATCTATACTACAGAACGAGTCTTGACGGTGAGTTCGGAAAGATAGAAAAACAAAAGATAGACAAGAGCAAAGGAAAGTATATAGCGGATATCCGTATTTTTAATGGTGCAACGGAGACTGAAGCGAAGACGGCTCTGGCCAGAGAGGGATATAAGCTTTTTGATACGAATGTTTCTCCAAAGGGAGATGCAGGCAGGCAGTATTCCTATATCGGCTACAAGACTACCAACAAAGCAAATGCAGCCGTAAGGGATATCCGTGTATGTTTGTCATATCCGGGAAGTGGATTAAAGATCGGAGACATACCATATTCGGCCGGACAGGGTGAGGATGAGCATACTGAGAGCAATGCATTTATCTGTCATACCACAAGCTCCGAGTTTGCATCACCTATCCGTGCGGAAAATGTATTTTTCGTGACAAAAAGATCGGATGCTGAACCCGGTTGGGAGCCGGTAAACCTTATCTGCGGAGGACCGGCATTTAACTGGCATGATATAAATGAAAAAACAGAGTTTATAGATGAGTCTTATCATAAGACGAGAGATTATTTCAGAGAAAAGGGCTTGTTTATGTATTTCAAGCCGGATGAGACATATACGTCCGGAGAAGAATATCTGTCGGGAATACTGTTTGTAGCAGGGACGAGCAATACAAAAGATGCAGGATCCATCCTTCAGGATTATATGGATGAGCTGGGTGTGAAGCCGTATGAGAGAATCGCACATGATGTCGGAGCTACGCTGGATTCTGCAGATACGACAACAAGAAAAACGTATTCAAGTGACGCCACACAGACCAATCGGGCGGCCGGAGTATATCAGGAATATGATATCTGGATGACTTATACTACGACGCACAACCCTTATCGTGCCATCACAGATGTAAAGTATTATAGCTCAGATCATGCTAAGTACGGATTGGCACCTCAGTTGAGTATCGCCGGTGTGGGCTATGGCGCATGTGAGACATACGAGCAGATATACAACAGGATGTCATATGAGATGAACAGGTTCTACACTTCGACTCATGCATTTTTGGGACCGGATGTGGATGGACAGAAGTACCGTGGCTACGATGGAAAAGAATTGATCGCGAAGCTCAGACGCTATGATCCGGATAACAGTAAAGGAAGGCTGATCGATTACAGAGGGATGTATACAGCAGGTTATCGCAAGGAAACTGAGCCTCTCAAGCCGTCGGATATCGTTGTTAAAAAATCGGCCGAAGATGTGAAAGGGTTCGGTCCTATTGAAGAATTTTTAAATAAATACGACGCAAATGACAAAAATATCGGTTTTAAGGATATAAAGGGAAATGATAACTCTGCCTACGTATATGTACGAGGCCTGTCAAAGCCTGTACGACCCAAGTATGTAAAGAACATCGTCGGAACGCATTTTGAGACTCCGAAGGAAGTCGATAACAACGGTGAAACTGTCAAGCTTAACGGTGAACAGATGAAGATGTATGATGATTTAGCTATCGAGCAGTGTCGCATGCAGGCTTTACAGCAGGGAGCTGAGGAGATCGTGATGCAAAACCTCACCGGTAATATAAGTAAAAAAGAAGAAGGTGACGGTGTCGCTGAGTATTATTCCTATGTAGGTGTTATCCGTACGGACAAAGAACCTGAGGCTATGCGCGGTGTACTCAAATACTGGCTGGGTGGCTGGGATATCGAGAAAAAGGGACCGTCCGCAGTTAAGGTGGGTGGTGTGAAGTATCAGCTGTCCGGTGTGACGATCCGCTCAGGGAGTAATTATGTGTTCTCCCTGTATACTTCATCGCAGACAGGAGCAGGCGCACCCATCACGGAGATAGCGATAGACAAAGAGCCTTTTAAAGCAGATTATGACACGATGCTTGGAGCATCTACGGAGGATAAGGGAAAAGGAGTAAATCAGGTATTTGCTAATACGGACCTGGGATCTGATGAGATAAGCTTTCTTCATATGAAGCGCTCGGAATCAGAAAAAACCTACTATTCGAGACTCGCGGTAAGCTTCGGAACTACGATGAAGAATGCGATGTGTGCTGCACTTTCGAAAGGATGCAACCGTTGTATACCGTTGAATCTGAACAAAGACGCCGGCGTTGGCGAAAAAAAGGCCGCCAAATATGTGGTACTCGGAGCACGTACCTGCGGGGTCACCAGCAAGGACATCGCTATCCGTGACATCGTGTGTACAGTAGGTGAGGAGTCGAAAGAAAGCTTTACAAAAGACGGCTTTGAGTACATACGGGCAGGCAATGTCTCCCTGAACCGCCATTCGGAATATGGCAAACAGATATACGTGTATTACACACATGGCGTGAAGTTTGGGGATGGATCTGAAGGACAGACCATAGGAGAGGCAACGGACGATGAGAACACGCCGACCTCAACGGAAGATGATCTCGGAGACTGGCTCGATGACAACGACGAAGATGAGACAACGATCATTTACATGGATAAGGCGCCCATCACACGTCTGGCAGCGACAGAGAGAGACTTCCTGCCTGAGTCGATCCCGGGTATAGTATGGGAAAAGATCCTTGATACCAAGGGCAATCGTGTGAATACGAACGAAGGTGCTTATTATAGGAATGAAAACGGAGATCTTGTCGATAACAGAATATATCTCTATGACGCTCACGAGGATGGTGGTGTAAAGCCCGGAGCCAAGATCACTGAGACAGACGGAAAGTACACACAGTTAGTCGGATTTTTGAAGCTGATAGGAAAATAAAAGTGCTCATAAGCCGGATAGGAGGAAGCCTATGAAAACAGGATTCAAAGGAATGATAAAGAGAGGAATAGCCGTCGGCCTGATGGCTTTGATGGCGAGCGTGAATCCGCTTCAGACACTTTCACCGGTGTCCGGAGCTGTAGCGAAGGCTGCCGAGACAGCTGCTCCCTATGTGGGTGAGGTTCGCCTGGCTGTAGATGATGATGCGGAGGATGCGAAAAAGATCCTCTCTGATGCCGGCTATGAGGTCATCGATCAGGACCTGAATGAAGAAGCAGGAAGCTTTTGGAACAAGCTCGGAGATCAGGCTGTATATATGGGCATCAAAAGAACGGATGATGAGAATAAGGCCATCCGCGATATGAAGACGATGAACATGTGCGGAAAGTATTCCTACTCCGATCTGGAGCAATGGGTGGCAGGCAATCGTCAGACGGCAAAAGAAAAATGTGCCCCACTTTTTACTATCCGTGATGAGTTTAAAAAGAACTTAAAAAGCGGAGACCTTATCGCTAAAAAAGCACTTGAAGCCCTGAACCATATCAAGGAGACCGATTCCGGTATGGGTGTCGGAGACTTTTTGCTCTCAAAAGAATGTGGCGAAGAAGGAGTCATCAAGGTTTTAGTCGAGGGAAACGGCGACCTTGTTTCCACGATCATGGAGCTGTTATACATGGGGTGTGAGACTAAAAATGACACATGGCTGGAGAGACTGTCAGTGACCACGAAAAAGTCCCTGACAAAGCAGTACACAAAGGATCTTTATGGTGTGGAGAACGTTATCGGAGAGAAGAAGGCAGAAGTCGAAAAAAGGATGGCGTCCGATCTTGATGAGACCGCTCACTACATACTTGATAATTGGGATACAATGCGAGACGGCCTCATAAATAAGGATAAGAAGGTTGAGTTCACTCCGGAAGAAAAAGAACTCATTGAGGAAGATGAGCTTTTGGAATTCTATACGGAATTCATGAGTGAAAGGAATGAGTTAGTGGATAGCAGTCTGACAAGGGCTTTGAAAGAGATTCCTTATAGTGGCAAGACACTTTTGGATTTCTTTACACTTGATAAAAAGGTATTTGAGAAGGATATCACACGCTTGTATCCCATGGCAGCTGCTATGTCAGACGGACAGAGAGCTCTTATACAGTATTCGAGCCTATCAGAGCTTGCGAATACGGCGCTCGCCAGAGCGGAGGCGAGAAAAACAGGTGATCTGAAGGATTCTAAATTGAATGAAGAAAAACTCTATATGGATTGTCCGCTCTATGCCGGTGTTGATCGTGCCATGTTTAAAGAAGGAGCGGCTATGACATCTCGCGCGACAGCGGAGTTTGCGCAGAGTGAGAGAAACATGATCGGGGTCGAGTATGCATTCTGTGCATCTCTGATGGCTACGATCGGAATGTTTGCGCTTACATTAAATACATATACTTATGCGTGGGATATGGGTGAAATGCGCAATGTAATGGACAATAAAATATTCAATGCAGATATGGAGTTGTTTGGAGATAAATATATAAAAAACATGTTCAAACTTCCGGATAATGCTGATACTAAATCAATCCTGGAGGCCAATTATGATGTATCGAATCTTGACGATCTGACGGATAGTGTGGTAATTCAAGATCAAAGTCTCTATGATGAAGTGACGGGTAACTATCAGGCAAAAAAGGCTGTTGCTGAGAGAGAGTATGCTTCAAGTTTACGGAGCGCGCGAATCATGCTGGGTATAACCATTCTTTTGGCTATTGTTACTACTACAATGTATATCATAAGCCAGAGAGAAAAGCATAACAGAAAACAACTCGCCATACCGACAGTGATCGTAGACAGGGATGTTGAGAGTACGATAACCGGATACGTAGCATATAGCTGCGTGCTGTGGAACAGAGACCGAAATGATGATTCGGGCCGTGGTGACAGAGGTGATCTGAACGGTGATGCCGGAGATCAGTGGCTGGCGCTATACACGACTACGGATAAAGCGGCGGGAGAGCCGATTCTTGCTGACAGTATCGTGGCAAAGACAGGCAATAACGGAGGAGAAAAAACGCCCGGTCCTGATTATGTGCCGTTGTCTCTTTTCGGCCGTGAGAGTGCACAGCACCTGGTGGATGAAGCGTACTCATATAATGATGAGGTAGGTGGTATATATATCTGGTACAAAAAGGCATTACGGTCAAACGGTGCAGATGATCTGATCGATGACACCGATAAGGACGATCAGGCTGGAGAATCTGATACTCCCACTGATCCGAATGCAGTCTCAGGTTCTGCGGCAGATGTGACCGGATCGAATATCGGCGGCGGAACGATGGCGATCGGCATCACAGGCGGAGCAGTAGGCGGATTTATCATAGGGATGCTGTGTATGTATTTTTACAGGAAAAAGAGAGTTATTCGTTGATATTTCATATAAAAGTGTGTTATAATGTGCATTGTAACACACTTTTTTTATTTAAACGCAACCGGAGTGACCATAATGTCGGTTATATGGATAGAGACATTTCATTCTTGGAATAAGAAAACTAAATGGTGTGAACATACCGGATTGGAGGAAGCTTATGAGCATATGGAAAAGAGGAATAATAAAAAGAGGGATAGCCGTCGGCCTGATGGCTTTGATGGCGTGCGTGAATCCGCTTCAGACACTCTCGCCGGCGTCCGGAGGAGCTGTAGCTAAGGCAGCCGGAAAGGATGCTCCCTATGTGGGTGAGGTTCGACTTGCTGTAGATGACAAAGCGGATAATGCGAAGAAGGCCCTTACTGATGCAGGCTATGAAGTAGTCGATCAGGACCTGAATGAGGAAGCAGGGAGTTTTTGGAACGACCTCGGAGATCAGGCTGTATACATGGGCATCAAAAGAACTGATGATGAGGATAAGGCCATCCGTGATATGAAGACGATGAACATGCTCGGAAAGTATTCCTATGCTGATCTGAAAACACGTCTCGAGGAAAGCAGATCGCAGGCGAAAGAGACCTTCAAAAAGCTTAATACGGCGATCCGTGAATATGCAAAGAACTATAAAGCAGGTGATGTTTCGGCTATACAGGCTTATGATCTTTTGAACAGGTATCGTGAGGATGACTCGGGAAAACTTATCGGGGATCTGTTTCTGGAGAATAACAGTGAAGATCAGTTATTAAAGATACTGGTAGAGGGTAATATTTATAATATCTCTATGATAGGAAAAGATCTGACTTACGGTGTTGAGGAGGCCACGGATGACGGTAAAACGTGGATAGACAGGCTGTCCAAGGTCACATCCTACAATGCTGTCGTAAAGAAGTATGCCAAGGAAATGTACGGCACTGAGAACGTAATCGGTGAGAAAAAGGAAAAAGTGGAAAGAGCGGTAGAATCCGACCTGGATGAGACGGCGAGAACAATCCTCAGAAACTGGGTGGATTTCCGTGGGACTTTCGTTAACACGGAGGACCTTAGAAAGGAAGCCATGGATTTAATGGATGAGGATATCGAGGATATAGATTTCATTTCTTTAGCAACAGATGTAACGGGTGTCTCGGCGGCTGACTATTCAAAACATGTTAAATACGGAAAGAAGACACTTTACGATCTGTTTACGCTGCCGGAAACAACATTTGAAAAGAATATCAAGAATCTGTATCCTTTGGTTTACGCCATGTCGGAGGGACAGAGAGCAATGGCAGATACACTCGTGATCTCAGACCTTTTTCAGGCGGCACTCGCACGTGCGGTGGCAAGGGAAAAGAAGGAGGAACTGAAAGAAAAACAGGATGAGATCAGAAAGAATGTTCTGTCAGATGATCCGATATCCGTTTATGAGGGTGTGGACAGAGAACAGTTTTCGGATAATGCGGCTATGACATCCAGAGCTACTGCCAACATGACCGCAGGAGACCCTGAGAAAGAAGCGACAGAGCGTGTTACGAGGGAATGGTTTAACACCGCTTTGGGCCTGACGATATTTGGCGCGTGCGGTACAGCTCTGGGAGCAGGCTTGTGGGCATGGAGCAGTAATGCACTGAAGGAAGAGGCCGCGTTTTATGCTAATGTGAAAGATTTTGCTAAAGATTTATCGCCCTTAGAACAAATGGATTGGGAGCTTACTCAACGTGATTTTGATATGCACGATGCAGCAATGGAAAGATATGCCAGTGATGTTGGGTTTTCCAAATTTCTTACATGGGGATTTCTGATAATGGCTATAGCAAGTGCTGTTGTCGCTGTCGTACAATACATCAAATTGAAAAAAAGTGAACACAATATTAAACAGCTTCCCATCCCGGAAGTACTGGTTGATTACGATACGGAGAACGAAGCCGGGCGGTATGTAACCTACCACGCAGTAAAGTGGAACAAAACAAGAAAGCTTCAGGACGGTGAAAAATCCTCCGACCGGGCGGACCGCGGTGACCTAAACGGAGACGCGGCGAAAGAGTGGCTGGCTCTGTATACCACAACGGATAAAACCATGGGAGATCCGATATTGGCTGACGGTATCACAGCCCGGGTGGGTGATAACAAGATGCCTGCTGCAAATGAAAACGGCGCTTACGTACCCCTTACCATGTTCGGTCAGGCCGGTATTCAGAACCTTGTGGATGCTGCGTACTCATACAACGATGATGTGGGTGGTATATATCTGTGGTATCAAAAGGCAGTAAAAGCAGCAGGTAAAGATGATCTGATCGATGACACCGATAAAGAAGATCAGGCAGGCGAGCCGGAAGCTCCGACCGAAAGCCCGGATGCTGTCTCAGGTTCGGCGGCAGATGTGACCGGATCGAATATCGGAGGCGGGTCTATGGCGATCGGCATCACAGGCGGTGCGGTAGGCGGATTTATCATTGGTATGCTGTGTATGTATTTTTACAGAAAAAAGAAAGTAAGCATTGAAACAGAAAAAAGGTAGAATAAAATGGACATTTCAAGTGTAATAGCAGAAGAACAAAAGATAAAAAAATGGCAGGTGGATGCTGTCATAGAGTTGATCGATGAGGGAAATACTATTCCGTTCATCGCCAGATACAGAAAGGAGAAGCACGGATCTTTAGACGATGAGCAGCTGCGTATGCTCGATGAGCGTTTGAAGTATCTGCGAAGTCTCGAGGAAAGAAAGAATACCATATTGGCTTCCATCGAGGAGCAGGGAAAGCTTACCGATGAGCTGAAGTCTCAGATAGAAGCGGCGCAAACACTTGTGCTTTTGGAGGATCTGTACAGGCCATACAAGCAGAAACGCCGCACACGTGCTACCATCGCAAAGGAAAAAGGCTTAGAGCCTCTCGCGGATGCTATTTATGAAGATATGACAAAGTCTCCTGCCGAACTGGCAGGAGACTATATTGATGTTGAAAAGGGTGTAGAAACCATAGAGGATGCTCTGGCAGGTGCTATGGATATTCTGGCGGAGCGTTTTTCTGACGAGGCGGATTATCGTACCGAGATACGTAGGATGACTCGTGAGGAAGGACAGATCGTAGTAGCCGAGAAAAAGCAGACGGACAAAGAAAAGGAATCAGCGCAGCCGCAGGATAAAAAGCTTTCAGAGAGAAGATCTGTCTATGAGACCTACCATGATTTTTCTTCACCTCTGAAAAAGCTTCAGGGGTATCAGACTTTGGCTATCAACCGCGGTGAGAACGAGAAGTTTTTAACCGTTAAGATAGATGCGCCGGAGGACGAGATCTTGCGTTATTTGGGTGGAGAGATCATAGATAGTACCAAAGAACTCGACCGGATTGAGGGTAAGTCGATCGAAGACGTAAAGGACGATGCGAAGCAGCTTATCATGCTCACTATAGTGGACAGTTATAAGCGTTTGATCGCGCCGGCTATCGAAAGAGAGCTTCGGAGTGATCTGACTGAGGCTGCCGAGGACGGAGCTATCCGCGTGTTCGGTAAAAATCTCACGCAGCTTCTGATGCAGCCGCCTATTAAAAACCAGGTAGTGCTGGGTTGGGATCCGGCATTTCGAACTGGTTGTAAGCTTGCAGTGGTCGATGCTACCGGAAAGGTGCTTCACACAGTCGTGGTCTATCCGACGGCACCTCAGAACAAGATAGAAGAAACAAAGAAAACAGTAAAGGCACTGATCGATAAATACGATATCACACTGATCTCGGTTGGAAACGGTACCGCCTCCAGAGAATCGGAGCTTGTGATAGCCGACATGCTGAAGGAGGTAAAAAAGAGCGTTCATTATGTCATCGTAAATGAAGCCGGTGCCAGCGTATACTCGGCAAGTAAGCGCGCTACCGAGGAGTTCCCTGAGTTTGATGTGGGGCAAAGAAGTGCCGTATCCATTGCGAGAAGGCTTCAGGACCCGCTGGCAGAGCTGGTTAAGATAGAACCCCGTAGTATCGGTGTGGGACAGTATCAGCATGATATGAATCAGGGCAAGCTCTCCGAGGCGCTCGGTGCCGTAGTGGAGGATTGTGTAAACCATGTCGGGGTTGACTTAAATACAGCCTCCGCATCGCTGCTTGAGTATGTTTCAGGTATATCAAAGCCGATAGCAAAAAATATTGTCGCTTACCGCGAGGCAAATGGCGAGTTCCACTCCCGTGCCGAGCTTAAAAAGGTGGCAAAGCTCGGGCCGAAGGCCTTTGAGCAGTGCGCAGGGTTTTTGCGTATCACGGGAGGTAAAGACCCTCTTGATGCTACAGGAGTACACCCCGAGTCATATGCGGCAGCAAAAATGCTTCTTGATGATCTCGGATTTGATAAGAAAGATCTGGGTAGCGGATTCACCGGTTTGTCCCTGCTTGTAAAGGACAAACAAAAGCTGGCTGAAAAGCTCGGTCTCGGACTTGAGACTTTAAATGATATAATCTCCGAGCTTGAGAAGCCCGGTCGTGATCCCCGTGATGAGATGCCAAAGCCAATCCTTCGCGGCGATGTGCTCGAGATGGAGGACTTAAAGGAAGGGATGATCTTAAAGGGGACAGTCAGAAATGTTATCGATTTTGGTGCATTTGTTGATATCGGTGTCCATCAGGACGGCCTTGTTCACATCTCTCAGCTGACGGATAAACGCTTTGTAAAGCACCCACTGGACGTGGTCAGTGTCGGTGATATAGTGGAGGTAAAAGTGCTTTCCGTGGATATAAAGAAAAAGAGGATCGGGTTGTCGATGATCCTGTGATAATGCCGGTTTTTCGAAATATTTTTTATTATCAAAACAAGAAAAAAGGGAGTAAAGCAGATGTCAAGTAAAAGTGAACTAACGATTGAAAAATTCGAGGAGGCCTTTCAAAAGGTTTCCGAGGTGGTTTCACCCACACCTTTGGTCTACAGTGAGTTTTTTTCAAAAATGTATGGAAACAGGATATATCTGAAGCCTGAGAATATCCAGCATACAGGAGCGTACAAGATCAGAGGTGCTTACTACAAAATAAGCACACTGTCGGAGGAGGAGAGAAAGAAGGGACTGATCACGGCATCAGCCGGCAATCATGCTCAGGGTGTGGCTTTTGCCGCCGAGCGTTTCGGGGCAAAGGCTACCATAGTCATGCCTACCACCACGCCTCTTATGAAGGTTAATCGCACCAAAAGCTACGGAGCTGAGGTGGTACTCCACGGAGATGTATATGATGATGCGTGTGCACAGGCTTACAGACTTGCCGACGAGCACGGCTATACCTTTATCCATCCCTTTGATGATCTGGATGTGGCAGCCGGACAGGGAACCATCGCGATGGAGATCATAAAGGAGCTTCCGACTGTCGACTACATACTTGTCCCCATCGGTGGAGGCGGACTTGCCACGGGTGTTTCGACACTTGCCAAGCTCATCAATCCGAACATAAAGGTTATCGGTGTAGAGCCTGCCGAGGCAAACTGTATGCAGGAGTCCATCAAGATGGGACATATAGTAACGTTAAAAACAGCGCAGACTATAGCTGACGGTACCGCGGTAAAAACACCGGGTGTAAATACTTTTGAGTATGTAAAAAAGAATGTTGATGAGATCATAACCGTCGAGGATGAAGAGCTTATCGATGCATTTTTGGATATGGTCGAGAACCACAAGATGGTATGCGAAAACTCAGGGCTTCTTACGATCGCGGCACTAAAGCATCTTGATCTGAAGGATAAAAAGATCGTATCTATACTCAGCGGCGGAAACATGGATATCATCACGATGTCATCACTGCTTCAGCACGGACTCATACAGAGAGGAAGGATTTTTACCGTATCAGTTCTTCTTCCGGATAAGCCGGGTGAGCTCGCGAGGGTTTCGGGTATCCTTGCTGAAGAGCAGGGTAACGTCGTAAAGCTCGAGCACAACCAGTTTGTCAGCATCAACAGAAGTGCTGCGGTTGAGCTGCGTATAACACTGGAGAGCTTCGGCACCGAGCATCGTGACAAGATTATGAAAAGACTGAAAAAAGAAGGCTATAAGCCTAAGCTTGTCAGGACCAATATATAATTATATCATAAACTGTCCAACAAATGTCAAACAAAATTCTTTTGAAAAAGGTGTTGACAAAATGAAATACCTTTGATACAATATAATCGTACCAAAGATAAATAAGTCAGGAAGGATAACGGATTATGAAACATGATTATCGTGAGATGATGAAACTTGAAAACCAGCTGTGCTTTCCGCTTTATGCAGCAGCGAGGGGCGTGACAGGATTCTACACGCCGTATCTGAAGCCGCTCGGACTTACCTACACACAGTACATCGTGTTTTTGGTACTGTGGGAGAAGGACGGTATACCGGTCGGAGAGATATGTGAAAAGCTGATGCTTGATAACGGAACGATCACACCTCTTTTAAAGAAGATGGAGACAGCAGGGTATATCGAGCGGAAAAGAAGTCCCGAAGATGATCGTGTTGTTGTTATCACCCTGACAGAGAAGGGAAGAGCACTTCAGGAGCAGGCAAAGGATATACCGGCATGTGTCGGGAGCTGTCTGAACTTTCCTCCGGAGAAAGCAAAGCAGTTATATGATCTTTTGTATGAGCTTCTGAACGCCGGCAAAGCGGTAAAAGGAAAGGAGAAGTAGTTATGGCAAATGTTTATGATTTCACAGTAAGGGACAGAAAAGGAAACGATGTAAAGCTTTCTGATTATAGCGGAAAGGTGCTTCTGATAGTCAACACGGCTACCGGATGCGGTTTTACTCCTCACTACGAGCCTTTAGAGGATATGTACAAGGAGATGAAGGATCAGGGACTTGAGATACTTGATTTCCCGTGCAACCAGTTTGGAAACCAGGCGCCGGGAAGCGAGGATGAGATCCATGAGTTCTGCACCATGAAGTTCGGAACAGAGTTCCCGCAGTTTGCAAAGATCGATGTAAACGGTGACACTGCAGATCCGCTGTTTTCTTACCTTGCAACCGAAAAGCCGTTTGAGGGCTTCGGCAAAGGGATAAAGAATGCCGCTCTTGACAAGTTTGCAAAGATGAACAATAAAGCTTTCGGAGACAAGGCATATATCAAGTGGAACTTTACCAAGTTCCTCATTGACAGAGAAGGAAATGTGGTCTCTCGTTTTGAGCCGACCGTAGACATGAAGGAAGTAAAGGAAGCTGTAGCAAAAGCATTGTGATAGGAGGTATAGCTATGGAACCAATCGTGATAACAAGTGAAAACTTTGAACAAGAGGTTGTAAAGAGTGACAAGCCTGTACTGCTCGACTTCTGGGCACCGTGGTGCGGACCGTGTCAGATGCTCTCGCCGCTCGTGGATCAGGTAGCAGCGGAGAATGATGACATCAAAGTCGGAAAGGTCAACGTTGATGATAATGAGGAGCTGGCCATGAAGTTCAAGACGATGTCTATCCCCACCCTGATCGTTTTTAAAAACGGTGAGGAGGCAAACAGGAGTGTTGGTGTGATTTCCAAAGCGGAAATCCTTGATTTGGTAAAATAATATAGATGTGTCTGGAAAGTGCGAAGCGGAGGACAAAGATATGTATGATATCATTGTGATAGGTGCAGGGACGGCCGGCCTCACTGCCGGAATATATGGATCTCGTGCCGGAAAAAGTGTATTGATACTCGAGCAGAAGACTTATGGCGGCCAGATTATTAACACACCCGATATAGAGAACTATCCGGGTTTGGCCCATGTGTCAGGTTTTCAGTTTGCACAGGGACTTTATGATCAGGCAATAGGGTTGGGAGTAGATTATAAGTCTGAAGGGGTCGTATCCGTTACAGACGGCGATATAAAGGTCGTCAAAACGTCTGAGGCCGAGTATGAATGCAAGGCAGTGATCATAGCTACCGGAGCGAAAAACCGTCCTCTTGGTCTTGAGAAAGAGCAGGAGATGGTCGGGGCCGGAGTCAGCTACTGCGCCACCTGCGATGGAGCATTTTTCAGGAACAAGGATGTGGCTGTTATCGGGGGCGGCAACACCGCCCTCGAGGATGCCGCTTTCCTTTCGAACTACTGCAACAAGGTTTATCTCATTCACAGGAGAGATCAGTTCAGAGGCGATGAAAAGGATGTCGCATTACTTCGTGAAAAGGAGAATGTGGAGTTTGTCCTTGATTCGGTGCCGGAGTCGATCCTCGGGGATGATATGGTGAGCGGGATCCGTGTGAAAAATGTCAAGACGGATGCCGTGACAGATATTAGTGTAAAAGGGATATTTATAGCGATCGGACAGATGCCCGATAACAATGCTTTTTCAAATATAGTTAAGCTTGATGATCAGGGATATATTATCGCTGATGAGAGCTGTGAGACTGGGACAAAGGGAATTTATGCAGCAGGAGACTGCCGGACCAAGACGGTAAGACAGCTTACCACTGCCGCCGCAGACGGAGCAGTGGCTGCTTTGGCAGCCGCCAAGATATGATCAGTTTTCCTTAGCACGCTTTTTTGCAAATGCGAAGAATACGATCACCACACCAATACCGCAAACTACGGTCCCGGTGATGAGCATCTGTTTGATGCCGAGGTTGTCAAGGATAACTCCGCTTATAAGATTTGAAAAGACTCCGCCGACAGTGATAGCGCTGGTCACAAAGGCCTGGCCTTTTACCTGGTCGAGCTCAGACATATGTGAGCTGACGTAGTAGGCTGCCGCTGGGATAAATACCGCATAAGCAAAAAGCTGGAATGATTGACTTGTGTACATGAGCACCATGTTTGTGGCGAATATAAGTAAAAGTATCTTTACAAAGAAAGCCACACCGGACAGTATGAGAAGTTTGTCTGATGTGATACGTTTGAGGATCAGCCCGATCATAGCCATGACGGGCAGCTCGAGGATAGCCTGAAGGAAGTTCGCATAGCCGAGCTCCGTCTCGCCACCGCCGAGTGATCTGATGATCTGGATCATAAAATCATTGATCATGTTGTGTGCGAAAAAGAAGCATATCGTACCGACTAAAAACCACATGAAAGCCGGATATGCCCTGGCAAAATCAATAAAATTATTGTTCGCCTTCTCTGCCGGGGCATTTTTATTGATATCCCCATCCGTCGCACCCTCCTCCGGTGCGGCGGGTTTTTTAAAAGTATAAATGATGATAGCTGAGACAAGCATGGTTACCATGTTTATGATAAGCAGGATCTGCACTCCAGTTTTTTCGACGATACCGCCTATAAAAAAAGCGGTGACGGCAAAGCTGGAAGATCCCAAACCTCTGGCCAAGCCGTAAAAAATAGAGCAGCCGGCCTTTTGGTATTCGAAGCACAGCGCAGTCATCACGGGCTGATATGCAAACTGTATCATGTAGATGATCACATACACCACGAAAACGACAGGTTTGTATGCGGGGATAAACATAAGGATGGCAGAGCCTACAAGTATGATAAGTACTGAGATCAGTATAAAGCGTCTGTTGGTCAGAGCGCCGGGCTTGTCGATGATGCCGGCGATGATCGGTTGAAAGACAGCTGATAGGATATTGGCCACAGCCAAAAGGATACCGACTTCAGTATTGTTGAAGCCGTTCGCCAGCAGATACACTGCAGCCAAAGCGTGAATCGTGCAGAATGCTACAAAGTAAACTACGTTTAAGAGTGTATATCGAAATGTCCAAAAACCTTTCATGATATCCCCTTTCGGTTCTGTGATTTTTCACCCATTATATCAGCAAAAGCAAAACTTATCAAATTTTTTCATGAAGTATTGACAGATCAAATAAAAGGGTATATTATATAAGTAGTTAGATATGACTAACTAGAGTTTGACAAACAAAGAATTGACTGAAGATAACGAAGAGTTTGGGTGCTTGTGCGCCGACTCGCACAAGCAACAGTTATGGAGGATAGTGTGAAAAATCACACTGATATGCTGATTTTTCACACGGCTATTTGTGCCGGAGCGTCACAAATAGCCACTGATGGCAGACGAGAACTGGA
>ONKC01000042.1 GCA_900318295.1 uncultured Eubacteriales bacterium
TATCAACCCTCGTTCCAGTCCTGTTCCGCTTCTTCCAATATACTTATATCCAGTACATTATCGTTATGTCGTTTCTGAAATGCATCTCTGTACTCTTTTACATCACCCAAATCCATCGTGAAAACATCGCTTTCTCGCTCTCTTTTCAATTCACAACAATTCAGAAAATCCAAACCAATCAGTGAAAGCTTTCTTTCAATATTCGTAGCAAGATACAGTGGGAACTTCTCGAGTTCCGTTCCGTCCAGAGAAACCTTATCAAGCACGATAGGATAACATACTATCTCCTGACCGCTTGCTGACTTAGGAGTGATAGGCTTTACTTTTGTCTTCGATATCTTCTCTCTGAATTCTTTCACTTTCTCGTCAGACAAGCCGGGATAGCGCGTTTCAAGCGATATAATCGTGTAAGGAGATCCGGTATCCACTTTCATGGAGACCATCACTGCATCACGATTAGTGATTCCACCAGACTCAACGGAATATGAAAAATCGTTTCTGTAATATGCATTAATCAACACGTCCGACTTCCTCCTCCGACAACCCCATCATGATCTTTTTATCTCCATGCTTTTCACGCATAAAACTATATAAATCGTCATTGTGTGTTTTACTCGTCGCATAGTAAAAAATCTTCACCTTCCGCATATCGTTTCCGGTGAATATCGCATCACAGTCCAAATGATCCAACTGCCAATCATAGATGTTTGTCTCCAAAGGCGGATTGTATTCAGCAATTCCTCGATCCAGAGTCTGTTCCATAGCGACCATCTCCTTCTTAATTTATACCACGGCTTCTTACTCCTTCATTATACGCCAAAAGCCTCGCATTTGCAAGGCTTTTGAATGAAAAGATCACGAAAATCACGATTTTTGTCTTTTGTATCAGAATAAGAATCAATACCTATAGTATATAATAAATGTGTATCTATTGTTTTCCCTCACAGAAAGGAGATGGCCATATGCAAAACATGACTATTCAGAATCTTCAACCGGTAAAACACGAGCACACACTAAATGAGGTGCTCAATCTCGCGGAATCATTGGGAATAAATATGCTTGATTTTCCCGATAATATGACTAAGAAAACGATCCGGACACAAGTCGAAAAAAAGATCGTCGAACACATCCACCCTTACAAGTTTTTTAGAAATAAAAATGATTCGCGACAGTGGTTTACTCATCTACCGGATCATGAAAAATCTTCCGGCAGAAGACTTCTCAAAAGAATCGGCTATGATCGAATCTGCCATGCCGTGGTGAACTATTATTTAGATAATACCGCACCAAGTATTACCATCGATTCACTATTTACACAATGGGCAATCTATCGTCGGGATGATTCCGCGGTTAAACCCTCAACCGTTCGCAAGGATGTATCTCTCTATCGGACGCACTGTCGGGATGTAAAGATTAAAAATAAAGCACTTGCCAACTGGCGGGTAGCAGACATCACAGCAAAGGATCTGTGCAGCTTTTTTCGACAGATTACCAAATACCGCAAATACACCCGCAGATTCGTAAACAACATCAAGGCAGTCTTAAACGGGATGTTCTACTATGCAGTCGAACAAGAACTGATTTCATCCAATCCGGTAAGAGATGTAGACACCAAAAGACTTACCTACAAACCGGAACAAGATAAAAGGGATAATGTTTATACAAAAGAAGAGGCACAAAAACTCCTTGCTTATCTTGAGACTTTGTCGGATGATCCGTATGCGCTGGCAATCCGACTCGACTTTAACATGTTTATCCGCGTCGGCGAAATCGCCGGATTGAAATGGGAAAACGTTGACACCGAAAATCGGAGCATCTACATCTGCCACCAGATTACATATGAACCGGAAATGAATGATAATTTGAAATTTAATGATAAAAAGATGGTCACTGAGGATTATCTAAAGGGCTATACCTCACAAGGCTACCGCTATGAATTCATAACGGACGACGCTCTCGATGTGCTAAAGCGAGCTCGTGAGATCAATCCGAACGGTGAGTACGTGTTCATGCCATTCGGTAGACCAATCATCACAACAACTTTCAACAAGAGATTGAAGAAGTATTGTGCGGCTGCCGGAGTTCCGTATCGTAGCAGTCACAAGATTCGTTTCTATGCGTGCTCTATGGCATATGACGGAGAGAATCTTCAAGAGTTGAGTAAAATGATGGGACACAGCCAGGTAAGCACTACTCTCCGTTACCTGAGAGATGTGAAACAGGATGATGATTATTCGGATCTTTTTAAGAATCTTGGACGACAAAAAACATCAAAGTAACCACGGGTAACCAAAATCCTTCGGGATTTGAACAGGCCCATCCGGTGTCAGCGAATCGACCTCCATCTTACCAGGATTTGAACCTCTCGCGAGTAAACCGGCTTCGCCGGTTTACCGAAAAATCGCCTTCGGCGATGTTTTCCCGGGCGGCGTTCGAGGTGTGATAATCCCGATCTTCTTTGTGAATAAAAAAAGCCCATATGGGCTTTTTTTATTCACGGAGAAGGAGGGATTTGAACCCTCGCGCCGGTCACCCGACCTACACCCTTAGCAGGGGCGCCTCTTCAGCCACTTGAGTACTTCTCCAGATACCTGAATTAATTAGGTTTATTCAGTTTTGCAAAGCGCCTGTTTTGGGCGCTTTTGGTCATCTTTCCGACCAGTGCAAAAACTATTGTACCAAACTCTCCTAAGTTTGTCAACAGAAAATTGCGATAAATGGCGTATTTCAAGCATTTACTTGTCATATCGGGCTGCATGTGTTATAATCATTTTTGTCTAAATCGATGTGCGTCGCTTCTGAAGGGAGGATTATCATGGAACGTGTTGTAAAGGGGGATAAGCTTATCATAACCTTACCCGAGCGAATCAACGAGACTAATGCTGCACAGATCAAGGATGAGCTTCTTGATCTCATTGTCAAACAGTATCCTGAAAAAACTCCCGAGCTTGATCTTACCGATCTAAAATATATCTCCAGTTCCGGCTTGAGATCCTTTTTAAGCGTGCAGAAAAAATACAACAAAGGAAAGCTTACTCTCAGAAATGTAAATAAAGATGTTTACAGTATCCTTGAGATGACCGGTTTTGATGATATCTTTAACGTATCAAAGACCCTCAAGCAGGTAAACATCGAAGGGTGCGACCTCATATCTATAAGCATAAACGGGCGACTTTTTTCTCTCAAAGGCGGTATGATGGTTAAGGTTTTTAACTCAGATATCACACTTGATCAGGTTGAGCAGGAGATAAAAATGTCGCAAAAAGCGATCGCTTGCGGAGTACCTACTCCCATATCTTTTTCCATAGTAAAATGTGGCGAATGCTTCGGTATCGTTTTTGAGGAAATTCCTGGAGAATCCTTGGCTTCCATTCTTCTTAAAAATCCCGGAAAGGTTGTATCATATGCCAAAAGGTTTGCGCTGTTTTTAAAAGAATTACATGAGATCAGTATAACTCCCGGTACTCTTCCTTCCATAAAGGATCGTTACCGAAACTGGCTTGATCAGGCCAAAAACCTTCTCCCGGAAAATGAGTGGGGGCAGTTAAACGCATTGGTTGAAGCCATGCCGGATCTTGATACATTTGTTCACGGAGATCTGAGTTTGAGTAACGTCTATGTTACTGATGATGAGATGATGCTGACGGATATGAGTAGTTGCGGCTACGGGCACCCTACCTTTGACCTTCAGGCGCTCTATGCATCCTTAGTCGCTATCGAGATCGACAATCCAGGATACTGCATAACAACCTTAGGAGTCGGTGGAAAAACATGCCGTAGTTTCTGGAAAGCGTTTGCAAAATTCTATATGAATTCTGATGATATAAACGAGAGCAACTTCAAAAAAATAGCTACGATGAATCAGCTGTTAGAAAGATACTATATCCTGAAGGAACGTCTATTAGATACTCTTCATCAGTAATCTGCCAGGCATCGGCAAGTGAAGATAACGAAGCAGGTGGAAAAACAGACAAGTAATAATGTCCGGATATTTGGAAATAGCAGCACTAGTCATTTCAGATACATCTGGTGAGTATCCTGCATAAACTTTTCTTCGTTATATACTATCAAAATATCATCCGGCTTTACACCCTCCGGGATGTAGTCATAGACAGACGAGTTTACATATCGAAGGTCAATCATGATGATCTTTTTATACTCCCTGCATAAAAACGGTATCAAAGAATTGGTATAAGAATCCTTTATTATTACCAGCGTCTTGTCATTTTTTGCTTTTGTATCCACTTCTATCGCGCTATAATTCCCGCTTAAAAAATAGTTATATTTATCCGATGTTGACAATGCCTTATTCTCGTATATACTGTCGTGTTGCGACCTGTCTCCGGAGTCATTTATCGTCGTTTTTGCCGTATCCGCTTCCGGAATCACATAACGCATTATCTTATCTTTGTTTTTATAATAATGGATCTTATTATAATCCGTTCCCAAAAAACTTTCAGCAACCGTTTCTGTTTTTCCATCAACTATATTTCCCGCTGCCGGAAACAGAGTCTGATACGCATACGCAGCTCCGCGTGTAGTCCAGTGGTGATCCGTCAGATAATATATGTATTCCGACTTATGCTCCTCTAACACAGACCTCAGATCGATCACCATCTTATCTGCTTTTTTCGGATCAATATACACTGATTTTTTTTCAGTGTTTTTGTCATCCGATATGTCCTCATCGGTATCCTCATCATTAGTACTTTCATCTAAACCTTCATCGTCAAAAATATTTTCGTCCGAATCCTCATCATCAAAAATGCTCTCATCCGAGTCCTCGTCTTCAAATACGGACTCATCTGAATCCTCATCGTCCGACGTGATCCCATCATCCTCTTCTGTTTTCTCGTCTTTTTCATCCTCTTGTTCAGTCACTGCCTGCACAGGTATAGATGCGAGTTTTACAGCCAATTCATCCCGTATCTCTCCGGCGATAGTATCCGCTCTTTTTGAAACAGGCATATACTCCGGCAGATCATCCCGATACAAAGAACACTTACTCGGGACCAGCACCGCTTTCACATGTTCAGGACCGATCTCGCCGGCGCATGTTGCCATAAAATCAGTCAATGCTTTTATATTTATCTTGATCTGACCGTCATAAAAATCACTGCTTAAATACGTATCGATCAGTCGATCTTCGTCTATATATATACCGTTGATCTCCTTTTTCCCGAGAGCTATCTGTGCCCATGTTTTTGCCGTCACAAAAAGATCTCTTCCGACTATATGATCCGAGAGTGCTTCCGAAAAATCACTTTCAAATCTTCCGCTGAAAATATCATTCGCATTTACTGCGGGAAACTCTGCAAGCTCTCTTTTTTCAAGCTCGGAGCTTGTCCTTCCTTCACACGCACCACAAATAAGCGCACCCGATCCGGCACACAGTATCAGCAGGAAAAAAATGACCTGGATGATATGAAGTTTTTTTGTTTTGTTTTCCATATCCGGTCCTTTCTAGAATCTGAAATACAAGAACGGATTATATGTATCCGCTACTATGCATACGGTCGACATAAACATGATAGCTCCGACATATACCATACTTCCGACTGCATATATTGTTTCATGCTTTGTGATATACTTTTTTACCGCCTTTGTTATCAATCCTGAACTGATCAGTGCAGCCACAATTAATAACAGTATATTTCCGCTTAACAGATACAGTGTATGCGAACTGTATACTCCGTAATCTCCCATGAAAAAAATACCGCGTACAAAGCCGCCTGCGGACTCCGGTGCCACATCGGCAAGCCCAAATATCCCCCAACCGATGATCACGATTATCATCGTATAAAACCAGGTTATTATACCGGGTATTTTTTTCAGCAGTTTAAGCAAAAATACTTTTTCTATTATCAGCAGGATACCGTAGTAAACTCCCCAGAGAACAAAGCTCCATGCGGCCCCGTGCCAAAGCCCGGTAAGCATCCACACTATAAAAATATTCCTTAGTTGTCTGAGTAATCCTTTTTTGTTTCCTCCCAAAGGAATATATACGTATTCTTTAAACCATGTCGACAGCGAGATATGCCAGCGACGCCAAAACTCTGTTACTGATCTTGAGGTATATGGACGATCAAAGTTCTCATCAAAGTGGAATCCAAACATTTTTCCCAAGCCGATAGCCATATCCGAGTATCCGGAAAAATCAAAGTATATTTGGAAAGTGAAACAAAGCATCCCAAGCCATACGGTCGAAGTCGTAAGATCACTTTCCGCCCCCTCTAAAACAGCATCCCATATCTGTCCTATAGAGTTGGCAAGCAGGACTTTTTTTCCAAGACCGGATGCAAAGCGTACTATCCCTGAAGTAAAATCTTCCAAGGTTTCCCTTCGCGTCCGAAGCTCATGTTCGATAGTTTTGTAACGAACGATAGGACCCGCGATCAGCTGAGGAAACATTGTTATATATGCACCGAAATCGATTATGTTTTTCCCGGCACTCACTTTACCTCTATATACATCGATCGTGTAGCTCAGTGCCTGGAATGTATAAAAACTGATTCCGATCGGCAGCGCTAGCTTTATTATCTGTGCATCTGTTCCAAACAGGCTGTTGAAAGTACCCATCACAAAACCGGTGTACTTAAACACGCCAAGATATCCGAGATTGACCGCTATATTTGTCACCAGGAGTAATCTGCTTTTATGCTTTTGCAACGCTATCCCATAGAAATAGTTAATTATAACAGATGCCAGGATCCCTAGCACAAATACAGGCTCACCCCAGGCATAGAATATCAGACTGAATAAAAGCAAGACGGCATTTCTTCCCTTACGTGGCATAAGATAGTATAGGAGAAGAACTGCCGGTAAAAAAATATATAGAAATATAAGACTTGAAAATACCATTATTTTAAACTCTCTTTAAAAGCTGTTATCGCCTTTTTGTTACCGGAGGTATCCAGCACAAAAAGATATACATACTTTCCGCGCGATCCGACTACTGATTTTTTAAGTAGCTTTTTACCGAATTCAGAATGATAACTTAAGTTGCTTTTGTACTCATTTTTAATGTATTTTTTGATCTTTGTTTTTATCTTTTTTACTGATTTTTTTGATGTAGCCTTGCAGACCATACAGATAAACTCTTCCTTACTGTTTGACTTCTGGGCTGCAGTATAAGATGAAATATACTTCGTCGACACACCAAGAACCGTTGAATAATTTCCAAATATGTTTTTACGCGGTGTCTTTATCATATTGTTTTTCGACAGGGGAAATCCCGTGCCGTAAGCATCACGGACTGAATTATAAATATCTGTTGTTTTACTTGTGGCCGCATTTGCAGGTCTTACATCTGTATATAACATACAAAAACCCAGACACAATACCAATATCATACTGATGATACCGTGAGTGTTTTTCCTGTTTATCGTCTTCTCATCCATACTTTTTTCCTCTTGCTTTCTGCTTTATTTATAAGCTTTTGAACTTAGCCTTGCTCCATTTTTTTAATCGCTTTATAACCTGTATAGTTCCGGTAGTATTCCAGTGACAACCATCACCGTCATCATATCTTTTGTTCAGATGTGATGTGCCGTCATCCAAAACATCCGTCGCATTGCAGTAGTAAATGTTTTTATACTTACCGGCGAAATCAGCATACGCCTTATTAAATGTTGCTCTTGCACTCACACTGGGTATATGTTGGGATGAGTGCCATCCGAATGGTGCTATCTTTATCAATACGATCTGAACATGCTTGTTTATCTTTTTTAGCATCTTGTACATCTTTTTAAAATTACTGATAGTAAAAGATGGCTTGGCCCAAGCGGACTCATTTGCTCCTATCAAAAAATAAACTCTGTCAGGATAGTAATAAGCGATACGTTCAAGACCGGTGATACTTTGTCCGTTGTATACAAAGTAATTACTGTGCATCATGGAATATGTATTTACACCTATCTTTGCAACGAGATTTATGTTTTTGGGGAACTGGTTTTTAACCATCTTCATCCCCTCAACAAAACACTCACCTGCTATCACTGTCTTTGGTTTTTTAGGAAACACATATAAAGACTTGGTTGAGCTTTCCTTTCCCTCGATCAGATGCTCACGTATGTTCATATAGGCTTTTATTTTATAATAATAAGTCTTTCTTTTTTTTGCTTTTTTATCTGTAAAGGATGTTTTTTTAGTTGTTCCTATCAGCTTGTATCCGCTTTTCTTTTTACTTGATCTGAAAACCTTATATCCTGCAGAATCTGACTGCTTTTTCCATGTCAGCTTAACTGCTTTCTCGATAGAATTATTTATCTTTACTTTTGCTATTTTATTTGATGAAAAAATATCAGCTGCTGTCTTTTCATCCTCAGTGAGCACATCCGGTGTCTGGACCGGCTCTTCCGAAACGGTCGGTATATCCCCCGGTCTAACCGAGACTATCGGGGTCTCCTCTGCATGTATGGTCTCGGGGCTCATTATCACCGAAAACAATATCGCCAAACAAAGCACTATCGATATTCTCTTTTTTAATCTCGTCATCCTACATCTTCCCCCTGACACTAATATACACTCTTTTTGGTACTCTTTCAAGACAAATATCGAAAAATCCAAAAAATCGTGGTTTGTCTTTACTTTTTCGTACGTTTATGATATACTCTCATTTATAATTATGTGAAAGAAGGTGTTTTTAATGGCACAAAAAAGAACCTCCTTCTCAGGAGGCTTCGGTTTCGTTCTTGCGGCTGCGGGTAGTGCCGTGGGACTCGGAAACATCTGGCGTTTTCCGTATTTGGCGGCAAAGGACGGCGGCGGAGTTTTTTTGCTCGTCTATCTCATACTCGCGCTGACATTCGGATTTACGCTGCTTACCGCTGAGGTTGCTATCGGACGAAAGACCCATCAGGGACCGCTCACTGCGTACAATCGTCTTAAAAACAGCAAGTTTTCAAAAATACTCGGGATCCTTGCCTGTGTAGTTCCGTTCCTGATCTTGCCTTACTACTGTGACATCGGCGGATGGGTTCTGAAATACTTTATCGCATTTCTTACCGGACATGGTATGGATGCAGCACAGGATGGTTATTTCACGGGATTCATTACCGGTGAGGTTGAGCCTATCATTTATATGGTGATCTTCCTTGCGATCATAGCTGCAATCATTTACATCGGAGTTAAAAAAGGTATCGAGCTTTCGTCACGTATCCTGATGCCGATCCTTTTGATCCTGATCATCGGTGTAGCCGTGTTTTCACTGTTTATCTCTCACACGGATGAGAGTGGTGTAACTACTACAGGTCTTGACGGACTGAAGGTTTTATTCATACCCAACTTTGACGGAATGACTGTTCAGAAGTTCATTCAGGTTGTAGTCGATGCTATGGGACAGCTTTTCTTCTCTCTGAGTATCGCGATGGGTATCATGATTGCTTACGGTTCTTATGTAAACAAAGAAGCAAACCTTGTCAAGTCCATAAACCAGATAGAGATCTTCGATACTGCAGTCGCTTTCCTCGCAGGAACGATGATCATCCCGGCTGTATATGTATTCCAGGGAGCTGATGGTATGGCAGCATCCGGACCTTCACTGATGTTTGTTTCTCTCCCGAAGGTATTTGCCGAGATGGGCTGGATCGGAAACATAGTCGGAGCCGCATTCTTTGCGATGGTTCTTTTCGCAGCCATCACCAGTGCGATGTCAATCCTTGAGGCAGTCGTTACTTCTCTTATCGACAAGTTCAAGATGAGCCGTAAAAAAGCCACTCTTTCCGAATCCTTTATCGGTATGATCTTAGCGATCATCGTGTGTCTCGGATATAATGTTCTTTATTTTGAGCTGCGACTTCCGAATATGTCGGAAGGACAAAACGGACAGGTCCTCGATGTGATGGATTATGTCAGCAACTCGGTACTCATGCCGATAGTTGCTATCATGACGTGTATACTGATCGGATGGATACTTACTCCGCAAACTGTTATCGACGAATGTCAGGCGAACGGCGAAAAGCTTGGCAGACGCGGCCTTTTCAAGGTAATGATCAAGTTTATAGCTCCGATATTCTTATTCTTACTTTTCCTTCAGTCATCGGGAATATTCAAGATGCTTGGGATCAGTTACTTTGGATGATTTAATTACATTTTACAGATTAAATAAGCCGGGTGTTTTTCACACTCGGCTTATTTTTTTAAGACCTTTTTCTACAAATCCTCCACCGAATTCCTTACGTATCTGCCACGCATATCTGGCTTCCGGATTTACAAGCTTTTCTTTTTGATATTCAATGATACTGTGTGTTTTATTATCGCCCACTCTTTCGTAGAAATCCTCCATCATCCGGAGAACTTCACCGAGCGCATCCGTAGCGCGCATGGAACGGTTGTCAGGCATCATTATATTTACTGTTTTAAGATCGTATCTTGCGGCATTTTTTGTGTTTTGTATGGCCATCACCTGCTCCTTTGCTCCCATCTCGAGCGCCGGTAAAAACGCCAACCATATCAAAAACAGCTTTATAAACTCTACATCTCTTTCATCTATACCATACGGCGTGAGAGGGTTCAGATCGATCATCCTAAGCTCTATATGACTCACACCGTCCTCACACAGTGAACACGGTGAATACTCATGAAATGATTTAAGTCTCACCGGGAAGTAAAGCTCCGCTGCCGAACGTATCAAGCCTCTCTCAATATAGGATAAAATGCTTTCCGCATAATTACTTATATGCGTGTAATCAAGTATCGGCGTAAAGTAATTCCAGTAGCCGAGCTCCGAGCATCTAGTGCTTCCCATTCCGTTAAAAATATCAAAGCCGAGCACACCCTTTTCCACATAAGAGCTGTCAAGAAGCGGACTTGCTGCAGTGAGCGCGACCACTACCCAGTTATATGCCTGTGCCTTTGCACCCAACTCCAGATAAAAGAAATCTCTATAACTTTCGTATTTAAATTCCTCATAATACAGATGGTTATATCTGAGCAGATCCTCTGAAAATGAGTAATTAAAATGCACCCCGGAGAACGTCATTTTATACCTGCCGTAACGTTCGGAAAGATATTCTCTGTACTCTTGTTTATAGTGATCTTTTCCGTTGTAAACGGCTATGGGAATATCAGCTTCATTCACTATGTACGGCGGATTTGAAAAGGGCCAGATATACTCAGGCTCAGGCAAGTCGCTCAGAGTATCTGTGATGATATCGCTGTATTTTTTCAGCTCATCCATAACCTCTTTTACACTGTCACAAACCGGAGTATTAATCTCGGTCTGGTTTTCGCAAAAGTCTTTTACTATATACTCTTCATCCTTAAAAGGATCCGGAGTTTTAGCCAAGTGTCCGTCCGGCGTGATCCTAAGGCTCTCTCTTTCGAGTCCGATACTTCCCTTTTCACACAGATCACGAACACCCTTATCCTCCACGTGCAAACGATAATCTGTCATTTATGAAACCCTCCGTAGTATCTGACATATTCCTCTATCGGAGTTCCGGCCTCAAGTGACTCGACCATCTGTCTCGCCGGGCTCATCAGCGCATCCGCTCTTTCAAATAACGGATCTAAAAATCTCACGTCCTTTTTATCTCTCTTTTCAAGTCCTGCTTTTGCCAAATCCAGGATATCCAAACACAGCTTCCTGAGCCCCTTTCTGTCGATAAACTCAGGCCACACGCGCATATTCAGGATGTTGCGAAGCTCGGCATCCGAGTATCCGTGGTGATATATGGACTTGTCATTTTCAAAGATCTGTGACAGCTCCTCTTCCTGACCGGCCAGTCCAAGCTGAAGCGCCGCCACACTCATCGCCGAATCAAACGGCTGGCAGCAGGCACTTCTGTATTCTATCGTTCCTCTGAATGTCAGATCGATAAACTTATATGTTCTTAAATAATTGATGTCTTCTTTTTCCGGCTTGAACGTATACGGAGTATACTTGCCATCTTCATAATACTCGCCGACCACATGATCCAGATCAAAATAATCGATAATAGGTACCGGTCTGAAGTGCACATAATGCCCGTCTCGTATCGTACAGAAAATACTTGTCCTGGAAATATAATCTAAAAGCTCTTCTATCGTATCGGGTCTTCTGTCATACATTCCGATGTTGTGCGGATTGATCCCATGTGTAGAGTTCTCCCAAAAGCGATCTCGTATGCATAGAAGCTCAGGCTCGTCTTCCATCCATGCGTTTGAAAAAAGTACCGCCTTTATCGGCTCAAGCATCGAAAACGCCTGAATGGTATCGATCAACTTATCCTTCTCGATATCAAGCTGTACCTGTGATGCACTCGCATAGGTCGCAAAATCCGGATACGGATGAAAATACATCGGTATCTTCCAATCATTGCATCGCTTTAAAAAGCCCTCAAGCATCTGATATCTCGGCACCGGAAGAAAATCCTTGCGGACTTTTTTATAGTTGGGATTTATCCCCATACCGGTCAGCATATGCCCGGATTTTTCCAAGTTCTTATTTAAAAATGTCACGTAGTCAACAAATCTTTTATTTATCACTTCAAGGCTTTTTTCTTTACCGAATGATATCTCGAGGTTATTATATGAGCAATCAAATGAGAGATTATCTCCGTTATTCGGATCGGTTGCAGAAAAAACCTGGCCGTTTTTATCACGGTCTACCGGCTCGAATTTATAGTGATCGATAAATGCGTTTGCTGCGCTCTGCGTTACATTAAAATCTGTTGCTTCTCCGGACAGATTTACAACCGGCATCTCGATCTCGATACCGATATAATCCTCGCCCTTTCGCTCCGTCGGAGTGATATATTTTTGATATAAGCACTCCCTTAATCTTTCCTTTGTCATACCTGGTCCCCCCTCCAATTACAACTCAGAATACGTCATATAGAATTGATTCATAGCACTCTTATTTTCAGTGAATATATGTCCGTGATTAGTTCCCTCCAAAACCATTTTTCCGTCTTTAAATGCTGTAAGTCTTGTCGGTAAAAACGGCCTCCATTCATGATCGTTTATGGGTGTGGTGGCGATCATACAGCCGTCCGAATCCTTATAATAATAAAGTGTATTTACTGCGTTATAATGAGCGTACATCCACTCACCGTCGTATATCAGCAGATTTAGTTTGTTTCCTTCACTCATATCGTATGTGATACGTTCCAAAAGATCAAATCTTTCTTCGACGTCGAGCGGTTCGCCCTTTAACTCAGTCTCATGTTTTATTTCATCAAGTATGTATAAAAGGATGCGCTCACTGTCTGTGTGACCTCTTTGCAAGATTCCGTATTTTCCAAGCTTCGGAAAATCAAATATTGTTCCGTTGTGTATCAGTGTCCATCGTCTTCCCGTACAGTCGCGCTCCTCAAACGGGTGCGTGTTCGGACGTGTGACAGAACCGATGGTAGCGAGTCTGATATGAGCAAGCATCGTTTTTGTCTCGATCGGCTCCCTCAACCGCTCCTTTAGATATTCGCTTTTGTATGCAGGTATGGGCTCTTTTTCCACCGAGTGTTCATACTCATCAAGAAGTGCCAACCCCCATCCGTCAGGATGCTTACCGCTGTGAGAGAAAAACTCCTTCAGTTCTTTGTTGATCTGACGCGGATTAAGCCCGGAAAACCCGAATATTTCGCACATCAGATCACCTCCTTAATTCCTACGGTTTTAGTATGATATACGATTATAATAAAAAAAGCCGAAAATGTCAAGCGTTAACGCTGATTTTCGACTTTTGTTCCATATTTGTATAAATTTATCGCTAACGATCAACTCTGCCATTCACCGGTCGCCGTAGCATACTTATCGGTTCCGCCACAATCGATCACCGCGATCACGGGTAGGCGCTCTACCTCAAGACGTCTTATCGCTTCGGTTCCCAGGTCATCATATGCGATAACCTCGGATTTTTTTATGCACTTGGAAAGCAGAGCTCCTGCTCCGCCCACTGCGGCAAAGTATACCGCGGTATTTTTCTTCATAGCCTCAACCACCTCGAGGCTTCTTTTACCCTTTCCGATCATACCCTTGAGTCCCAGATCGAGAAGCTTCGGAGTATACTTGTCCATCCTGGTGCTCGTGGTCGGCCCCGCAGAGCCTATCACCTGACCTTCTCTGGCCGGTGTCGGTCCCAGATAGTAGATCACCTGATCCTTGATATCAAAGGGCAGCTTATCTCCGGCTTCCAGAGTCTCGATCATACGCTTATGCGCGGCATCCCTCGCGGTATATATCGTTCCGGAAATATAACACACATCTCCGGCCTCAATTTCTTTGATTACGCCATCGTTTAATGGCGTACATATTTCTCTTTCCATTTGTTACGCCAGTATCATAAAAACATGTGCAG
>ONKC01000135.1 GCA_900318295.1 uncultured Eubacteriales bacterium
AAACTAAAAACTGTGGTATAGTATGATAGCAGTCAGTTCTTGACCGCATCATCGGGGAGATTCTACCCTGCTTATTCCTACAGTAAATTTACGCGGCCAGATTCGCGGTTTTACTTGCTTTTTGGGCCGAAAAATGGTATAATATACCTTGTGATAAGGTGTTTTACCTGAGGCTCTGACAGGTGACAGGCGAATCTCTTTTCTTTTATTCGAGAGGAGGGATTCATATGGCCACATCAAGGAAAGACAGTAAAGGTCGAGTACTGAGAAAGGGTGAAACACAACGAGCGAGTGATGGGAAGTACATGTATGTGTACAGAGATGTCCTTGGCAGAAGACGCTACATCTACTCAAATGATCTGATGAAGCTCAGGGAACGAGAGAAGAAGGTTCAGCGAGATGTAGATGACGGTATCGACACATATACGGCGTCAAAGAGGGATTTGAATTATCTTTTTGCTATCGGCAAGAAGATGATTATTTCAATCAAGTATTCCGATATTATGAGGTTCTACAAGCATCTGTTGGTTGACAGGGGGCTCTCGATAACATCTGTGAAACGTGTACATGAACTGCTTCAACCGGCGTTTGATTTGGGAGTTAGGGATGAGCTGATTCGTCACAATCCCTGCAAGGGTACGATCAAGGCGCTGATTCGCGATACGGGTGCAAGACCAAATAAGAGGTTCGCACTCACGAACGAACAGCAAACCGCCTTTATCAATTATATGGTTGGAAGTCCCGTTTTCACGAGATGGACCTCGCTCCTGGTATTCTTATTTGGAACCGGATGTCGTATCGGTGAAGTGGTCGGTATTCGATGGGAGGATATTGATTTCGAGAAGAAGAGGATCAGTATCAATCACACATTGTCATATCGTCCATGCGTTGATAACGATAAAAAGTGCATCTTCATGGTTGATCCGCCAAAGTCAGATGCGGGGAATCGGATGATCCCTATGACGACAGATGTGTATGAGACGATGAAGCACGAGTATGAAGTTCAGCAGGAGAACGGTTTCAATGATTTGCAAGTGGACGGTATGTCCGGATTTGTTTTCAGTAATCGTTTTGGCAATCTGTATACGCTGAATGCTGTAAACAAGGCAATCCAGAGTATTCGTACCGCTTACAACGAAGAAGAGATGTTTAGCGCAATCAAGGAAAAGAGGGAGCCGGTTCTGATCCCACACTTTTCCTGCCACGTTATCCGCCATACATTCGCAACGAGGCTTTGCGAGGTGGAGAGCAATCTGAAGGTGATCCAGACGATTATGGGTCATTCGGATATCAGAACCACGATGGAAATCTATGCCGAAGCGACCGAAGCAGGCATGGAGGAAGCTATGGATAGATTGTCCGAAAAAATGTAGAAATACCACGCAATTAATTTTCTATGTGAATTTGCCAATTTTGACAGGAGAATACAACAATGGTACAACTTTTTCTTGATTCTTGGTACTTTTCCAACCTCTTTGAGGTAGAAGTGAATTTAGAAAAAAACCCGAAAAATGGGACTTCGTACGTCTTGAGGCACCTTGGGGAAGGAGCTTTCGGGGCGGTCCCGACACTGAAGTCGATGGATAAATAAATAGATATGTTTTAAGGCGTGGTGCAAGATTATTGTGCCACGCTTTTTTTACGCGAGGACTCTGTACAGGTATCAGCCAGAATGTATCGGATCTGTTGCAGAGTGATGCGGCAGCCGCTTTTCACATTGACTTTCATCTGGCGGCATATTATACTTTTGGGTAGAGCATTATTATAGAAGAGACGGAATTGTGAAGACTGAAGCGAAAGAATGGAGGAATGAGATGAAAGGTTTTTTGAAGGTGATGAAAAGAAGCACCCTGGTTATGTTTTTTAGTATGGGGGCATTTTTCTTCTGCACCGGTATGACCAAGGCGGATGCCGCTACCTATACGAAGAAGGAAATACCGGTTTATGACAACAAACAGACGGACCCGACCAGTATCAACTGCCTGTTTAGCGAGGATATGCCGAATGTTCCGCTGGTGCCTGTTGATGACTGGCTTGAAATCCTGTTTAATGGCCGTGAGTATTCGGTGGAAAAAACCAGCAGAGGCTATCGGATCGATCCGGTTGTGTCCGGAGAAGATCATAAAGGTTTTTTCGTTGACCCGGATGCGGATACGATCGTATTCGACCCGGATTCGGAATTAGTCGTGGGAGATAACACCGAGGCGGGTGATGGAAGTTATACGCATTTGGTTTCCGTCGAGCGAGATGATGAATTCCAAAAGATCTATCCTCTGTCCCGGTACGGGATTGATCTTATCGCACGGGATGGCAAAGTGTATTCACCGTTAAGCACGATCAGTGATATAACGGCCGTATCTTATGCCTATACCGAATTTGTGGATGGGAAGATCTATCTTGCAAGGATGCGGGAAGATTTTACCTTTCATGAATTCTTTGCTGATTTGGATGCTGAATTCTTCAAAAAAGGCGAGCGTGAGGCAGATGAGGCAGATTATGTGTATCGTGAGCTCTGTTTCGCTACGGATTGTCTGTGGGGGCATGGCGGATCCACGCATTCGCAGGAGTTTGTCGATCGAATCAAAAAGGACGGTCTGGATCATACGCTTGAAGCCGGCGGGATGATCGAGCTTGTCGATCTGGCAAAAGTGAAGAAGTATCTGACATCGACGAATCTGGCAGAATATGCGGCCGGAATCATATTGCTTAACTACCTTATGAAAGATGCCGGGCATACGGAGCTCGCTTATGGTTATGTCGCAGCGTATTACGGGGATTCCGATTCCAAGAAGACGAAGTACCAGGTGGAATTGCTGGAGCTGCTAAGACAGGATGAAGCTCTCGCAAAGGCGCTTTCGTCTTTGTATAAGGACGAATCCGAGATCACGGATTCATTTTTCAAATACCGTGAAAAGGAGATGAAAAAACCGGTCAAAGAATGGAAGACGGCACAGGGAAACTATGTGGCTTCCCTGTATATCTCGGAGACGACGGCGATTTTCAGATTTGACGATTTCACCAGTAATGTGGTTAGGCTGGAAAGCGGAGAAAAACCGATTTTGGAAGCATTGGAATATGCCCGAAAGAAGAAATGTGAAAACTTTGTTGTGGATCTTACCACAAACTCCGGTGGACTGGATGCTGTCTTGGTGTATATGATGAATATCATCACAGGAAAAGAGGTTCCCAGTATATTACAGGATGTCCATTCCGGAGCGATTACTCACGTTCTTTATGCTACTGACAGAAATCTGGATGGTAAGCTGGATGAAGAGGATGAAAAGGTGTTTTATGATTTCCGGTATGCGATTATGTGTACCCGTATAACCGGTTCCAGTGCGAACATCATGTCTTCGGGGGCAAAGGATGTGGGGATCCCGTTGCTGGGTGAAAAGACGCGGAGAGCTTCCGGTCCGCTGTTTTTTATGGGGATTCCCGTGAAGGGTGGTAATTACTGTTTGGCGTCTGATTTTTATTACGTAAATGCGGCCTATGAGGATATCGACGGGGGAGTCGAACCGACTTATCAATTGGTAAAGAAAACGGAGAGTGGTATCCCTGACTCTTCGGCACTTTTTGATCCCTACACGATCACCAAAACGGTGAATGCGTACTACGGAATCGGTCAGAAGTCAAATCCGATGAAGCTGAAGGTCGTAAAGAAGTCGATCAAAGCGAAGAAGGTGGCTAAAAAGAAGGTGTCTGTGAAGAAGGCACTTGTGGTGACGGGAGCGAAGGGTTCGGTCACGATAAAAAAGACCGGTGGGTCGAAGTGGCTCACGATCACGAAGTCCGGTGTCGTAACGGTAAAGAAGGGAACGAAGAGGGGTTCCTACAAGATCCGTGTGAAGGTCTCGACTGGTGGGACCGGGGTCTATAAAAAGGCGACGAAGACCGTGACGGTGAAGGTAAAGGTAGTGTAAGGCGGACGTTGAAATTGTCGATTATGTCTGTTCGATATTGTGTAGAGATGAGCGTGGAATACGCTATCAGAATGAGTGCCTAGGTTGCCCAAGGTGACCTG
>ONKC01000022.1 GCA_900318295.1 uncultured Eubacteriales bacterium
CCCGCGATGATCACAATACCGGAGATCGCGAAGACGATCTTCCTCTTGCCTGTGAAGTTAATGATCTTGGAATCTTTTGCCTTGCCGTACAGCTTCTCATCCTGCGCACCCAGTGCGTAGAAAATGTTCATGAGAAGTCTTGTGACAAACAGGGCTGTGAACATGGACACAACGATACCGATGGCCAGTGTGTAAGCGAAGCCCTTGATCGTGCCGGATCCCAGGAAAGCCAGAACCGCTGCCGCGATCAGTGTTGTCACGTTTCCGTCGATGATAGCGGACAGAGCCTTATCAAAACCGCCCTTCATCGCCATTCTGACAGTCTTGCCGTCACGGATCTCCTCGCGGATACGGGCGAAGATGATAACGTTGGCGTCAACCGCCATACCGATGGAAAGCAGGATACCTGCGATACCGGGCAGAGTCAGTGTGACGTCAAATGCGTTCAGAATGATCGCAACGACCAGGATGTAAATGCAAAGTGCCAGTGTCGCGCACAGGCCGGGCAGCCAGTAGACCGCGCACATAAGGACTGCTACCAGTGCAAAACCCAGAATACCTGCTGTCTTACTTGTTCTGATCGCGTCCTGACCCAGCTGGGCGCCTACGATCTGGGAACGAAGTCTCTGCAGTTCAACCTTCAGACCACCGATACGAATGTTAGATGCAAGGCTCTCCGCCTCTTCGATGGTGCTCTCACCCGTGATGACAGCGCGGCCGTCTGTGATCGCCGCCTGTACTCTCGGAACGCTGATGAACTTTCCGTCATAATAGATACCGATGGTCTCGCCCGCCGCATAAGCCTTTGTGGTGGCGTCTGCGAACTTCTGCTTGCCTTCATCCGTAAAGGTAAGGGAGACAACGATCTCCTGGTTGTTCATGTTGTCGGACTGATAGCCGGCTTTCGCCTCCAGCACGTCTGTACCCTGCAGCACTACGTCGCCGTCCGCGATGATCTGATCCAGGTCCTTTGTCAGCACATAGCCGTAGTTGCCGTCCGCGTCCGCGCCGAGCGTGTAGTTGTCGTTTCCGTTGGCATCTGTCTGCCTGATAAAATACAGAGAGCCGGGACGTCCCAGTTCTTCCAGGATCTTGTTGGTCTCTTCTACGCCGGAAATGCCGGGAATCTCGATGTTGATTCGGTCATTTCCTTCTGTATAGACCTGCGCTTCCTGTACATTTTCCGCCAGAGCGGGGATGCTGCAGGAAATGATCACGAACAAGCGTGTCATCGCGCATTTCTTAAGAAACTCCCGTACGTCTTCACACAACAGGCATTAATCAAGCTTCCAAATATCGTCATTATACTGCGCTATAGTCCGATCCGAAGAAAAGAACCCTGCATTGGCGATATTAGCGATCATCTTTTTCGCCCACGCACGTCTGTCCTCATAATCAGTATAAGCCCTCTCACGCGTCTTGCAATAAGAATCAAAATCCGGGAAGGTCATAAACCAATCCTTGCTCAAAAGCTCGTTATAAAGGCGACCAAGATGCTTCTTATCACCGATCTTGAGCATCTGCTTAGATACAATAAAGTCGACACACTCCTTAAGGATTGGATTGCGTCCGTAATAATCGATCGAACGATAATCTCCTCTCGCATAACGATCGATGACCGTCTGCGAATCCTCACCGAAGATATAGATGTTATCATCACCTACAAGCTCGTGAATCTCCACATTGGCTCCGTCCTCAGTTCCGAGAGTCACCGCACCGTTCAACATAAACTTCATGTTGCCGGTACCCGATGCCTCCTGTGAAGCAAGTGAGATCTGCTCGGAGATATCGCAGGCAGGGATAACACGTTCAGCCAAAGTAACGTTATAATTCTCAAGCATCACGACCTGAAGATAAGGACGAACCTCCTTGTCCTTTTCAATCAGCCTCTGCAGGCAGAGTATCAGGTGGATGATGTCCTTAGCTATCGTATAAGCAGGCGCTGCCTTTGCCCCAAAGATGACCGTGATCTTGCGATTCGGTCTTTTTCCGCGCTTGATCTCGAGATACTTTCTGATCACATACAGGCAGTTGAGCTGCTGGCGCTTGTACTCATGAAGGCGCTTGACCTGTATGTCAAAAATAGAGTTCGGATCCACATCCACTCTCATCGCATGACGCAGATAGTAGGTGAGCTCAAGCTTTTTCTTTCTTTTGATCTCAAGGATCTTTTTCATCGTACGATCCTCATCGATGTGATCCATAAGGTTTTTAAGCTCTGTCGCGTCCTTTTTATAACCAGGTCCGATCACCTCGTCGAGGAAGTGAGTAAGCGGGCGGTTGCACTCCATGAGCCATCTACGGAATGTGATTCCGTTTGTTTTATTGTTGAACTTTTCTGGATATATCTCGTAAAAATCGTGAAGCTCGGTATTTTTCAAAATCTCGGTATGAAGCGCTGCGACACCGTTGATACTGTGACCGAAGTGCATATCCATCTTTGCCATATGGATTCGCTTCTCGTTGTCTATGATAGCAAGCTCAGGCTTACCGAACTTCTCTCTTACATCCTTATCGAGTCTCTCGATGATAGGTATAAGCTGAGGCGCAACCTTTTTGATAAAGCTCTTCGGCCATTTTTCCAGAGCCTCTGCAAGTATGGTATGGTTGGTGTACGCGCAGATATCCGTGACTATCTTCTTCGCTTCCTCCCACGTCATATCGTCTTCCTGCATCAGAAGGCGGATGAGCTCCGGGATCACCATCGACGGATGGGTGTCATTGATCTGGATAGCTACGTAATCAGCGAGGTCGTGCATGTTTGAACCACGCTCTCTCGCCTCATCGATGATAAGCTGTGCGCCCGCGCTTACCATAAAGTACTGCTGGTAAACTCTGAGTAGTCTACCGGCATCATCACTGTCATCCGGGTATAAAAACAGCGTGAGGTTTTTTCTGATATCAGCTTTGTCGAAATCGATCCCCTTTTTGATGATAGAAGGATCAACAGAATCGATATCAAATAAATGAAGACGGTTTGTGCGGTTTTCATAACCCGTGATCAATATGTCATACATCACAGCATTTACCTTGAAGCTACCGAACTTAACGGGATATTTTTTTACACTTCTGCCAAGGACGGAGCGTTTTTCACGCCAAGCATTCGGGTACTCCATCTGGCGGTTGCGCTTAAACTTCTGATAAAAAAGACCTTCATGGTAGCAAAGACCGATACCGTCACCGGGAAGTCCGAGTGTGGCGATCGAGTCAAGGAAGCATGCTGCAAGACGACCGAGTCCGCCGTTTCCGAGTGACGGCTCCGGCTCTCTCTCAAGGATATTTGCCAGGGATTTACCTTTGATCCTAAGCTCTTTTCTGACCTCGCTCCAGAGGCCGAGATTGATAAGGTTGTTCCCTACCACGCGCCCGATGAGAAACTCAGCTGAAATGTAATACAGCTTTTTCTTCTCTTTGGAAAGAGCGACCTCCTTTTTCTTTGCTTCGCGCTTTACCAGATGAAGGAGTGCGATGTAAACCTCCTCATCCGTACAACGATTGATATCGCGTTTAAAAAGCTTCAGACATATTTCGCTGACCATGATACGCCTCCTGAAAATACGATTTTTCGTGCAAACACAAACTGTATTATATCATATTGTAATATATGACGTCAATGTAAAAATGCCCCGTCCTTAGCGGATGAAACCTCTGCCTCGAAGTCCCTAGCAGATAAAAGATGCGCTCCCGCACCTCGGATGATGATCTGCTCGAGTCCGTCCGAGGTTACTACAGTCACATGATATCTGTCCGCCTTTTCCACTGAAAACCTCTCGATATACTGATCCGCCGTTTCCGCGGTCTTTGTGTACACCACATGGATGTTGTGATAATCAAAAGCCTCCGTAGCGTGCGAAGCCACGCGGTAAGCATCAAACACAAGTATCACATCACGGCCGGTATAGCCCTGATAGTCACAAAGGATATCGGAAAGCCGGCCTCTGGCCATCTCCATGTCATCCTTTGCAAGCTCGGAAAGCTCCTTCCATGCGTGGATCACATTGTACCCGTCCACCAGAAGATAGTCGCCGATCTTTTCGCGGGTTTTTCTCGGCTTCGCAGCACCCGACGGCTTCGCTGCCCGCCTCACAGTCTTCTCTCTTGCCCTTCTCAAAGACCTCTTCGGTGCCCGCCTGTTTGCATTTATTGCCTGATCAAGGATCGAGTCGATCTCCTCGACGCCTAGTGCCTCATCCATCATCCGCAGACGAAACTCTTCATTTGATTCCTTATCATTATAAATATCAAGGTCGCCATCATCCTCAGCGTATACTATACTTCCGTCATCTTTGACTCTTTCTATACGACCCGGTTTCCAGTCTGTGTGTACGTGACATTTTTCTTCTACCTCATTCCACGGTACATAAAAGCCCGCCCCGTGCTCACAAAAAACTGAGCCGGGTAGGTTTTCGGTATCTGCCTCCGGATCATACCCAACCTTTTCGACGAGCTCCGTTTCGTTGTGACACGGGAGATATCCGTGAAATGACAGACCGAGCTCACCCTGCCCTTTTGTATATGCGGCCACCTCGGCGGCATAGTCCTGCATGGTCGCAACAGGCGCATGACCGACAAGCACCGTCTTTGATCCGCCGGGAGCGTCTGTCTGAGTAAATGTCCCGCTCATCCTCTCTATATCCGTCATCGCGCGCCCGACCTGTTCCATCGGCACGCTCAGCCTGAAGTCATAATAAGGCTCCAAAACCGTGCATTCCGTCTTCATAAGCCCCATACGAATCGCTCTGTATGTCGCCTGACGGAAATCTCCGCCCTCCGTATGCTTTAAGTGCGCCCGTCCACCGATCACGCTGATACACACGTCCGTAAGCGGCGCACCTATCCTTACACCGGGATGCTCCCTCTCAAGTATATGTGTCACGATCAGTCGCTGCCAGTTCAGATCGAGCTCATCGGTACTCACACGCATATCCGCGATCACACCGCTCCCCGCAGGTAAAGGCTCTATACCCACATGTACCTCCGCATAGTGCTTCAGCGGCTCATAGTGACCGATCCCCTCCACGGGCTTTTTCACGGTCTCCTTATACACGATCTGAGACTGCCCGAAACCGACCTCTATACCGTATCGCTCCCGGATGACCTCCTGAAGTATCTCTGTCTGAACCCGTCCCATCACCTGGACATGTATACTGTTTTTTTCATCGGTCCTATCCTCACTTCCCGGATCACTTGGTGTTACCGTACCCCCACTTTGGACGCTCACATGAAGCTCCGGCAGCTCCTGCTCAAGCTCTCTCATTTTCGGTAAAAATGTCACGACAGAAACTCCTTCAGGCAGGATCAGTCTGTAGTTTAGCACCGGCTCAAGTAAAGGCTCAGCCATATCATCAAGCGCACCCAGCCCCTGACCGGGGAAAGTGTTTTTAAGTCCGGTAAGAGCACAGACCACACCTGCTTCTGCTTCATTTAAAAGCTCATACTTTACCCCGTCATAACGTCTGATCTGATCTATCTTTTCAGAGATCTCTTCGCCCTTTTCAGCCGCATCAGATACTCCCTTTCCTTTGGATGATAAGACGTATTTTATCTCATCTTTTGGTTTGAGTTCACCGCTTATCACTCTTATATGCGTAAGCCTCGCGCCCTTATCATCCCTGGTTATCTTATAAACTCTTGCCGCAAACGGAGCATTTTTATCCTCAGCATTTTTCTTAGACCAGGTATCTAAAGTGTATTTTTCCACTCCCATATAAAACTCGGCCACGCCCTCATTTTTAAGAGCAGAACCAAAAAATACCGGGAAAAGCTTTCTCTCGAGGATCAATCGTTTTATATCATCATCGGATATCTTCCCGTCAGACAGATATCTGTCCATGACGTTTTCATCAAGCATAGCGATCGATTCGAGTTCTTCATCGGAAAGAACACCGGTCTGCATATCGCCGGAAGACTCTCCCACTTTCCGGGAAGACTCACCCACATCAGCGGCAAACTCACCCTTATTACCTGAGAAGCTCACGCATCCATCCGACAGCTCCGAAGTCAGCTCATTCATCAAAGCTTCCTTATTGAATCCCTCGAGGTCTGTTTTATTTACAAAGATAAATGTCGGTATATCGTATTCGTTTAAAAGTCTCCAAAGTGTCGCAGTATGACCCTGCACGCCGTCACTCGCACTGATCACGAGTATCGCATAATCGAGTATCCCAAGGACTCTTTCTGTCTCCGGTGCAAAGTCAACATGTCCCGGTGTGTCTATGAGAGTCCCCCACGGCATCACCGCCTGCTTTGAAAAAATAGTTATCCCGCGCTCCTTCTCAAGCGCATAGGTATCTAAAAACGCATCGCCATGATCGACGCGTCCTGTCTTTTTCAGCATCCCCGCTGCATATAAAAGCCCCTCGGAAAGCGTGGTCTTGCCCGCATCCACATGAGCCATGATCCCGATCGTGATATTTTTCATATTAACTTTTACTCTTTTTTCTACTATGATAATTTCGCCTGAGCTGACGATTTGAGATATGTTTGATCTCTTCTATCCAAACAGTCGGATAGAAAAGTATCAGCATTGGAAAAAGCTCGAGACGCCCGGCCAGCATATCAAAGATCAAAACTATCTTCGAAACGGGCGAATAGAAATCGAAGTTTTTGGTAGGTCCGACTCCCGCAAGTCCCGGGCCTATGTTGTTTAGAGTGGCGGCAACTCCCGTGAAGTTGGTCTCAAAATCCGGACCATCAAAAGAAATGATGAAAAATGACACCAAAAACAATGCGATATACGCCAAAAAGTATACCGTTGTGCCTCGGATAGCGATATGCGGCATAGGCGTGCCGTCAAACTTTATTTTCTTGATCGTCTTCGGATGGAGATACATAGTGATCTCCTTTCCGACGCTCTTTACAAGTATGATAACACGCGAAACCTTAAGTCCTCCGCCCGTACTGCCCGCACACGCTCCGCAGAACATCAAAAATACGAGAATAAACTTAGACAGCTCCGGCCACGTATCGAAATCCGCATTTGAAAATCCGGTTGTGGTTATGATCGATCCGACCTGGAACGCCGCCTTCTGGATGGCATCCCACACCCCATTGCACATATGAAGTATGTTTACGGTGATGATGGAGATGGACGCGATGATTATGATAAGGTAGGTGCGCACCTCCTCCATCTGCCATGCCTTTTTAAACTTGCGATACACGATATAATAAAACGCGTTAAAGTTCACACCGAAAAGGATCATAAATACAGTAAAAATATTCTGCTGCAAAACAGTATAGTCTGCAAGTCCCGAATTACGAACGGCAAATCCACCCGTTCCCGCTGTTCCAAAGGACATCGTGAACGCGTCGAACACAGGCATACCCGTGCAAAGCAAAAGTATGATCATAAGGCTCGTAAGCCCCATATAGATAAAATAAAGGATTCTCGCCGTGTCACGTATATGCGGTGCGAGTTTTCCGACATCCGGTCCCGGCGACTCTGCGCGCATCAGATTTATCGTCGACCCACCCGCCATCGGAAGTATCGCCATCAAAAAGACCAGGACTCCCATACCTCCGATCCAGTGCGTAAATGATCTCCAAAAAAGTGATGCATGAGACAAGGTCGACAGATCCGAAAGTATGCTGGCTCCGGTCGTCGTCAATCCCGAAACGACCTCAAATACAGCGTTGATAAAGCTCGGAATCTCCCCCGTGATATAAAACGGCAGACCTCCGAATATACTCAGCCCAATCCATGCAAGCGCAGTGGATACGCAGCCCTCTTTCAAATAAAAAACGTTACTTTTTGGTTTGGAAAATGTGAGAATACCGCCAAACAAAGCGGCAAGAGCAGCCGAAATCAGATAATAATACCACTTATCCTCTTGGTGGATAAAGTCTACGATCACGGGTAACAAAAGCAAAGCCGCTTCGATACGAAGGATGTAACCAACTATATATCTGATAATGGAATAGTTCATTTCTTTTCTCCGAAGCCTCGTGTGGCTTGATATTTTTCAAAAAAATGACAAGTCATGCAAGTATCTGATTTATGTTATCATAGCCCAGGTTTGTAGAGACGATCATCACCGAATCACCCACGTGTATACGATCGCGTCCTGACGGGATGATGATCCTGCCCTTGCGATAGATGGTGGCTATCAGGACATTTTTCTTTATCTTTAAGTCGCGAAGGTGGACCTCCGTGATTTTGGACTCCTCGGTTATAGTAAACTCCACGGCCTCCACCCTGTCGTTAAACATGTGGTAGAGTGTCTCGACGTTTGACCCCTTTGAGTTCGTCAGGCCTCTTACATAGGAAAGTATCGCCTCCGCGATGATGTATCTGGGATAGATGACCGATCCGAGATTCATACTGTTTATGACTTCGCGGTAGTTTACACGGTTTATCTTTGTAACGACCTTTACGCTGTTATTCACACGTGCTGCATGAAGCGCCAGAAGAATGTTCTCCTCATCCATACCGGTCAGCGGGATAAAGCTTTCGATGTGCGCGATGTTTTCCTCATTGAGAACCTCCTCGCTTGTACCGTCGCCGTTGATGATGATCGCCTTGGGAAGCAGCAGCGACAGCTCCTCGCAGCGCTGACTGTCCTGCTCGATTATCCTGACTCCGATACCCATATCTATGAGTTCCTTTGCCAAAAAGTATCCGCTCGTCCCGCCTCCGACTATCATACAGTCGGCAACTCTGCGCGAATCGAATCCGATATGCTGGAAAAATGCCCTGACATTCTCTCTCGATGATACAAAGGAAACACGGTCTCCCGCCTCGATGTGATCATCACCCTTCGGGATGATAACCTCGTCATTTCTCTCTATAACACAGATCAAAATAGCATAAGGCAGACCCGCTCCGATCTCGGCGATCGTCTTGCCTACAAAAGGGTTATCCTCAAATACCTGGAATTTGACCATCTCCGCACGCCCATGTGCAAACGGGTTTACCTCAAGTGCGTTTGGCTGATAAAGAAGTCTCGCGATATCCTTCGCAGTGGATTGCTCAGGATTGATAACCATGGTAAGTCCAAGCTTATCACGAAAATAAGTTGTCTCCGAGCTGTAATCCGGCGTGTGGACACGGGCAAACGTCGCACAATCACTGACCTGCTTTGCCACGGCGCAGCACAAAAGGTTCAGCTCATCACTTTGGGCAACAGCAATAAGAACGTCGGCATGCGTGATACCGGCGTCCATAAGCACCCCATACCTGGCACCGTTACCCACGATACCCATAACATCATAGTAGTTTGCTATCTCATTGACACGCTCTCTGTCCTTGTCAATGATGGTGATGTCATGTCCTTCGTTGGAAAGACGCTCCACTAGAGTCGCACCGACGGTGCCTATACCAACGATGATGATATCCAGTCCATGTCGTTCCTGTGTCTGAAAATTGCTAAATAAGCCCATGTGGACCTCCAATACTAATAGATACCTATTATAATACACTTTTTTCGAAAAAAGGCAAGTTTTTTTAGATTTGTAAAAAAAATGAAAAGAATAGTTGACAAATCGGAAATATTTTGTTAATATGTTACAGAATTATTAAATGAATTAATAAAAGCTGTAGGAAAACAGCCAAGTTACAAGGAGAAAGAAATGAAAAAGCTGATAATAACACTTCTTGCGCTGACTATCCTGTTAAGCGCGGGCCCTGATGCCTCAGCAAGTGTTAAGTTCAACAAGAAAACTCAGAAAACCGTAGATCAGATCTACAAAACAGTGTCGACCGAGAAGAACTGGGAGAAATACGGCTCTCTTCCATCGGTATGTATCGCTCAGGCTTTCGTAGAAAGCGGTATAGGGAATGCAGGCAGGAAAAACAACCTCTGGGGTCTGGGAGGAGGAAGATATTCATATAAATCCCTGAAGGACGGGATCTACGCTTATATGAAGTGTATCAACAAAAGATTCTACACCCGCTACGGAGCTACCGACACAAAGAGCTGGAAAAAGCAGATTCGAGCCATCCTTAAGGGCGGCTACTGCGTACCGGCAGCCGGCTACTACAACAAAGTAGAGAGAGTCATCAAAGCCTATGGTCTTGAGAAGTATGATCGCAAGATGTTTTCAGATATCAAAGCGGCCCGCAAGGCTAGAGTAGCAAAAGCTGAAGCCAAGGCAAAGGCCGCCAAGGAAAAGAAAAAACGTGAGATTATCAAAAATATCCTTCAGAACATCCCTTCAGATGCTTCCGAGATGTTTAAGACCACTCCTCTTCTGGGATAAGTGGTTTGTTCATAAGTCTTACTCGACATTTTTAAGCGCCTCATCCATCGGGATGCGGCGTATTTTTATGTACTGAAGTGCGGCAACAAGGCCGTATGCGACGATCCCGAGTATAAACATTTTTACATACGTATCCCAGTTGATCCATACGGTAAGCCATCCGCTCATCTTCTGCATAAAGATATGGTACAGTATGACAATGACCGGCGTCGCCACAGCAAATGAGAGCAGGATTGAAAGTGCGACAACCCACGTGGTGGCCATCAGGTAGAGCTTTCCGACCTCTCCGTCTCTGTAGCCGAGGATCTTTACCATCGAGATGGATGTCGTGTTACGCTCGAGCACGAGCTTCGTGAGCAGGTATATAAGCAATGCAAACAAGACTATCGCAAATACGTTCCACATCTGGAACAGCGTACCCATCGATACATCAAGCTGTCTTGACACCCTGGTAAGCTCGGTTTCGGTTATGGTAGTCTGAATGTACTTCGGATCAATATCAGTCAACTGCTGATCAGAGAAATACGCATTGTAAAACTCATAATTCGGCGGTGTGGCCAACCTGTGTAAAAGCATCTCTGTATCGTTGATCACATCCGTTATACCCATCTCCGGCTTTAAAGTGTCATTGTATACCTTTCTCGGCATAAACACTGCAAGTGAGCTTGGGTAGTTGACGATGCTCGCCACTTTAAATGTATAGTCCTTCTTTTCGTATTCCTCATGAAGAGTTATCTCATCACCGACATCAATTCCATATTTTTCCTTGATTCCGTCGGCGATCGCCACTCCGTCTTTGGGGAGCTCTACATGTATATACTTAGACTCAGGCTCAAGTCCGTAGATGGTGAATCCCTCCTCGGATCCGTCCTTGATATCGTTCGGATAGTACTCGAGTGAACTCATACAGAACTTCTCAGCCTTCGGAAACTTCGTATCCACCTGTGTTTTCAGGATATACTGGTATTTCGCCGGCATAGTATCAAGTATCTGCTCCTGATAGTGAGTGAGCAAAGGTCCCATCATCATTCCAAACAGCAGAAAAATGTCTGCCAGGATGATCCCGACGAGCATCATTATGTAATTACCCATATTCTGGAAGATGATGCGTAGTCTGAATCGTGAGAAAAAACTCCATCTTGGCAAGCGTATAGCCTTGCTTCTCTTTTTCTTCGCCAGGTCTCTGCGTAGAAAACGTAGCGGAGAAAGACGAAGCGATTTCCATATCGAGATAAAGTTAATTATAAACATAATTATTACCGGAATCACCGTAGTAAGCAAAAATGCTTCGGCATTCCATCTAACCTCAAACGTCGGGAGCGAATAACTTCCATAGTACATGCTCGCCGCGATATTTTTAAATATCGTATAACCAAAAATATTACCTACGATCGCCGAAATCAACGTCACTACGACCGGCAACGCCAGATAGTGCCTGAGGAGCTCTCCTCTCGAATATCCGGAAGCTCTCAGCGTACCGATGACGTTTGCCTCTCTGACTATGGTATGACGGATAGTTATCGAGAACACGAACGCCATCACTACGATCAGTACGTATAAAAGCACCTTGATCATCTCGGAATCTCCGCCGAGATCCGTACCGGTAAACTGGATAGCCTGGTTTGCATATCTCGGAAGAAGGTCATCCAGAGTTACGTATTTTGCGGCATTCTTTATGAGTTCCTCGGCCATATCGATCTCAGCATCCTGATCCTTCGGCTCTTCATTCTTATATCGCCATGTGTACTCATAATTAACTTTAGACTTATCTTTTTCCGTGAACTGATTGAACATTTTCTCTGTCACCAGAGATACTCCAAACTTCACGGAATCAAACATCATATCACTGTTATCCGAGAACAGTGCCGAGTAATCCGGAAGGGCAACAAGTCCGGTAATCTTCATCTCATGATTCCCGACTTTGAAAGAGTCGCCTACCTTAAGCGAATTATTGTCAGCATACATACGGTCGATAGCGATCTCATCCTCGCCTTTTGGCAACTCTCCGTCCATCACACAGGGAGTGTTTACCTTCTCTCTGATCTTAAAAATACGCAGAGTAGAGCCTTCTGATGAAGCGTTCGTTTTAGCTGTGGTTTCAGCGTGTACATCCGTATAAAACTGCTCATCTATCTCTACATTCGAGTCCTCTTCAATACCGTCAAGAGCTCCCTGCCCCGGTTCATCCTTTGTTGTAAAGTGTCCCCACTCCACATTGTACTTATCAAAGCTTTCATTATATGCAGCGATCATGCTTCCCGAACTAACCAAAAAGCCCGAGACAAATCCGATCACCAAAATCATGAACAAGAATATAACCGCGTACTTTCCGAGTTCCCCCTTCAACTCCCTCGGAATACGCCTCATAAGTGGATTTCTCATGTTGTCATCCTCTCTATCTGTATCTACTCCCCGGTTTACCCCACTACCAGTCGAGGTCCATAGCCTTGACCTTCACTTCATTTGTCTCATCCTTTCTGATCTTTCCGTCTCTTAACTTGATCACGCGGTCCGCCATCTGCTTGATCGCATCATTATGCGTAACCATGATCACCGTGTTACCGTATTTTTGATTTACCTCCTCGATCAGTGCCAGGATTTCCTTTGAAGTCGTATAATCAAGCGCTCCCGTCGGCTCGTCACAAAGCAGGATATCGGGATTTTTAACTATCGCACGACCGATCGATGTTCTCTGCTGCTGTCCGCCTGAAAGCTGGTTAGGTAGCTTGTACCTGTGCTCAAAAAGCCCCAGCGTGTGCAAAAGGTCGTCGATATCAAGCGGATTGTCGCTTAAGTACGCCCCTACCTCGATGTTTTCCTTGACATTCAGATTCGGTATCAGATTATACATCTGAAAAATATACCCAAGGTGATTTCTTCGGTATGCTGTCAGGGCCTTCTCATTCATATCGATCGTTTTCTCACCATTTATCGACACATAACCTGAGTCGGCATCGTCAATCCCTCCTATGATATTCAGAAGGGTAGACTTTCCGGACCCCGAAGGGCCGAGCAAAACACATACATCTCCCTTGTTGATCGAAAAGCTGATACCCTTTAGTACCTCCACACGGTTCTCCTCATTACCGAAGCTTTTGTGAAGATCATTGATCTCAATAAACATGTTAATCCTCCATCGATGTAACTTACTTAAATTAGTTTTATCTAACCCTTGATAATATTACTCCCAAAATCGATTTCTGTCAAGTAATTTAACGGAATTAGTTTATTATATTTGATAAAATTGATTCAGTTCAGAGAATCGATTCTGTCTAAAACAAATCATATCAAAGAAAAACACCCTAAAAGTATAAAAGGATATGATATATGTGTTTTTGTAGGGACATTTCCTTACGTCGTTGCGCAGCATGTGTCTTTTACATGCGTGCAACGTAACGTAAGGAATTAAGCGCAAGCGGTCCCGAAGAAAACACATATACATATCCTGGACGTCTTCAAGTATCTAATTATATAACTATTCCTAAATCATTTTGACAGAAGCTCTTCCGCCATCGCCTCCATGGCAGGCACATCCCCGGGCTTCATCTTCGACTTAATCGACACGGTAGCATCGCAGATCGTGATATTTTTCATAGCCTCGAGCTTCTCTCTCATCTGCCTTCCGGCTGTCGGAGCCCAGCTTCCGTTATCCATGATCGCAACCTTTTTGTTCTGGAAGTTCTTGTGTCCGAGCCTGTAAAGGAAGTTCTCCATAGTCGGGAAAAGGCCACCGTCATAGGTCGCCGATGCGAAAACTATCTTATCATATCTGAACGCATCCTCCACGCTCTCGGCGATATCCTCACGAGACAGATCAGTCACAACGACCTTCTTTGCACCCTTTGCGGTAAATATCTCCGCGAGCTTCTCGCAAGCCTTGCCTGTGTTTCCGTGAATAGATGTATATGCGATAAAGACTCCGTCATCCTCCGGCTCATACGCAGACCAGATCTGATACTTACCAATATAGTAAGAAAGGTCTTCCTTATCAGGAAGGATAGGACCGTGTAAAGCACATATTTTCTGTATATCCAGGCCCGCAGCTTTTTTCAACAATGCTTGTGCCTGAGCACCGTACTTACCAACTATATTGAAGTAATATCTTCTCGCCTCACATGCCCAGTCCTCATCAGTATCCAAAGTTCCGAATTTGCCAAAGGCATCAGCCGCAAAAAGGATCTTCTCGCTTGACTCATAACTTACCATAACCTCCGGCCAGTGCACCATCGGTGCCATAACAAAGGTAAGTGTATGGCTTCCGAGTTCAAGTGTATCACCCTCGCCTACAGGCTTAACTTTCTCACTATAATCCTTCTCAGTAAACTGCCCAAGCATACCGGCTGACTTCGTACTTGTAATGATGGTCAGTGACGGATACTTCTCCATCACAGCCTCTATCGAACCACTGTGATCAGGCTCGAGATGCTGCACAACGAGATAATCCGGTGTGCGTCCTGCAAGCTCAGTCTCTAAGTTCTTCATCCACTCATCTGTTCCTCTCGGATCCACCGTATCCATGATGGCAACCTTGTCATCCAAGATCAGATAGGAGTTGTACGCCATTCCGTTCGGAACGATGTACTGACTCTCAAAAAGGTCCAGATCATGGTCATCTACGCCTATATAGCGTACTGCATCAGAAATCTCAATCTTGCTCATTTGTTAATCCTCCATTTGATTTATTTTGTTGTGTATTTTAATTTTTCACCCTTACTTCATCACATTTCGTCTCAAACTACGTATCCGGACCATACACATCGACAGGCTGTGATCATCACTCCACTCTTATAAGCAGGCATCCGTGTCCCGGAATCTCCTCTGTCGATCGTATGTTTATCTCCTGGCCTTTCCACAATTCTATCGCCAGACCATCCTTTTTACTGATAAATGGCTTCGGACAGATAGGCGTTGACGCACTTGAGATGTTGAACATCGCCACATACTCCGCTTCGTCATAGCGATCCTTTGCTCTCCAAACGATCACATCCGTATCCCGATACGCCTCTCTGGCGCCTGTTGACACCTCCGTAAGTCTGAGAACCTGAAGGTTTGTCAGAAGCTGGATAGTCTCCTGATCAAGCTTATTCATCTCGGAACCTATCATCAGAGGAGCTCTGCAGATACTCCACAAAGCGATCATCGATTTCTCCTCTTCTATAGTTAGTCTTGTTCTGTGTTCATTTCCAAAGCCTATACCGATAAGTCCGACCGGAAGATCACTGTAATCCGGAAATCCCTCATCAGACGGCTTTCCCATCCATGTTTTGCACACATCGAACATGTCTCGCAGCTGATCCCAGTTATCCTCTATCTGGGCAGCTACTCTCCACATCTCGGAGTTCTCTCTGTAAAAATCACACGCCTCGATGTCAGCAGGGCCCGGCGAGAATGACAGGATCATATCACGTGAGCATTTATCCATAGCTCTTCGGATCATCTCTGCCTCAGCTCTCTCCTCCTCGGTCTCAAGCCCGCAGATGTCATCCACCTTTACGAAATCAACTCCCCATTCAGCGTAAAGTTCAAAGAGAGAATCATAGTACTCCTGTGCTCCCTCCTTTGTCACATCAACGCCGTACATATCGGGATTCCACTTACTTATAGAGAACGGATTCGCGATCTGATTTGCCGTGACCTCTGTGTTCCATAACTTACTATGTGAGTGCGCAGCAACACGAGGAATACCTCTCATCATGGTTATACCGAACTTGAGTCCCAAGCCATGGATATAGCTTGCCAGAGGTGAAAATCCGACACCCTGACCCGATGAAGGGAACTTCGGCAGGCATGGGAACGGTCTTGCATACTCATCAATCTCCATGCGGTTAAACGGCACATAGATATTTTTACCGGGCTCCGGGATCGATGTATAGGAATACCAATCTGCATCAATGATAATGTATTCCCAACCGAAATCCTTGAGATTTTCGGCCATAAAGTCTGCATTCGCCCGTACCTGGTTCTCGTTGACATTCACCCCGTAGCAACCAAAACTGTTCCATCCCATAGGTGGTCTGATAAGATCCATATCGCTTCTCCTTCCTTGTATATCGATAGCATCACAGATACTGTCATTCTACCATACTTTTATTTATCTTTCAATAAAAAAAGCGTGAACGCACACATACAGACTCGGATTTCTCAAAAATCCTCCGTACACAGGCCTACACGAAAAAAAAGAGCCATGCGGAAGCATAAAAACATGCACCTCACGGCTCTTACATTCGTATTTAGGTTTTATCACTCAAAGAGCGGCGTAGACAGATATCTGTCTCCCGTATCCGGGAATACTGCCAGAATGGTCTTTCCTTTGTTCTCCGGACGACGTGCAAGCTCAGTAGCCGCCCAAAGCGCAGCTCCTGCAGAGATTCCGGTAAACACACCGTCTGTGCGTACTACCTCGCCTCCGGTAGCAAAAGCATCATCGTTTTCCACGGTGATGATCTCGTCATATACATTTGTGTCAAGAGTATCCGGAACAAAGCCCGCTCCGATACCCTGTATTTTATGCGCACCGCTCTCTCCTTTGGAAAGAACCGGAGATGAAGCCGGCTCTACAGCGACGATCTTCACATTTGGATTCTTCTCTTTTAAGTACTTTCCGACACCGGAAAGTGTACCGCCTGTACCTACTCCGGCAACAAAGATATCAATCTTTCCTTCTGTCTGCTCCCAGATCTCGGGTCCCGTTGTCTCATAATGAGCCTGCGGGTTCAGAGCATTCACAAACTGTCCCGGGATAAAGCTTCCGGGAAGCTCCTTTGCAAGCTCATCAGCCTTCGCGATAGCGCCCTTCATTCCCTGTGAACCATCAGTCAGAACGAGCTCCGCACCGTAAGCCTTCATCATGTTTCTTCTCTCGACACTCATCGTCTCCGGCATCGTGATGATGATACGGATACCGAGTGCTGCAGCGATTGCAGAAAGCCCAATTCCCGTATTTCCGCTCGTCGGCTCGATGATAACAGAATCCTTATTTATCTTACCTGTCTCGTACGCATCGAGAAGAATCTTTTTCGCAATACGATCCTTCACACTACCTGCCGGATTAAATGCCTCGAGCTTTGCAAGCACAGTCGCCTCCAATCCAAGCTTCTCCTCATAGTTAACGAGTTCGATCACCGGTGTGTTTCCCACCAGATCGGTAATACTTTTAACTATAGCCATAATCTTTAAACCTCCTAAAAATGATTATAAGCGCCGGCGGCAGGAACACACACTCCTACCGCTCCGACGCATAGATACATATTATCCTCAGCCTACCGCTTTAAATGCTTCCTCGAGATCTTCGATGATATCATCGATATGCTCGGTTCCTATCGAAAGACGGATGGTGTTCTTTTTGATACCAACCTCTTCCAACTCCTCATCACTCATCTGAGAGTGAGTAGTACTTGCCGGATGTATAACGAGTGACTTCACGTCAGCCACGTTAGCAAGCAGTGAGAAGATCTCAAGATTGTCAATAAAGTCCTTAGCCTTTCTCTCATCACCCTTGATCTCAAATGTGAAGATAGTACCGCCTCCGTTCGGGAAGTACTTCTTGTAAAGCTCCTGCTGTTTTGGATCTGTCGAAAGCGACGGATGATGAACAGCCTCAACCTGTGGATGCTCACTAAGATACTTGGCAACCTTCAGCGCATTCTCTGTATGACGCTCTACTCGAAGTGACAGAGTCTCAAGTCCCTGCAGGAAGAAAAATGCGTGGAACGGCGAAAGTGTCGCACCTGTATCTCTAAGCAGGATTGCTCTGATCTTAGTAACAAAAGCAGCCGGTCCGACAGCCTCAGTAAAGCTGATTCCATGATAGCTCGGATTCGGCTTGGTCAGAGAATCAAATCTTCCGCTAGCAGCCCAGTCAAACTTACCGCTATCTATGATCACACCACCGATCGTAGTTCCGTGACCACCGATGAACTTTGTAGCTGAATGAACAACGATATCAGCACCGAAATCGATCGGACGAACCAGATACGGAGTTCCGAAGGTGTTGTCTACAACCAAAGGAAGTCCATGCTTGTGAGCGATATTTGCGATACCCTCGATATCAACAACATCAGACTTCGGATTTCCGAGAGTCTCTATAAATACGCCCTTTGTCTCAGGCTTGATTGCAGCTTCAAGAGCAGCAACATCATCCGGAGCAACAAAGGTAGTATCGATACCGTAATTAGGAAGCGTATGCTCTAAAAGGTTATATGTACCACCATAAATATTGGAAGCGGAAACTATATGTCCGCCGCCCTCTCCGAGCGTCTGGAAAACATAGCTTATCGCTGCAGCACCGCTGGCTACACCAAGTGCGGCAACACCGCCCTCCAAAGCAGCTATTCTTTTCTCAAAAACATCCTGTGTCGGATTAGTCAGTCTTCCATATATATTACCGGCATCAGCCAAACCAAAACGAGCCTCAGCGTGATCACTGTTATGGAAAACATATGATGAAGTCTGGTAGATCGGTACCGCCCTCGCGTCCGTAACCGGATCTGCCTCCTCCTGTCCTACATGTAACTGTAAAGTCTCAAAACGAAGATTTCTGTCTTTTCTCTCTTTCTTACTCATCACACATACCTCCATTCTCTCATATAAAAATGATCTGTCCCACATCACGATCAGGCGTCCCCGATCGCACTTTATAATTCATACTAATTTGATATGAATTACTGACTATGGTGGTATGATATCACATGAAATTTGACTTGTCAAGCATCTATTTGATATTTTCCTATCTTTTTAGTGGGATATATGCTGCAAGCAGCGAAAATACGCTACTTTTACCTGTTATAGGTAAATCTTATCATATGCAATAATCTCCATTTATCGAGGTTTGCCAGGCCTTTATATCCTCAAGCGTTATCCCGTCCACAACCTCGTTTACTGCATCAAAGATTTTTTTCCATATAATGACAGTTGCGCACTGGTCCTTTCTGGGGCAATTTAGAATCCCTTCATCTGCACAATCCACCGGTGCAAGACTGCCTTCAGTTGTTCTGAGTATATCTCCCACCGTGTACTCCGAAGGCTTCCTGGTCAGCAGATAACCACCCTGCGGGCCCCTGACACTTCGCACAAAACCCGCTTTATTAAGTATAGAAATAATTTGTTCAAGGTACTTATCAGATATGCTCTGCTTCTCCGCAATCTCTCTTATCCTAACCGGCCTGTCACTTTCGCTCATACTTAACTCCAGCATAAGCCGAAGGGCATACCTTCCCTTAGTCGATATCTTCATATGTTGCCTCCTGACAAAATAAAAAACTCGCATTTCCTACTATTATAGTATAGTAATGCGAGTTTATGTTTTTGTCAAGCACTTTTTATTCAGTTGCTGTCTTTCTGGCCACAACGATGAACCTTCCTTCATCTGTATGGTACGCACATGTGACCAGCGACAAAAGCTGATCTCCGTACTTTGGTTTAATACCGGTTTTATACGCTGCAAGCTTATCTATACCCTTGATATACTCATCAAACTTTTTCTCAGTAAGCTTGCCTATATAATCATAATACCTAAAGCCCTTTTCATTATCCTTAAAAACCTTGGATCGAAAGGCGGCCACAACCTCATATGTTCCTTTTTCATACAAGGTATCAAACTTTATGATCTTGTGCTTCTTATAGAACTTTTCACTCTCAAAATCCATCAGATGAGCAAACATCATACCGCTTCTCATGTGATGTCCATATATAAGGAGGTTGTTGTTCGGATCATCCGGGTCACATGCCGCATCCAAAAACGGCAGTCCGTTGGAGTCATTTTGCTTGTCAAAGTTTCTGTGAAGATAGTACTCATTATCCAAAGGTGTATACATCACGGGATAATTGATTGGAGTATCGTCAACCTTTACCCATCCGATCACATCCTTATTCTTTTTATAGAGCTTTTTATACTTTTTGATGATCTTTTTTTTCTGTCCCGAAGGCGCTACTATCTCAATATCTTCCTTAATCTCCGGAGCATCATCAGGCTCGGCCTCTGTCTCGTCCACTAGCTGCTCGAGCTGCTCTATCTTGTCCTCAGCCTCACCGGCTTCATGATAGTAACTATAAAGATACCATCCGCATCCGATAAAAATGAGCGCAAACACGACTATAAGACCATTTAGGATGATTTTTTTCATACGCACATATCTCCCTGTCTCTACACAATTAAATAACTGTTCAAACTATCACGGTCCAAATAAGTCTTTACAACTCCAACGACCTTTTCATGGAAGTAAACCTGATCCCGTCTTTCTTTTGCTCCGGCCCCATCGCCTCAAAGCCTACCGTTTCATAAAAACCGACCGCATAAGGCGACGAGTTTACGGTAATCTGCGGGATTGCAGGCTTCGATGCCCTCACATCGGAGATGGCGACACGAACCAGTCGACTGGCTATCCCAAGATGATGAAATCTCTTTCTCACAAAAAGCAGACTGATATGCTGGCCCTCTCTCAGAGCGATAACTCCGACGAGGTAACTGTTTTGATAGCAACCCCAAAACTTCATCTCATTCTTTTCGAGACGATCTCTCATCGCATGATACTCGATAAAGTGTTGAAAAGTCTTTACACCCATCTCATCATAATCAGGTGCCTCAAACTCATCAAAGACCTCCCAAACCAACTCCAGCGCATCTCGAAGATGATTTTCCCTCAGCCTGCATATCTGCATAATTTATCAACTCTCCACTCTTTGAACTTAACTCCACATACGCTCAATACATCATGCCGAAAAACAACGGTTTTTCGTCTTACATTGCGTCAAAAGTCTCTCTAATAGCCTTAATAAAGCCTTCGCTGTTGAGTACGGTAACATCTTTCATAGATGTGATCAAAGCCAGATCCTTTGTCATCTTTCCGGACTCGATGGTAGACAGTGTTGCCTTCTCCAACTTATCAGCAAAACTGCACAACTCCGAAATACCATCCAGCTCTCCGCGCTTTCTAAGGGCTCCCGTCCACGCAAAGATAGTCGCAACTGAGTTCGTAGAAGTCTCTTCACCCTTCAAATGCTTGTAATAATGTCTCTGGACCGTACCATGGGCTGCCTCATATTCATACACTCCGGATGGTGAAACGAGAACTGAAGTCATCATCGCGAGTGATCCACATGCAGATGAGACCATATCACTCATCACATCGCCGTCATAATTCTTGCAAGCCCAGATGAAACCACCCTCGGTCTTCATCACTCGCGCAACAGCGTCATCGATCAATGTGTAGAAATACTCAAGCCCGTTTTTCTCGAACTTTTCTTTATATTCGTTTTGATAAATCTCTTCAAAAATGTCCTTAAATCTGTGGTCATACGTCTTTGAGATCGTGTCTTTTGTTGCGAACCAGAGGTCCTGTTTTGTGTCGAGTGCATAGTTGAAACACGATTTCGCAAAGCTCGTTATCGACTTGTCGGTATTATGCACACCCTGAACCACGCCCGGACCATCGAATTCCTGTATAGTCTGGCGTATCTCCTGACCGTCTGCTCCGGTGAAGACAAGCTCTGCTTTACCGGCTCCGGGCACCCTGATCTCTACATTTTTATACACATCGCCATATGCGTGTCTGGCCAGTGTGATAGGTTTTTTCCAGTTTTTTACACAAGGATCGATACCCTTTACCTGTATCGGTGCACGAAAGACAGTTCCGTCCAAAATAGCACGTATGGTACCGTTTGGCGATTTCCACATTTCCTTGAGCTTATACTCCTCAACGCGAGCTGCGTTCGGTGTGATCGTAGCACATTTGACAGCAACACCGTACTTCTTTGTCGCCTCTGCGGAGTCGATAGTTACCTGATCATCGGTCTCATTTCGATTTTCAAGCCCGAGATCATAATACTCTGTTTTCAACTCAATGTAAGGCGCAAGCAATTCGTCCTTGATCATCTTCCAGAGAATCCTGGTCATCTCGTCGCCGTCCATTTCCACCAAAGGTGTCTTCATTTCGATTTTTGACATTTTTTTACACTCCTCATTTATGAAAAATATACAGTTTCTTCTGCCGGCGGTTCTGCCGGAGAGACTTTATCTGCCCATAGTATGGGATACAATTGTTGATACTGCGGATTGAACTCGGGCTTGACTTTGATCGAGACCATAACCCATGAATCCACATCGAGCTTCTCTGCATCCGGCCAGTGACATAAAAATCCGATCTTTTGGATGTCATCAGCACAACAGGTCATCGCTGCACGAGCCGGAACGAATGTACCACTTGGGAAGTTCGGTGAACGATACACCTGACCTTTAAATGTGATCGTCTTACCCTCATATCTCTCGGGATGCTCAGTCACATCAATATACCAAAGACCGAAATCATCGTCCTCCAGCGTGATATCCGTAGCATTTATATCATAAGGAAGCTCTTCTTCTATATTGTTTTCTACCGTTCCGTCCTCAGACTCAAATATAACCTGCGTCATCCTGTTGATACCCTTTACAGCACGGCGCATGGAAGGCTTATCCATACCCGAGTTGCAACGGTTGAAGATGACCAGATCAGCCATCTGGAACTGCGGCATCATCATCGATTTCATGTTGTTTACATACATATCGAAGGTCTGTGCATTTACCGTGGTGAAGCACTGGATGACAACCCAGTTTTCGGGAAGAACCTTATTTATGATGTTATCGAGATCCCACATACCGTTGACCTCGATGATCACGCGATCCGAACGGTATTTTTTCAGGTTATGATTGCAGACATTCTCGGTGAACTCTTCCTCGTTTTCCACAGTGATCACATCGATCTTGTGACGTGCCAAAAGCATGTCGTCAAGCTCAACTTCACCCTCCTCAGTGAGGATCAGAAGAGATCTCTTTCCGTCAGCAAAGTTACCTTCCTCGATAATCTCACGTATACACGTAGTCTTTCCGCTTTCCAAAAAACCCATAAAAAGGTATACGGGAATATCCTTGTTACCAAACATATTGAATAAGCCACTATATCTCTTATATGTGTAGCAGCGACATAGTGGCGACCTCCTTTCAAATTAATACCTAATTAAACAAACCGCGAATCTTATCCTCGTCAAGCTCAGCACCGATCACACAAAGCCTTCCTGTATAGTCAGCTGATCCGCGTCTGATCTCATACTCACCCGGAACCAGATCAAAGTGGAACCACTCACCCTCGGTAGCCGGAACGATGCCCTTTGCTCTGAGGATTCTTCCGAACTCTCCTTTAGCATCTCCGTCTGCATCAACCTTAGACAGCTTCTCGAGAATAGCTTTAAGCTCCGCCTCATCATACTTTTTCGGGCTCTCGATTCCGACACTCGTAAACACCTCATCAGCATGATGGTGATGATGGTCGTGGCCCTCATGATCATGGTGATGTCCGCAGCAGCACTCGCCGTCTTCATGATGATGCTCATGGTCATGGTCGTGATCGTGGTGATGCTCGTGGTCGTGATCGTGGTCATGATGATGCTCGTGCTCATGGTCATGATCATGCTCGTGGTGATGCTCGTGGTCGTGATCGTGGTCATGATGGCAGCACTCACCGTCATGATGGTGATGGCCGCACTCAGGACATACATCCTCTTCCTCTAAAAGCTCCATTTTGAGCGAATCGCTGTCATCGAAGGCACTCACAATCTGCTTGCCGTCGAGTTCCTCCCAAGGAGTCGTAATAATTGATGCACGATTATTCTTTTCGCGTATTAAACTTAAACATTCATTTAATTTCTCGTCGCTTATATCTCCCGTACGTGACAGAATTACGGTCTTTGCGCTCTGAATCTGGTTGTCATAGAACTCTCCAAAGTTCTTTATATACATCTTTGCTTTTTTTGCATCTGCCACTGTAACGGCAGCGCCAAGCTGTACGTCTATCCCATTTTTATGTCCGGTGAGAACCAACTCCTCATCTGATGAGACACTCTCATTTTCATCAAGTATCCCTGCTACCGCTCGGATAACATCCGAAAGCTTTCCTACTCCTGACGGCTCGATAATAATGCGATCCGGTGAATACTTCTCTAAAACCTCACCGAGCGCTGTTCCGAAATCTCCCACCAGCGAGCAGCAGATGCAGCCCTGGTTCATCTCGGTGATCTCGATACCGGCATCCTTCATAAATCCACCATCGATACCGATCTCTCCAAACTCGTTCTCAATCAGCACGATCTGCTCTCCGGTAAAAGCCTCACTGATAAGCTTTTTAATGAGTGTCGTTTTTCCGGCCCCCAGAAATCCTGACACGATATCAATTTTTGTCATTTTCCCAACCTTCTTTCTCTGTTATTATCAATCAGGTCGGCCAAACAAAGCCTCACCTGAAAATAGTTTACTATCCAACCAGCTCTCTCTGTTTATCTTCGAGCCACTCATCAACCTTTTTCAGGCCTTCATTGGAGTAGTCAAACCGCTCCTCAAAGACCTCTTCTTCTGTTTTTTCGAGAATATACGGCCCCTTCCATGCCTGCACATACAAAACGGGAATAAGCTCTTCTGCGCCGCCTTCTACTCCGCCCTCTGATACGCCGTTCGCCGGCTGATCCTCTGCCAACGCCTCTTCTGCAGGCCCATCCTTCGGGATCTCCCGACGACCTACTCTAAAGCAGAGCCCTTTATAACTCCCCTTAAAAACGGTTTTTTTATAATAATCAATCGAATACAGATTGACCCCATCCATCGTACTTTCCTCCAGAACGAGCTTTTATGCGAGTCACCGCATGCGTGTCGGATCAATAGCTATTTGTGACGACACATCAAAGATTAGCGTCAACAAAAACGCTGTAGATCGCCTTTATCGCCTCATCAAAATCAACCGAAGCCACACCGATGATGATGTTTAACTCCGATGATCCCTGATCGATCATTTTTATGTTTATATGAGAGTGCGCAAGTGCCGAGAACAGACGTCCTGCAGTACCTCTGGTACTCCTCATACCGCGTCCTACTACAGCGATCAACGCCAGATCCGACTCTATTTCCATATGATCCGGCTGGCACAACTCCTCAATCCTTGAGATAACCTGCTGCTCTTTCTCGGCAAAATCCTTCTGACGCACGATCACTGACATAGTATCGATACCCGAAGGCATATGCTCTACAGATATTCCGCTCTCCTCAAAAGCCGTCAAAGCCTTTCTGCAAAAACCGATTGCTGTATTCATCTTGTCCTTCTCAAGAGAAAGCGAAACAAAACCCTTCATTCCGGCGATACCCGTGATCGTGTATTTCGAGATACGTGATGTCCTCTCCACGATCATCGTTCCCTCGGCTGAAGGATCGTTCGTGTTTCTGATATTGATGGGGATACCTACCTGACTTACCGGGAAAATGGCATCCTCATGCATGACAGAAGCTCCCATATAAGCAAGCTCTCGAAGCTCCGAGTAAGTGATCGTATGGATGACCTGTGCGCCCTTTACGATACGCGGATCAGCCACCATAAAACCGGACACATCCGTCCAGTTCTCATATATATCAGCCTTCACGGCACGCGCCACGAGTGATCCGGTGATATCGGAGCCACCGCGTGAAAAAGTCACGACCTCGCCATTTTTCTTGGAACCGTAAAACCCGGGGATAACAGCCCTCTCATGCGCATCAAGGTGGGTGCGCATCAGCTTATATGTCTCCTCGGCATCAAGCGTCTCGTCGTCGTTAAAGCGGATCACGTTCGCCGCATCGACGAAATCGTACCCCAGATAAGCCGCCATGATCTTTCCGTTGAGATACTCACCACGGGAGATAACATACATCTCACCGGCGCCCTTCTCGAGCTTTTTGCGAATCTCCTCGAACTCCTTCGACAGTGACACCTTCAGACCCAGCCCGCGGATTATCTGCGCATAACGAAGCTTGATCTGCTCGAGCACCTTGATATAAGGCTTGTCTGCCTTGATAAGTCCGTATATCTTATACAAAAGATCCGTCACCTTCGTATCCGAAGAATCACGTTTTCCCGGCGCCGATGGCACCACGTACACGCGTGACTCATCCGCACGAATGATGTTTCCGACCTTCTCAAACTGCTCAGCACTCGCAAGTGAGCTTCCACCGAATTTTACTACCTTTTTCATTTTTACTTTCTCCAATCTTTTTTATTGCCGCGTACCAACCGGGTACACCGCTGTCAAAACACATAAACTCTTTTGACTTGTGTATTTTATAGTATTATACCAGACGTGTCAAGCCCCCGAAAGAACTATTCATCACCTGCTAAGCACGAAATGAATGGTTGCCCTCGGGGACATTTTTTAAAAGCACTATCTTACGCCATGTGCCGATCTCGTAAAAACGCTAGATCTCGACATCCTCTGTATAATCGACGTTGTCATACCTAAACCCGAACATCTGATAAAAATCTTCCCAATATCCATCGATATCGCCGTACTCTTTGATGGTTTCGGTAGAGACATCGTCCCAAACCTTCTTTACGTCGTTTTGCACGCTGTCAGCCATCTCCAGGTCGTCCATTCGGATATAACCCTCGGCATCAGTCTGCGCGGCAGGAAGCTTCTCGGTGTAGAGTCTCACCATCTGCTCGATACAACCCTCATGCACGCCCTGCGCCTTCATAACCTTATAAAGCAGCGATATATACAAAGGCACGATCGGAATAGCAGCACTTGACTGCGTAACCAAAGCTTTGTTTACCGACACATACGCCTTTACGCCTTTACCGGAAAAATCCTCCGACAGCCTTTTTGACGTCTCAAACAGATCCTTTTTCGCCTGTCCTATCGAACCGTCCTTGTAGATCGGGTGAGTCATCGTAGGACCGATGTAGGAGTAAGCAAGCGTCACCGCGTTATCAGCAAGAACTCCGGCCTCATCCAAAGCATGGATCCATTTTTCCCAATCATCTCCACCCATGACGGTGATGGTAGCCTGTATCTCATCATCATTTGCGACCGGTACAGTGACCTCGGTAATCTCGTTGGTGCGAAGATTCAGTGTCCTGTTCGTATAAGGCTCACCTGTAGTCTTTAGCACACTCGTCACAGCCTTTGACTCGCCTGTCGCCGGATCCACTACCGTTCGACGCGGCGCAGCCAATGAGTAAACTACTATATCCACCTGACCGAAGTCCGCTTTAATCGCCTCGATGACCTGCTGCTTCATCTCATCGGAAAAGCCATCACCGTTAAACGACTTGGCATAAAGTCCGTCTGCTTTAGCCTGCTCCTCAAAAGCTATCGTGTTATACCATCCGGCAGATGCCGTGCGGTTTTTCTCCGGACGACCTTCCTTCTCGAAAGCCACGCCTATCGTGGAAGCTCCGTATCCGTACGCTACGGCGATCCTGCTCGCCAGACCGTATCCTGTGCTCGATCCGATCACAAGAGCCTTTACAGGGCCATCAGAGGTCTTATTCGGCCACTCCACACGTCCCTTCTTCTTTGCTACTTCTATCTGCCTACGAACACTTTCAGCGCATCCTTTCGGATGCGCTGTCGTGCAAATAAATCCTTTTACTTTTGGTTCAACGATCATTTTAGTTCATCTCCTCAATTTCATCTGGGTCTATCGCGTTTCCGCGTTTATCATAATAATTTCCGGATTCATCGACATATACCCACTCATAGTCAAGCTTCTTTTTCAGTATGACTACCGTGATCATACCGATCAAAGACAACCCGAATCCAAGTGCTGTCGGAAGGATCGGTGCGTGGTCTCCTGTCTGCGGGGATCCGTCGACGATACCGTCTGTCTCTACGCTGACTCCGTTTCGTCTCACACTTCCGTATCCGGACCCTCCTGATCCCGATCCGCCACCGTTTGAGTTCTTCTTCGAGCCACCGCCTGACGAATCCTTATCTTTACTTCCGGATCCGCTTGACGAGCTTTTTGATGAGCTCGCATCGACATCTCTGTACGCCAGCGCATATACGGAGAAAAGCTCCGATGATACCGTCACTGTATTTGCTGAGCTATCCTCATCCTCGAGCACTGCCGCAGCTCCGTTGTGGATACGAACAAGCGCAAACTCTCTCTTTTTACCGCTCTTCAGTGCTTTCCTGACGCCGGACGGTATGGTTATCGTCATCGATATCGGCTTTTTCGTGGATGAAACCTGGTTCTCGGTACCACTTCCCACTGTCTTCCACAGTGTGATATCGAGGTACTTCGCCACTGTGTAATCTCCGAGCGCTGCGATCACAAGCTCTTTATCCGCCTGCGATACACTTCCGTCGATATCCTGCACACGCAGCTTGACATTTGCATCCGAGCCCTCTTTGACAACCGTTCTCTCCGAGGAGTTCAAAACGTAGTTTTTAAGCTCTTTATTTGTCGATGTAAATGTAGTCGCCGGAGCACCGTCCACCAGCTGAACCTTTTTGGTGAAGGAGCCGAGATCTGAGTCGGTATCGTCGGTGTCGTCCACAATCTTATCGCTATCCGGATCATCCAGATCATCATCGTCCTCGTAACCGGTTTCTTCGGTTCCGTCCTCCTGCTGGAGAGTGACGGTAGCCATAGTCGTATTGCCTGCGTAGTCCTCAGCCACCACGAGTATCTTTTTCTCCTTTTGGGTAGCGACCAGATCAAACTCAGATTTCCCTGCAGTTATAGGCCTTCTCTCTCCGTTTTCAGCTACACGACCTAAGTTAGCATCAGTAATTGTCACAGGTTTTCTGTTTGACTTATACGTAAGTCCGTCAACGATACCTGAGATCACCGGAGGTGTGGTATCTCTCTTATAAATAAATACACATTGCTCAAAAATCTCCCCAGTCTTGCTGTCCTTGATGTAGAACCTCTTTTCTCCGGCCGATGTATCCTCAGTGATCACTATATTATTCATAGTGAGCTTACCGTCAGCATCGGAGCACATCACATAACCGGTCTTTGGCGCCAACGTGATATTTGATATATACCACCCGGTATCCGACAGTGTACCTGAAACGGTGTAGTGAGTATTCTTCTCTGCTTTAGCTGTAACTACGGTAACGATACCGCCGACATACTCAAATCTGTAGTTATCAGCCTTTCCACCTTCGGGCGTAATCTTTGTAGTTCTTGAAAGTCCCGACGGAACTCTAATTACAGGAGCCACATATCCACTTGCATTATCAGGTCCCTCACCATCTATAAATCCTGTTACCCTAAGCTTTCCTTCGGTTGAAGGTGTAGTCCCTCGAAGGATAGTATTTCCCATATAGGTTGCTGTCAAAACTTTGGGCTCCACATTGAACACAACCGTGCTTGTTGCTGTTTTATGCTGCTCATCCGTATCTTTATAAGTCACCTTAAGTGTGGCCGAATATGATTCGTCGTTCATATTCGCCCTTAACCCCGGCTTAGGCTTAACTATCCACCTGTCCCCGACCTTTATAGGCGAAACAAAGTTTTCACCACCTTGTATATATTCCATGGATTCGATGATTGCATCCGCATTAGCATCTGCAGTGTTTCTCCAACCCGCTCCGCTCTCCTGATCCATAGGTTTTTGAACTAATTCCTGAGCTCTTTGGTTTGCATCATTATCATCATAACCATATACCGCGGAAGGAACCACCACCTTATCCAATCGGATATCATATACCGGCTTAGTAATCCTAAAATACCTAATCGTCTCAAATCCCGAATCATCTCTGGCAACTATAGTGTAGTCTCTCGGACTCGGTTCTTTGCATTGTGGATCATGCCAATTACCGCACTTTAGCGTAACTGTCCAAGTCTGTCCCTTATTAGGATTATCATACGGATTAGTAGTACCTTCCTGAACATCAGCATCGGTTACCAACGTACCTCCTCTGGAAATATCATGTCCCTGATACACCTCGACAGCATGCTCAGGCTTTTCAGCGGTCGTCTTGTGAAGGTTCGTATCAAAAATAGTAAACTGAACCTCTTCCGCTATATACTCATCAGCCGAATTAACTACATATTTACCCTCTGAATTAGGAGAAGCTGTGCGATTAACAGGCCTAACCGTCGTCGAAATAGTCGGTCCCTCACTGTCAAATATTACAACCTTGTGTATCGTCAGATAAGTGGTAAGCCCTGCTTTGTTTTTGATCCTGACGTACAAGAATCCCTCGTTGATCTGCGCCTGCTTGATAACCTCCTCGTCCACTTTAAAATCGGTCATTCCGCTATCATCCGGAAGATCAACAGGTATCCATTCGTCCTCTGAGATATTTTTAATCCGACTGTTTTCCCAATCATCTCTCTTGCTCTGATCTACGTAATCTCCGGTAGTTTTGTCCGCAACGTTGTAATCCACAGACTGAATCCCGCTTATATCATCTTTTGCATTTTCAACTACCACCTGAGTTCTTGCATTAAAGTAAAGTCCCATTGTCAGGATATGCCAAAACTCATCCCAAGGATCGGATGCATCAACCCTGAGGTATGGTCGATCGGTCTTCTTCTCGATCAGATGGCCATTCCACTTATAACCCATCTCCCCGGTATCTGTGGTCACAGAACCGTCCTCATGAGTGTACTTTTGGTGCGGAGCGGTAAGATCGATCTTGATTTCCTCGGTTTCCATCAGCGATGAGATCTCCTGGGTCGATGTATTGTAGACATAGAATTGCTTCTTTATACCCTTCGTCTCATCTATGAAGTACATCCCCTCACTTTTATAATCGTCAGCATTATATGCATCCGTATTAGTAACCGGATTCCCACCTTCATCCGTCAATTCAGCGTCCGGAAGATAGCTGGCTTTTTTTGAATTATCATTAGAGACGTCATACAATGTGTAACCCGATTTTGGCTTAAACACAACCAGGCCGGTAAACCAATCATTCTCACCGCGCTGTCCGAGAAGATCATACGATCCCTCGATGGTCCTTCTCACGCACTTCATCGTTCCCGGATTATATGCGCTAAAGTAATAATTTGCAGCCGTACCTCCCGTAGGAGTAACCTGCTTCTCTGCGTTGGGCGCAAGATTATGACGGGCACCGATACCCGGCATGATCGGATCCGCATAAGTATTATCATCAGTCTTTATCGTCTTTCCTTCGCCGTACTTAAATCCGCTTACCTTTGTAGCAATCTTTACCGCAGGTGCTCCTGCCTCAGCGATCCTTTCCGTATCAGTATCCTCTGTATCCACTTCATCTCCGTCTTTCGGAGTAAAGTCTGCCTTCGCGTGGAAATACTCGGTATTCCCCATGTAAGTAACTGTTAACGGCGCTTTAACCACCTTAAACGTAACAGATACCGTTGCCGTACTCTCGTACACAGGCTCTGCATCAGCCGAAAGCAGATGGTACTTTACTAAGATCGTATCATTGTACGTTCCAACCTTTAATCGGGTTTTAGGTTTAACCTTCCACTTTCCATCATCGCCCTTAGCCACTACAAATTTCGACTCTGATCCTCCCTGAAGCTTCGCATCATATATCTTTGCTTCAAGGTTATCCGTCGGTGTTCCGTTTCTTACCAGTTTGATCTCTGCATTCATCTTCGGATCAGAGTCATACTCATCAGAATAGCCGTATTCTTTACCAGCAACCGTCGTGACCGGAGTTGCGCCATGGTCATCGACGTTATCCCCCAATACTATGTTAGACTCGGCAACATCAATATCCGCATCAACACGATAGACATTAACAAAAATCTTACTTGTATTTCCGGCAAGATCCTTCACGGTTATTTCATAGACTTTGTAGTTTTGACTCTCACCCGTTCCCGGCGGACTCAGTTCTATATCTTTCGTCGTTACAAGCGGCCTGTCGCTCGCCCATACTGCCTCTTCACCGGAGCCTTTGTCTATTGTCTTTATTCCGACATTATCAGTTACAGTTATGATCTTCTTCGTATACTCTGGATCGATCGCACTTCCAACCGCTATATAATACTTATACGGCTCTCCGGACGTGTTTTCCGCAAGATCGGTCCCACTTGATTTACTCTTAAAGGTAGGTTTTTCTTTATCTACCGTAATAAATCTTTCGCTAATTACATTTTCATTTCCTGCATCATCCTTTAGCTTGACATGTATATACACCCTGTTCGCCGATGCAAACTCATCCCCGGTCAAACTCTGTGTGACCGCCTGCGAATACCCGCTCCATTCATCAGAATTAGAAAGCGGTGCCGAAGCATTTTTAGTCACGGCATACCAAACATGACTACCATCCAGGGAAATATTCGATCCGTCGGTATTCGACGTACCATCACTAAGAAGATTTGTTTTAGGATCAGTTACCTGAAACCTTACCGAATCCGCATAGTATCCGGTTTCAGATGCTTCCAATATCGTAACTGTTGCGGTCGGCTTCAATGCATCAACCTTAATATCATTAGTTCCGCTAAAATCATAATCCACAAAAGCTTCCTTTATGTCCTGATCTGTAATCGGATTCTCTATAGGGTACTTCTCGGTAGATGACTGTTTGTAATTAAAATACAAAGTCGTAGGAATAGTATGCGCAGCAGACTGAGTATCATACTCGTACTTGTCAACATAGGTACCGTCAACCGTGCTGCACATTTCAAGATTTGTTCCGGCACTTAATGTGACTTTATCATTGTACCATCCGGTAGTCGAATTGGGCCTTTTATCAACCGAGATCATCCGAGTTCCTGCCGGTAACGTATAATATTCAACCACAAGAGTTTTATCGAGATACTGGTCGCTTGCCGTGTAGAAATCAGCATTTACCAGATGAACATAAACATTATATGTGCCTTTTTGGGTGCTGACATCCGTAGGATCGTAAACACCACCACTAGTCCTTTGGAGTTTATACTCTAGGTTAATATCGCCCTTTAGCGAGGATCCGTTTTTGAGAGTAGGTGCAGGAATCTGAACCCCTCCTACAGTTACATATTTATGCAGGGTATTAGTCCCCTCAAATTCTCCATAACTGAATTATCTAGGCACTTACCTTTTCGTGACATACTCTGGTCACGTCGATAGAGGCATCCATAGTCTTAAAATTACTAGCTCCCCTTTCAGTGACCTTACAGTTAAACCGAAATACTCTTTTACCCGCCTTAAACGGGGTTATAAATGCATTAGAACTGTAAAATGCATTTCCAATAGTAAAGTCACGATTAGTAGCGTCCTCTATTTCCTGTTCTGGATAACCTTCGACACTCACGGTCCACCTATATGAAAACGAAGGCGTATAATCAGGATAATCCGTACTACTTACATTAGATGTAGCAGTAACGCCCATTTTAACAGTGTCCCCATATGTTTTCACTGATGATCCGGTAGTATATCCTTCACCTGTTGTTGCAGTAACGCTAGGTAAAGGTATGGATGTCGGATTATCATCCACTCTCCTCGCAGCTATCGTGTTATTTTTCACCGTCTCGCCCGTCTCGGGATCTATCAGGTTTCCTTCATCATCTACGTCGTAAGTTACATCATTGGCATTATCATTTGCATCGGCAGTCGGGGCGTTGGCATCTCCCTGACCGTCGTTGCTGTCACTCTGATCATCATAAGTCTGATCGTCATTATCATCTTCCGGGGCAGCCTGGTCGGCAGAGGGCTCCTCCGGAACTTCTTCAACTACGATTGGCGCTTCTTCGACAGGAGGCTCGGTTGGCTCTTCCTCCGATTCGGTAACCTCGACGACAGTTTCACCCTCGAGGACCTCATCCGCGATAGCAGGTATCACAAAAAGCGTGCACAGCAAAGCTAAGCACATCGCTCCCATCAGGGCACGCATACGTACCGTGTGATACTTGACATCAAAAAACAGCTGTCTGAACATCGCGTGTATGCTGACGCACACAACCACGATCACCGTCAGCGGCTTTCGCAGAAACCTTACCTTTCCTCCGATCTTCCCAAGAAGTCGGATAAGAAAACTTTTTTTCTTCTCATTATCCATAATGCCAACCTCCTTTTATGGGGCACCTCCCAGGCGCCACCTACGCATATCCTCCCTGACATGCGGTGAATGTACGTAAATACGCAGTTTGACGGTGTTTTTATGCATCACAAAAAACACCGTCCGGGCATAGTTACCCCATACCCATCATCACAGGCATTGGACACGACCGCGATGAATCCATCCTTGATATGGTGAGCAACACGCGAGTGAAGACACCTACTGCAGCTGCGCAACTGCTCATTTCTCATCTAGACAGCACCGCTCTGCGCATTGACACTTGTGGTGAGCGTATCAACACATTCTTCTCACTGTTAAAGACACGCGAAGAAGCACGTATCGACAAACTGTCCTCTTATCTCTCACCACTCATTTTCCACCTTTTAGAGCGCGAGCAACATAAGTTGGAAATGCTGGAGCAGAGAGCAAAAGCACTTGACCCAGCCCTACTGTTGAAACGCGGCTACAGCATCACCTTACACAACG
>ONKC01000048.1 GCA_900318295.1 uncultured Eubacteriales bacterium
CGCTTGCGCTTTTTTATCATACGTCACGTTGCACGCATGCAAAAGACGCATGCTGCGCAACGACGTATGATAGACATTCATCGCGCTGATTTCTTTAAGAAACTCCCTTTTTACGTGCTTCAATTGATGTATTGATCAAGCTTAATGAGACAATCAATATTATTATGATCAATCGTTGAGAATACTCAAGATCAAAGGGAGTCTCTCATAGAAACTAGCGTGAGGGATGTGTCGAGAACGTTGGTGCGTAGGCAAGGTCAGAAAACTCGAAGAGTTTTCTCGAGCCATGCACCACTACGTTCTCGAAAAAAGCGCAAGCGGGCCCTCACGCGTTTCATGAGAGACGACCGCTTGTCTTTATGCAATAAAAAAAGTAAATCATTGTTTGTCTTCAGGTTTTCATCAATAGATACGAAAATAACGAAAAAGAAGAAAAAAGAAAAAAAGACTTGACCGGCGGTCATTTTTGTGATAGGATGGGAATATCGAAAAATGACCAAAGGTCAAGTTTTGCGTTAGGAGGAATGAAAAGTGGGCGTTAGATATGGTAGATTTATTGCGAAGCATCGTGCACTGATCATCATTATCGCGGTAATTCTGCTGATCCCGGCGGGGATCGGTTACATCTCGACAAAGATCAACTACGATGTCCTCAGCTACCTTCCAAATACGCTGGAGACGGTTTACGGCCAGGACGTGATGGTAGATGAGTTCGGGATGGGAGCATTCTCGATGGTTATCGTCGAGGGAATGGAAAACAAGGACGTTCAAAAGCTTAAGAAGGAGATCGAGAAGGTAGATCACGTCAAGGAGGTTCTTTGGTATGACGATGCCTTGGATATCACCGTGCCGATCGAGATGCTGCCTGATCAGCTTCGAAACGCTTTGTTCACTGATGATGCGACTATGATGATTGCGCTTTTTGACAAGACAACATCGGATGAGACAACCATGGAAGCAATCCAGGGAATCCGAGATACAGTCAAGGATCAGGCGTTTGTCAGTGGTATGGCTGCCATCACCACGGATATCAAGTCTATAGCGCTTCACGAGATGCCGATATATGTGGCTGTTGCCGTGGCGTTTACACTGGTCATCCTTTTACTTACGATGGATTCGTTTATTACGAGTGTTATCTTTCTCGGCGGTATCGGAATCGCCGTTATATATAACATGGGATCGAATATTTTTATGGGTCAGATCTCATATCTGACACAGGCGATAGCAGCGATCCTTCAGCTCGGTGTAACGATGGATTACTCGATATTTTTGCTGGAGAGCTACCGCGAGAATAAAGAAAAATATCCCGATGACAACCAGCGAGCGATGGCGCATGCGATCGCAAATACACTTAAGTCTGTCACCAGTAGTTCGGTGACGACGATCGCGGGATTTTTAGCACTTTGCTTTATGACATTCGGACTCGGAATGGATATGGGTATCGTTATGGCAAAGGGTGTCGTGATGGGAGTTTTGGTCTGCATCACATTTTTACCGGCGTTGGTACTGTGCTGTGACAAGGTTATCACGAAGACGTCACACAGAAACCTGTTGCCATCTTTTGTCAGGACATCAAGAGTTATCCATAAAGGTTGGCTGGTGCTGTTTATCGTATTTTTGGTAGTATTGCCTTTCGCATGGTATGGAAATGCAAATTATCATACGGCTTACGGTATCGCGGATTCGCTTCCGCAGGATCTCGATTCTGCTATAGCGAATCATAAGCTAAACGATGAGTTCCACATGAACAATATGCACATCCTGATGCTTCCCAGCGATATGGATGCAAAGGAGAAAAAAGAGATCAATTCCAAGATCAAAAAGCTTGACGGAGTTAAGTGGGTGCTCGGTATCAGCGAGATCGTGGGAGAGAAGCTTCCGGAGATGATGATACCCGACAGGCTCAGAGAAAAGCTTTCCGGTAAGGAGCATGAGATCGAGTTTATCTGTTCGAATTACAGGACGTCGTCCGATGAGGTAAATAAGCAGGTCGGCGAGATAAATGATATTATTAAAAAATATGACGAACGGGCGATGATTATCGGTGAGGCGCCGCTTACAAAGGATCTTCGAGAGACGACGGTTACCGATATCAGAAATGTAAATATCATATCGATAGGGTTTATCTTCCTTATCATCATGGTGACATTTAAGTCGATAATACTACCGGTCATACTGGTTGCTGTTATCGAGGTCGCTATACTTATTAATATGGGTATCCCGTTCTACATGGGGACGGATGTATCGTTTGTCGCAAGTATCGTCATCGGTACGATCCAGCTCGGATCTACGGTTGACTACGCGATACTGATGACAAGCAGATATCAAAAGGAGAGACTTGACAGAAAAAGGAGCAAGAAACATGCTATCGCAATCGCTCATCATACATCGATCAAGTCGATACTTACATCCGGTCTTATCATGTTTGGTGCAACATTCGGAGTGGCGATGGTCACAAATATCGATCTTATCGATTCGATCTGTTCGATGCTTGCAAGAGGAGCTTTGATCTCGACTGTCTGCGTCATACTCTTCCTGCCGTCGCTTTTGATGGTGTTTGATAAGTTGATATGCAAGCTGACGTGGTCTATGCGAAAGATTGACTGGTGATTTAACAGTTGTCTGCTTATTATGGCCTGGGGGAGCACCAGACTAAAATCTAAAAGGTGAAAGTATTGTTTATATAGAAAGCTGTTGTTAATCATTAGAATGGAGGAAGTGACATGAGAAGAAAGGCATTTAGAAGCGTAGTGTGTGGGGTGTTGGCTTTTAGTTTGGCTTTTGCCACACCGATCACATCATCGGCGAAGGTGACTAAGCAGGAGAGCGTTTATGTTATCGCGAATCCTGATGGGTCGACCAAGTCGATCACCGTCAGTGATCAGCTGCAGGGCGCTGCGGGTGAGAGTGGGACGATCAAGGATGTTTCCGATCTTTCCGACATTAAAAATGTCAAGGGAGATGAGACCTTTGATCAGAACGGTCAGAATCTGACATGGAACCTTAACGGAGCGGATATTTTTTATCAGGGAAAAACAGATAAAGCTCTCCCGGTTTCGGTAAAGCTTATCTATGAGCTTGACGGAGCAAAGGTCAATCCGCAGGATATCGTAGGAAAGAGCGGAAAGCTAAAGATCACCGTCAAATACGAGAATAACTGCATCGAGAATAAAACCGTTGACGGAAAGAGTGTAAAGATTGCCACGCCGTTTTTAATGGCAACAGGACTTATCCTTGACGGAGAGCACTTTAAGGATGTCAAGATCGATGACGGAGGAAAGGTTATCGATGACGGTTCAAAGAGTATCGTTATCGGTATCGGAATGCCGGGACTTAAGGATTCACTTGACTTAAGCAAAAAGGTCATGGACAAGATCGGTGATAAGTTAAGAGATGAGTTCACCGTTACATGCGATACGACAGAGTTTGAGATGAAAAACTCCTTCACATTCGCGAGCGCAAACCTTTTGAACATGCTCTCGGATGAAAAAGAGGGTGATAAAAAAGCTATCGACTTTGACAAGATTGATGATAAGATCGATGATCTGGATGACGCTGTTGACAAGCTTGCCGACGGAACAAAGCAGTTTAAAAAAGGCACAAAGGAGCTTGATAACGGTGTAAAGGAGCTTAAAGACGGTATCGAGAAGTATGCCAACGAGGGTGTGAAAAAGCTCACCGCCGGAGTTCAGGAGCTCGGTAAAAATGCACCGAAGCTTACTAAGGGTGTAGGAGAGTATGTCAAGGGCGTTGATACACTGGCAGAAGGTACTAAAAAATACGTAGGTGTGATCAACCTTGTTATGAGCAATGTTAAGTCTATGACAAAGGATCTGGGAAACATTGACGCGACCAAGCTTTCATTGCTCTCGGCCGGACTTGAGCAGTTCGGTAAGGGACTCGCAGCGATGGCCGATAAGGACCAGATGGCCAAGCTTTCAGATGGAGCAAAGAGCGTTTCTGATGGAATCGGATCTGTGAATAAGGGCCTTAGTGAACTGAAAGGAAGCTTCTCAAATAACGACACTGCGATAGCAGGACTTGAGACTGCGCTTGCGGCAAATGAGAAGGTTTTGGAAGGACTGAAGGCAGCAAAGGCAGCGGGAGATACAAATCTTGATACCGCGATCGCTACCATGGAAAAGTCCATCGAGGGTGAGAAAAAGGCTATCGCCGGACTTAAAGAGGTTACAAAAGGACAAAAGGATGGTGTTGATAAGCTTGTCGATGCTACTGCTTCTGGAAGCGATCTTGCCGCAGGAGCAAAGACTGTTGCCGATTCGGTAAAGACACTTGTGACCGGTATCACATCTATGGCTGATCCTACTATGATGGCTACACTTAAGGATGCCATGGGTAAAATTACAAAGGTACTTCCCGGGTTATCTTCCATGCTTTCGATGGCAAGCGGAGATACACTGACCAAGACCAACAAACAGCTTACTGATGGGTGTGATAAGCTTCTTAAGGCGGGTAAGACCATGAAATCCACGATAAAGAAACTTGGAGCCGGAATGACTCAGCTTAACACAGGTGCAAAGCAGCTTGATGCGGCTACAGATAAGGTTGTAAGCGGCACAGGTAAGCTTAAGGATGGTACAGGAAAGCTTTTCTCCGGAGCTAAAAAGCTTAATGACGGATTTACCAAGTTCAGAGAAAAGGCTATCGATAAGCTTATGGATTTCTACAAAAATGACCTTAAGAGTATGGTAGACAGACTTCAGGATGTCATGGATGCAGGAAAGGAATACAAGAGTTTTTCGGGAATCGATTCCTCTATGGATGGTGAGGTGAAGTTCATCATAGAAACAGAAGCTGTAAAAGCAGAGGAATGATAATACAGAAAAAAGGTGATAAAAATGAGTAAGCTTGATGAGAAGAAAAAAAAGAAGAGAGAGGCGCTTTTTACCGCTGCATTTCATCTCTTCAACACGAAGGGGATCAGGCAAACCTCAATTTCAGACATTGCAAATGAAGCCGATGTTGCTAAGGGAACTTTTTATCTGTATTTCAAAGATAAGTTTGACCTCAGGGACAAACTGATCGCAGCAAAAGCATCGCAGGTTCTGATGCAGGCGACAAATGAAGTTGGGATCGATCTTGATCACCTTAACATGTATCCTTTGGAGGACGCGATCGTACAGATCGTGGATGTGATCCTTGACCGTATGAGCAGAGAGCCGGATCTACTCAGGTTCATAACCAAAAACCTGAGCTGGGGAGCTTTTCATCATATCGCGATCGAGGATGACAGTGTGGAGGATATGAATTTCTACGAGGGATATCATATGATGATAGATTCCTCGGGAAGGAAGTTTGATAATCCTGATCTGATGCTTTTTATGATAGTTGAGCTGGTCGGAGGATGCTGTTATCAGGTTATTCTTCATGAAAAGCCTGTAACGCTTGAAGATTTAAAGCCAAGACTTTATGATGCTATCAGAGATATCATAGCAAATCAGGAGATTAAATGACGTCCTCTGATAAATTGAGTGACAGTCATTGGTAGTAACGATAAAAGAAAGCCTTGCATGTGCAGGGCTTTTTTTGTATAATGGGCCTAGTTGAAAGGAAGTAACCATGAGGTATCTGATAAGGTTTTTGAGGCCATATATAAAGGAATGCATATTTGCACCGCTTTTTAAGCTTTTTGAAGCGGTACTGGACCTTTTAGTACCTTTGGTTATGACTGCTATCATCGATGAAGGAATCGCAAAGGAGGATCTTTCCTTTATTCTTTGGATGGGAGCTCTGCTTTTAGGATTTGCCGTGGTCGGAGTAGTGATCGCGATCACCGCACAATTCTTTGCCGCAAAGGCGGCGGTCTACTTTCAAACGGATGTAAAACACGCACTTTTTAAGCACATAATAAGGCTTGATGCCGCTTCACAGGATAAGGTCGGATCCGCGACTCTGATCACGCGTATGACAGGCGATATAAACCAGGTTGCCGCGAGTGTAAACTGGTCGCTGCGTCTGTTCTTAAGGTCTCCGTTTATTGTGTTCGGGGCGATGATCATGGCTTTTATCATCGATGTGAAAGCAGCTCTTTTATTTGTGGTTTTGATCCCGGTATTATCTGTCATAGTTTATATCTGTCTTCGCGTGACTATACCATTATATAAAAATGTTCAGAAACGCCTTGATAAAGTGCTCCTTCGTACAAAGGAAAACCTTGCGGGGGTGCGCGTTATCAGAGCATTTTTACGTCAGAAAACCGAAGAAGAATCATTTGAAAATGAAAACGAGACCTTGTTAACCGAGCAGCTTCATGTAGGCAGGATAGCATCTTTGATGAATCCGCTCACTTTACTTATCGTTAATTCTGCTCTGATCTTTCTCATATATGTAGGCGGGGTCAGAGTGGAGATAGGAGAGCTTACTCAGGGGCAGGTTGTCGCTCTGATAAACTATATGTCACAGATACTCGTCGAGCTTATCAAGTTTGCAGATGTGATAATAATAGTGAACAAATCTCTTGCCTGTGCGGACAGGATCAGGGAGGTTTTTGAGTTACAAGAGGGTGAGTATTCGGACTTGCTTTCAAGTAATACTGATAAAAATACTAAGCTCGGAGTATCCGAAACAAACACTTCCGATGAGACCGAAATAGATGTGGCACTTGCATGTGAAGGTATGAGTTTTTCATATCCGGGAAGCAAAAAGAATGCTTTGGACGGGGTTGATCTGAATGTAAAAACCAGCGAGAGTCTGGGGATAATCGGTGGTACGGGATCCGGAAAAACAACACTTCTTTCACTTATATTAAAGTACTATGATGTGAGTGAGGGCAGGCTTGATATTTTTGATAAAAGTATAAATGAATGGTCTCCGGATATACTTAGAAAAAAAATAGGTTATGTGCCGCAAAGATCGGTACTTTTTTCCGGTACGATCAGATCGAATCTTGCCTGGGGGAATGAATCTGCTTCCGATGAAAAAATGTGGGAGGCGCTTCGCATAGCCCAGGCGGAGGAGTTTGTAAAGGAAAAGGACGGACTTGATACTGTCGTGGAGGCCGGAGGAAGAAACTTCTCGGGAGGCCAAAGACAGAGGCTGTGTATAGCTAGGGCTCTGGTTAAAAATGCGGATATCTATGTTTTTGATGATTCGTTTTCAGCACTTGATACGGCGACGGAGGCGACGCTTCGTACTCAGCTTTCGGAGTATGTAAACAAGGTAAAGGCGACTCTTGTTATCGTGTCGCAGAGGATCGCTTCAGTGAAGGGGGCAGATCATATACTTGTCTTGGAGGACGGACAGGCGGTCGGCTACGGAAAGCATGACGAGCTTTTAGAAAGCTGTGAGGTTTACCGTGAGATCGACAGGATCGGAGGTGACGGCTCATGAGACAGAGTGCGATCCTGAAAAGAGTATTAAAATATGCCAAAGAATACAAGATTTATGTTGTCTTTTCATTTGTTTTTGCAGTGATATCGACGGTGCTTTCTTTGTATATCCCGATCGTTATCGGACAGGCGATAGATCACATCATAAGTATCGGAAATGTTGATATGGATGATGTGGTTTCAAAGCTTATCGTGATCGGTATATGTGCTTTGGCAAGTGCCGTGGCAGCATATCTGATGAAGCTTTGCAACAACAGGATATGCTTCGGAGTTGTGAGAGATATGAGACGAGACGTGCTCGGTGTCATCGAAAAACTCCCGCTTTCTTTTATCGATTCACATAAGCACGGGGATCTGGTGAGTCGTGTTATAGCAGATGCAGATTCGGTTTCCGATGGGCTCTTGCTCGGAAGCACGTCTTTGTTCTCCGGGATCATAACTATATTAATAACACTTGTTTTTATGTTTATAACAAGTGTACCGATAGCGATAACGGTAGTTGTCGTGACTCCTTTATCTTTGGTTGTGGCAAGGTTCATAGCGAGAAAGTCGTATAAGCTTTTCTTGGCCCAGTCTAAGGATCGAGGTGAGCAGACAGGGCTTATAGATGAGGTTTTTTCTAACTTAAAATGTGTTCAGGCCTTTGGCAGGGAAAAAGCATGTATGGAGGCGTTTGATGAGACTGCCGAAAAGCTGAAAAAGGATTCGCTTGGTGCGGTATTTTTCTCATCACTGACCAATCCGAGTACGAGGTTTGTTAATAATATCGTGTATGCAGCGGTGGGTGTGTTCGGCGCACTTTTTGCGGTGAGAGGATCGATCACGGTTGGTGTTTTGACTGCGTTTTTGAGTTATGCGAATCAGTATACCAAGCCTTTTAATGAGATAAGCGCAGTGATCACCGAGCTGCAAAATGCGATCGCATGTGCCGGAAGGATAATGGAGATCATCGATGAGCCGTGTGAGGAAAAATCAAGCAATGACACAGTTCTGACGGATGTAAGTGGTAGTGTATGCTTTGATAATGTTTATTTTTCGTATGATAAACAAAAAGAGTTTAAGCCTGAAAATGCGTTGATAAAAGACTTAAACCTGAGTGTGAAGCCGGGAAGCAGAGTGGCTATAGTCGGGCCTACCGGAGCCGGAAAGTCTACGATTATTAATCTTCTTATGAGGTTTTATGATGTAGACAGAGGCGCGATCACGGTGTCTGATTTTGACATCGCCGGGGTTGACAGGGATTCGCTCAGGGAGCATTTTGGGATGGTCTTACAGGAAACGTGGCTTATGCACGGCACCGTGAGGGAGAATATTGCTTTCGGTCGGCCGGATGCGACTTATGAAGAGGTCGAGGCTGCGGCGAAGGAGGCTCATGCTCACAGCTTTATCATGAGGCTCCCGGATGGATATGATACGGTGATCGATGATGCGAGCGGGCTTTCAGCCGGTCAGAGGCAGCTTTTATGTATCGCCAGAGTGATGCTTGATCTGCCGCCGATGTTGATTCTCGATGAAGCGACGTCGTCGATCGATACCAGGACGGAGATGCGGATCAGGAGGGCGTTCGACAAGATGATGCAGGGGCGCACGAGTTTTATCGTGGCGCACAGGTTGCAGACGATACGTGAGGCTGATGTGATCCTTGTGATGAGGGATGGCGCCATAGTGGAGCAGGGCAGCCATGAGGCGCTTATTGCCGCAAACGGGTTTTACAAGCAGCTGTATGACGCCTCGAGGGCGTAACGGATCGTAGCGGCCATATCACAGCGGATCAAAGCGGCCATACCGCAGCATATTACGGTGGCCATACCGCAGCTGCTGTATGTCCTACGGACTCCGCTTGCGCCATTCGGAACCGCAGCGGATCAAGGCAGCCATACCGCAGCTGCAGTTGATCCTTCGGGGTCCGCTTGCGCCATAATGAAACGCAGCACTGCATGCGTGTAAAAGACACACGCTACGCAGTGGCGTTTCATTGAGCCCCTACGGATCTAACAGCAGTCTGCTCCGTATGGCTGCGAGAGCTCTGGCAATGTATTATAGCAGCAGTCTGCTCTGTATGGCTGTGAGAGCTCTGGCAAGAATTATGGCGGACATAACAGCAGTCTGCGCTGTATGGCTGCGAGAAGTCTGGCAAGAGTGGATGGGCAGAGTGTGAGCTTCGATGGATGGCCGCGGGAGGATTCGGCAATAGGGTGGATGAAAGGATGGATACATGGTGAGTAAGCTTAGATATATGGTTGTAAGATATGTGCTTGTATTATTTGTGCTCATATGCGGCGTTGGAGTGTTTAACGCGAGCGAGGCGAAGGCCGGGAGTACGAGTCATAGGGCCGTATGGGTCTGCTTTTATGAGTTTTCGTCTGTGGGGCTTTCGAACAGGACGGAGGCTGCATTTAAGAAAAATGCCGAGAAGCTTTTTAAGAATATCAAGGAGTATGGCTGCAATGAGGTTTATTTCCATGTGAGATCTTTTGACGATGCTATCTATCCGTCGAAGATTGTCGGGTGGAGTTCGTATATGTGCTCGAACAAGAAGTCTCCGGGGTATGATCCTCTGAAAATCCTGGTGGAGAAGGCGCATGCACAAAAGCTCAAGATACATGCGTGGATGAATCCTTATCGTGTTACTTCGTCTAAAATCTTGAATCCTTCGAAGGCTAAAACCAGAAAAAGAGTTGTGGATCAGGTCAAGGAGATCATAAACAATTATGATGTTGACGGGATTCATTTTGATGATTATTTTTATCTGGGAAGTAAGTATAAAAAGGTTAAGGCCTCGACTAGGCGCAAGTATGTGAACAAGCTTGTAAAAGAGGTATATAAAACTGTCAAAGCGAAGAGTAAAAATCTTGAGTTTGGGATCAGTCCGGCGGGTAATATCGAATACTGCATGGAGATCGGTGCCGACATCAAAACCTGGATGAGTAAAAAGGGCTATATTGATTATATCGTTCCGCAGATATACTGGTCTGATCAGTACAAGCTGTCAGGAACCATGCATAAGCTTTTTACCGAGAGGCTTGCTGCGTGGAGAGCCCTGAACAAGATAGATCTGCCGATGTATATAGGTATGGGCGTGTACAGGGCAGGTAAGTCTAAGTCTGCTCTAAAGCCTGATTACGGTTGGGCAAAGAAGTCAAGCAATCTGTCTTCTCAACTCAAGAAGATCAAATCCGGAAACTCTGAAGGTTACTCGCTTTTTGCCTACACTGATATGATAGGAAGTACCGCTAAAAAGGAGATGAAGAAGTTTTTAGTCGAGCTGGGATGGATATCTCTGAATAAGACTTCAGTTACCATAAAAAAGGGTGAGAAGTTCAAGCTTACCGCAAAATGGGGGCCGACGAAGAACTCATGCTCCGATAAGATTGACTTCAGATCACTTGACGGAGAGGTGGCTTTAGTGGATGCGGACGGAGTGATATCCGCACTCAAGGCCGGTAAAGTAAAGATACAGGCTTTTTCCGGAGATAAAGTCAAAACCTGTAATGTTACGGTAGAAGATTGATTGAATACCCCGCGTTACAGCGGGGTATACTTCTGTGCAAAAGGCGTGAGACTGAACCCGACAAACTGCTATCCGCAGAAAAAAGCAGAATAATAACAAGGAAACAGACGATGAATAATAAGCCTAATCCAAAGATTTTTAAGAACAAATATTTTCTCTATATCACTGAGTTTTTTGCAGGAATGTCAGTGATGGCGGTGGAGCTGGGAGCATCGAGACTTTTGGCTCCGTACTTTTCATCATCGCAGATCGTATGGACTATCATCATCGGGACCATCATGATCGCGATGGCACTCGGGAATATCTTCGGAGGAAGATCCGCAGATAAAAACCCCGACCCTGACAAGCTTTACAGACGTATGTTTATCGCCGCGGTGTGGATCGCGGCGATTCCTGCTGTCGGAAAGTATATTATTGTCGGGATATCAGGGTTACTTGTTATCACGATTGATACGGGATTTTTGACGATAGCAGCATTTGTTTCGTGTATGATAATCTTTGTCTTTCCGCTGTTTTTATTGGGGACGGTAACGCCATCATTAGTTAAGTATACTACGGATAACCTTGATGATAACGGAAAGGTAGTCGGAACACTTGGAGCCTTCAACACGATAGGAAGTATCATCGGAACATTTTTACCGACATTTTTAACCATACCGGCCGTCGGGACCGCGATAACATTTTTGCTGTTCTCGGGTGTGTTGCTAGTGATCGGACTGATCTACTTTATCAGTGAAAAAAGACATATAGTCGCGATGATAATAAGCGCTGTGCTGTTTGTACTTTTTTCGATATTTGGTAACTCTGACAGCTTTGCTTTCTGGGAGAGTGATCTGGCATATGAGGGGGAATCCGTTTACAATTATCTTCAGGTAAGAGATCTGGAGGATCGGACGATCCTTTCGACGAATGTCCTTTTCGGTGTGCAGTCTGTCGCGATGAAGAAAAATGGACTGACTGGGATGTATTATGATTATGCTATGAGCGCGCCCGTGATGGCGAGCTCATCAAAGTCGGATGGAAACCTGCGCATCCTTGTGCTCGGTAATGGTACAGGGACTTTTGCAAAGCAGTGCAGGGAGTATTTTTCCGATGCGTCACCTGAGATAACAGGAGTGGAGATAGATGAAGAGATCACTGAGCTTTCGGGGAGATATTTTAATCCCGATAAAAAAACAAATGTGACTACTTATGACGGGAGAGCTTATATCAAAGCAGATCAGGGGACTTATGATGTGATCATGGTCGATGCTTATCAGGATATAACTATCCCGTTTTCGATGTCATCGATAGAGTTTTTCAGAGAGGTTTACGATCATCTGACTGACGATGGAGTGATGGTGGTAAACTTAAATATGCGATCCGAACAGGGGAGCGAGAGTAGTGATGATCCGGGGATTAATACATGGTTGTGCGATACGATAGCATCCGTATACGGAGATGTCGCTACAGTCGATGTACCGGGCACGACCAACAGAGAACTGTTTGCGATGAAAAGACAGGGTGATATCAAAAGAGCACTTGAGTCGGGGCGGGAAAAGATCTTACAGGAGGATCTGAAAACGCTTATGGCATCGGTAGGTGAGAGTATGGTTACGTACCGCGGCGGCGGGAATATTTTTACGGATGACAGATCGCCCGTGGAGCTACTCGGGATGCGTCAGATAGACAGCATCATAAAGCAGGAGCTTGTTTACTACAAGGATGTGTTTAAAGAAAAAGGATTCGCCGGACTGATAGAGAGTTTTTAATGTGAAAGGCAGCATTGATATGGCGATTAGCATAAACGGAAATACTATTAGTTATTTGTGATCTTGTGGAGAAATAATATGGAGGCAGATAATGAAAATAACGATTGTATGTGTGGGGAAAATAAAAGAAAAATATTTGGTTGAAGCTATAGGTGAATACAGCAAGCGTCTTTCTAGATACTGCGACCTTGATATAATCGAGGTGTCAGATGAGAAAACTCCCGATAAGGCGAGTGACCACGAAGAGAACCTGATCAGGGAGAAGGAAGCTGAGAGGATAGCAAAGCATATTCCCGATGGTGCGTACGTGATAGCTACAGCCATCGGTGGCAAAGAGTACAGCTCTGTGGAGTTTTCCGAGAAGATTGAAAAACTGGGAGTTGATGGAGTATCGCATATCGTCTTTCTCATCGGTGGATCGATCGGCCTCGATATGGGACTTCTACAGGATGCGGATGAACGCATCAGTTTTTCGCGTATGACTTTCCCTCATCAGCTGATGAGAGTGATCCTTCTCGAGCAGATCTACCGTGCTTACAGGATCATGAAAGGTGAGCCGTATCATAAATAGTTTTTACGGAGGAAACAACATATGCTTTGCATACAGGGCTACAGTTTGCCCCGCAACAAGCGGGGCATTTTTATGTATTGCTCTACTTGGAGATTCTTCGGAGGTACAGGTCAAACTCCGGTACTGTGAAGTCCAGTAAGCCTCGATCAGGAGAGTAGATGATACCTTTATTTATCAACT
>ONKC01000100.1 GCA_900318295.1 uncultured Eubacteriales bacterium
GTTTGCAACCATTTCGGCCAGTGCTAACCTCATCTTGAGAACTGCCTTTGCCATAGTCGCAAGCTCATCATGTCCTTTGGCAAGCTTCTCTGTAACCTGGTTATCTCTCAGGCGAAGATTTGCCGTATCATCGATCACTCCGGTAAGCTTCTTCAGAGGTCTCGTGATCGTCAGTGAGATAAGGAATCCTATCGCGATCACGACTACGAGAACTATCACTCCCACAATAAGGATGGTGAACTGAAGCTTTTTGGCATTTTCATTTATATCATCTGCTGTCGCGATAACTCCAAACTTCATTCCGTTTGAAAGAAGCATATAGCAGGTTTCTTTTTTACCCTCCGAGTCGCTGAAGCTCATCGGCTCCATTACTTTCTCATTTGCGTTGATCGCCGCAGCCACTTCACTCATTCCTTCTTTTGTAGCGAACTCGGTTCCGGTCTCAAGCACCGCATCGGAAAGAGCGTTTCCGGCAGCATTTAAGAGGTATCCTTTTCCGGAATTATACAGATCAACACTCTTTGCAAGCTCATCCATCAGGGAGAAATCGATATCCATACCGATGATTCCGATCGACTCGCCCTTTTCATCGTAGATAGGAACCACGTATGAGATCATGTATATATTTACATTTGCATTCAGATACGGATCCATCCATATCGGCGCTTTATTCTGAACAGGGATATAATACCAACCCACATGCTCGAGATCGCTCGGATCAAACTGTGAAAAATCGGTCGGTGTCACGCTTTCAAACTCTTCTTCAAGAGAGTTTCTGGTGAAAAATAATCCCGATGTCGGATTTGAGTACTCAGGGTTATATCTGACATAGGCACAGATCGCACCTTCAGTATTGTTCGCAAATGTCAGCGTGTCTCCCTTTATAGTCTGTGTAAGCTGGTCGGCATACTTTTTATCTGATCTGAACTGATTGGTATCAATTCTTTTCATAACCAGCTCAGAAAGCGTGTTTACCGACTGCTCTATCTTTAAGATAAGAGTGTTGGCCTTTTCTGCCTGCTCGGCGCAGACCGCTTTCATTTTTTCCTCGGCATCCTGTACTGCCACGTTTCCGGAATTCACGATACTGATAGCTCCTACGATACCCACACCGAGAACCGCACAGATCAGGATCGCTGCGATGATCTTTACTCGAATAGATCTCATTTATGTCTACCTCCATATTTGATTTGGATAGATTTATTGCATAAAACCCCAACGTTTATTATACTATTGTGCACTTCATACGTCAACAAAAAAATGTGCCGTCAGCGAATAAAACTGATATGATCTCCCCTGCTTTCTACGACATGATATCCCGTCTTTTCCACCCGCAAAGACATGCATCTGATGCACTCTGCGGCCTCATCCCCGGTACAGATCTTGTTGTCATATAAAAGATATTTGTCGCGTACACCCACTGGTGAGAGGTTTGGCATCACCACGTTCGCTCCGGCCTCGATACCTTTTTCCCGACCTTTGGGATCCAATGTACCAAGTGCCGTGGTAGCAGGTAAGAGGACCTCGGGCAGCATAAGTCTGATGACAGACAGCAGGCGAAGTGTCATGTCTACAGATCCCGGATTATCGTCTGCATATCCGGTGTCGTGATGAGGGATAAAAGGCCCAATCCCGACCATCTCAGGTTTAAACTTTTGTATAAATCTCAGATCCTTTATCAGATGCTCCGGCCTTTGACCGGGAGAACCCACCATCATTCCGCAACCTACCTGATAACCGATCTCTTTTAAGTCTTTTAGGCAGTTCATCCTGTGGTCAAACGACATGTTTTCCGGGTGAAGTGACTCGTAGTGATCTTTGTCCGCAGTTTCATGACGAAGGAGATACCTGTCGGCACCTGCATCATAGAATCTTTGATAACTGTTTTTTTCTTTTTCTCCGATTGAAAGCGTTACTGCAGTGTCGGGATGGTGCTGCTTTATTTTTTTAACGATGGAAACTATCTTCTCATCATCAAAAAAGGGATCCTCTCCGCCCTGCAAAACAAAGGTGCGAAAGCCAAGCTCATAGCCCATATCGGTACACAAAAGGATATCTTCTTCGCTTAGGCGGTATCTCTTGGCATTTTTATTTCCGTTACGTATACCGCAGTATTTACAGTTGTTTTTGCAGTAGTTTGTAAACTCTATCAACCCGCGCAGATATACATCCTTGCCGTATATTTTTTCTCTTACTTGTCTTGCTTTTTTTGATATATGCTCACTAAATCCCGGGGCATCACAAAGAAGGACAGAGATCAGCCCTTCATCGGGCAAATCTCTGTCTTTAACGAGCTTGTCAACCAAGCCAATATAATAGTTGTCTGATTTTGTATCGGTCATCTTGCAGTTTCCTCGCGACTAAATAAGCTTTATGTCATCCTATGTATACGCTTTTAAGTAGCAGGCTACTTATGTGATATTATACTACACAGTTGACGGAAGTCAACAGTTTTCTTAACTGAAGATTGTTGTCCATTTCAGTCTTTTTGGCGGCGTTTCCTCATGAACTCAAGGCTTGACATATGTCAAGCCTTTTGATATAGTTGGGTGGGAGGTTATCTATATGGATGATAAGATTACTCATGAAAAACAGGATCTCACACATCTTATCTGGGCTAAATATCGTCGTTCCTCTGGGACAGCGGGATCATTTTTAAAAGCATATGATGAACTCGACGGCAAAAAGGTCTACTACAAACTTTCGGCATTTGATCGAGAGAGGGGTATATACGGTCATGAGAGTGTGAATGAAATAATCGCTGACCGATTGCTTACGCTGTTTGATGTGGCGCATGTTCCGTACCGTCTGATCCGGGCAGATGTAATCATCGAGGGTGAGTCATATAATACATTTGTATGTGCTTCGGATGATTTCAAAAAACCAGGTGAAAAAAAGATAGCATTTGACATTTTTTATGAAAAGAACAGAAAAGATAAAGAAAAACCGATCGACTTTTGTGATCGCATGGGATGGAGAAAAGAGATTGATGAGATGTTACTCATCGATTATCTGATCCTAAACAGAGACAGACATGGGGCAAATATAGAAGTGTTAAAGGATCCAACCACAAGGAAGGATCGTCTTGCTCCGCTATATGATCATGGTCTGTCACTTTTGTTTACATGCATTTCAAAAAGGGATGTGGATGCATTCGATGTTATGGAGGATAAACGGATTCAGTGTTTTGTTGGAAGTTCTTCTGCATATGACAATCTGAAGTTGATCAAGCATAATCCGGCAAATAGAAAACTTACAATAAAAGATCGAGAGTTTTTATTTTTCGGCTTGGAAAATGTACTACCCGTTTATCTGCAAGATGCCATATGGAATATGATCATAACAAGGTGGAAAGTCTATGAAGATTTGCAGAATATGTGATGAATACTATCCGGAACTGGGTGATCTCGGATATTTATTCTACTTTGAGAATACGCATCGATTTTATATCGAGATTGCCGATGGACTCGATTACTGGTATGCACCACCTATTATGGACTGGTATATCGAGCACGGCATCGAGTATGTTGATGCGGAGTGGAGTCTGAAGTGGGTTCAAAACCGTATCATCCCGCCTGATCGACAAAATATCGCACAGATCCTGATAAATCAGGGGATGGATTCATATAACGAATACAGGATGCTGGTGTACTCTGATGGGAGATGTGCACAGGATGACTGTATGGTCGAGGAGATCCACGAAAAAGATCTTCCGGAATACATCATCCGTCGCAGAGAAAGACATGTAAGGTCTGTTTTTCCGCTTCATGAACACAGGGTTATGGTATTTTTCATCGACGGAACTTCCTGCGTTGTGGATGTAAACTCTATCGTTGGTATAGATCCCAGGTTTTCACGTATACTTCGCGAGACAGATGTTTTTTCAAAGGTTCACGTCAGTGAAGGAGGTTACGGTATTTGCTGGGATGAGGAGCGCGAGATACCATTTTATGAGTTAAAGATAAATAAGACCGACTACATGATCAGCTATGATGATATGCGGCTTATCATAGAACACGAAACTCTGGATACGGCGCAAACTGCCGAGCGTTTGAATTGTTCGCGGCAAAATATCGATGACCTCGTCAAACGTGATAAGCTTCGTCCGGTCAAAACCGGAGCAAAGAGTAAATTGTTTATGAGAAGTGAGGTTGAAGAGAGACTGTGGTGACTGTTAGTTATAGCTTTAATCAGCTTTTCCCATGCTTATCGGAGTGAATGATGAATGCTCTTTCATGATATCATATGCTTTCTTTATCGTATCCCTTCTGACAACGCTAACCGGATAATACCGGCATTCTGCCTCCCAGTGCGTAATGACATCTGCTTTATTCCGTATATAGGATGGAACATCAATATCTATGTTGTTTACATCATAATTATCCAAAGCAAGCTTCAGATCAGCCTTAATCAACCCCTTATACTGCTTTTGCTCTTTGGTCATAGATTACAACACCATCCTTTGAAATCTGCTTCCACAACGGCGATTTTTTCATAGCCTCAATATCCCTCTTCCCACCATAGGATAATAGATCAAACTGATTCGGAAAACTGTCATATAGGTCGTATTTGAATTCTTTATATCTTTTATTGGCACCCATCTTAGCGGTTGTCATACCTGCATCCTTCGGTTCAATGTATAAATCAATATCTGAATCCTTTGTCTGCTCGCCTCTTGAATATGATCCGAACAGAATAACAACACCCAGTATATCTGAATACGCAGAACAAATCTCACGCAAAGCTTCAATAACATCCATGCGTTCCTGCATATCAATCACCTCATTCCCATTTTCGATTGCTCACTGTTCTAAAAATACACAACTAGAATCAGAGTTTCCTTAGGTCTGCGACGGATGCGACCGTAATTCGACTTTCTTATTATGGTTTTTTTATAACAGAAAAGCCCCTTTTTCGCAAGTTTTTCTATGGGATCGGATGAAGCGTATCGATCGTAGAAAACAGCTTTTTCTTCGCCCTACTTATCACCGGTTTCCTGAGCATATTCGGGACTGTTGGCGATGTCGCTATACCACGGATAAACTTTATCTGCGAATATCCCGCGATGATCCGGTTTATCTCTTCGAGCTCTTTTTCATCCGATGTATTAAAATACTTCGCCAGGATGATTTCCCATACCCTTGCAAATTCCTTTTGTCCGAGGACTCCCTTGATCTTTCCCCATCCGTGCTTTGCAGCCGTCACATATACCAGATGCATTGATGACAGGTCAAGTATGGGATGTCCCAAACCGGAGTCCTCGACATCTATAAGAACGATCTCCCCGTTTTGATACATTATATTTCCGGGATGAAAATCCTGGTGTATAAAAGTGTTTCTTTCCGGAATATCATCGATCAGCTTCATCAGCCTTGCCGTCTCATCTTCGGTGTAGTAGCCACGATCCGCCGCGGCGCGTATGTCAGCTCGCGCATTGTTCCTGGCATCCTGCAGAGAGCCCGGCTCCAACTCGATCTGATGGAGTTTGATGAGTGTATCCGCTATTAAATTTGCATACCTGTCTAAGTCGTCCGGATGAGACCCCAGTTCCTGGAGCATGGACTTTGCATCGATCATCTCATATACAACTCCGTAATCCTCTCCGACTTTGACAACATCAAACGCAATAGCCGAAGGGATCCCTTGTACAAAAACGCTTTTGGTAACCTCTTTGTTCTTGCGGATCTTCTCAAGACTGTTGCGTTCTCCGTAGTACACCTTGGCTATAGTTTCCGGATCCAGTCGGTAAACAACTCCGTTTCCGCCTTCACCGATCATTTCACATCCTTCAACACTGATCTCTCGAAGTCTCTTTTGGACGTCAAAAAGATCCGTAAACCCGGTCGTATCAAAAATGTCATAAACCTCAGGAGAAACCTCGGTAACGGCAATCTCCGCTCCCACACTCTTTTTTACCTTCATAAGTACGCGAAGACCGGCACTTGAAATGTAGACAAGCTCTGAGGCATCAAAAACCGGATTTGTCCCCTCGTTCTCGGAAAGGATTCTCTGGATTTCTTCATCAATCTGAGATGCATTGTTGGTATCAATACGTCCCTCAAGAAAAATAGTTACTTCTTTTCCCGTTTTCTCCGATCTCATTGGTTGCCCTCCTCGTATTATATAGTAGTAGTGTTTAGAGACCCTCTCCAAGGTCTTTATCACTTCCTCATACCCCTTTACCTTTGGATAGGTATGAGGTATGATGT
>ONKC01000026.1 GCA_900318295.1 uncultured Eubacteriales bacterium
GTATCCTCCCTGCTGGATCGCTACGACATGGGGATCATCAAGGAAGAAACGGCGGAAGAAACCGAATAAAACGCAAGATATGGTGGGGTCACCGGAAGGTGACCCCCTATCTGTAGAAAGAAATGAAACGCCCGGATAAGTTGTCGACCGATCGGCGTTATGCACCTGCTGCATAAACCCCCGAAAGCCTTAAAATAAGCGCTTTTGGGGGGTTTGAAATTTTTTAAAAATTTTTTGGATTTCTTTAAAAAACTGCTTGCAAGCCTCCGCGCTTTGTTGTATATTAATAGGGCTTGCTTTGGGCGGGTAAAAGGCCGAAAAGCCTTGAAACTGCCCGGCGGAGAAGCAGAAAGTTGCAGAGCCATCTGGTAATTTCTGCCGAGAATTGCCCGCCCTCTGAGGCGGACGAAGGCGTTCTCGCGCTTTTGTTTTGAGGTGAGAATTTAGAAACACACGGCTGCGTGTACCGAAATACAAAACGCCGCAAACCCTTGAAACTCAGGCAAAAGCCGCCAGGAACAACCTCGTACAGAATAGCGAAAATGTACGAAACAAACCGCGGACACAGATCCGCAATCAAGCAAACAGGAGGAAATTTTAATGAGCAGTCAGAAGATCAGAATCAGACTCAAGGCTTACGACCACGCAGCTCTCGACCAGAGCGCTGAGCGCATCGTAGAAACCGCAAAGAAGACCGGCGCCGAAGTATCCGGCCCCATCCCTCTCCCCACCGAGAAGGAAGTCATCACCATCCTCAGAGCGGTTCACAAGTATAAGGACTCGCGTGAGCAGTTCGAGCAGAGAACACATAAGAGACTTATCGATGTGCTCAGCCCGACACAGAAAACGGTAGATGCACTTTCAAAAGTAGATCTTCCGGCAGGAGTTGCCATCGACATTCAGATGAAAAAGTAATTCCATAAGGAAAGAAAGCTTCGGCCCGTACATAGCGCCCCAGTGAAAACAAACAGTTTTCCGCCTGAGGGAAGGGAAGAAGTTCGGAACAAGTATTTAATTAGGAGGAAACAAAAATGAAAAAGGCTATCGTAGCAACAAAGATTGGAATGACACAGGTTTACGACGAGAACGGAGTGATGACACCGGTAACAGTCCTCAAGGCAGGTCCGGTATTCGTTACTCAGGTAAAGACTGAGGAGAACGACGGTTACTCAGCAGTACAGGTCGCTTACGGCGATATCAGAGAGAAGCTGGTTACAAAGCCGGTAAAGGGACATCTCGCAAAAGCAGGTGTAGAAAATAAGAGATTCCTGACAGAGTTCAAGTTTGAGAACGCAGAGGAGTTTACACCGGGTCAGGAGATCAAAGCAGACATATTTGAAGCAGGTGACATGGTTGATGTTTCCGCAAAGACAAAGGGTAAGGGCTTCCAGGGTGCCATCAAGCGTCACGGTCAGTCCAGAGGACCTATGGGACACGGTTCAAAGTTCCATCGTCATGCAGGATCAAACGGTTCGGCTTCAGATCCGAGTAAGGTATTCAAAGGCAAGAAGATGCCGGGTCAGATGGGTTCGGTAAACGTAACCATCCAGAATCTCCAGATCGTCCGCGTTGACGCTGAGGAGGGACTGCTTCTGATAAAGGGTGCCGTACCGGGACCGAAGAAGTCAACAGTCATCGTTAAAGAGGCTGTCAAAGCCAATGCATAATATCATATAGAATAAGAAGAAAAGAAAAAAGGAGGAAAGACAGATGGCAAGCGTATCTGTTTACAATATGGACGGCAAAGAAGTCGAGAAGATGGATGTAAACGACTCCGTATTCGCCGCTCCGATCAATGAGCATCTGCTTCACAAAGCAGTTGTTCTGCAGCTGGCCAACAAGCGCCAGGGTACACAGAAGGCAAAGACACGCTCCGAAGTACGCGGCGGTGGTCGTAAGCCTTGGAGACAGAAGGGAACCGGACATGCAAGACAGGGTTCCATCCGTGCACCACAGTGGACAGGCGGTGGCGTGGTATTCGCACCGACTCCGCGTGACTACAGCTTCAAGATGAACAAAAAGGAGAAGGAGGCTGCACTCAAGGCTGCCCTTTCTGCAAAGGTTAAGGATTCACAGCTGTATGTGGTTGACGAGTTTAAGTTCGACGCACCGAAGACAAAGATCATGAACGAGCTTCTCACAAAGATGGGAGCAGGTAAAGCGTTCATCGTACTCGGTGGAGACGGACAGGCAGCACCAAGCGATGCTCAGAAAAATGCAGCGCTCTCCGCTAAAAACATCCAGGGTGTAAGAAGCACCTACTTCCTTCGTCAGGAAGACAAGGATGCCGGAAAGGTAGATGTCACAAGCGGACTTAACGTATATGACATTCTTAAGTATGACGCGCTCGTGATCGAGAAGAATGCAATCAAAGCGATCGAGGAGGTGTATGCATAATGGCTGATATCAAGTATTATGACGTGATCCTGAAGCCGGTCATCACCGAGAGCTCGATGGAGGGCATGGATTACAAGAAATATACATTCTATGTACATACAGAAGCAACTAAGACGATGATCAAGGATGCGGTTGAAAAAATGTTCCCGGGCACAGAGGTTGCCAAGGTAAACACCATGAACGTATCCGGTAAAAGCAAGCGCCGCGGTCGTACAGAGGGCCAGACAGCAAAACGCAAAAAGGCAATCGTATGGCTTACAGAGGAAAGCGCTGACATCGAGATTTTTGAAGGTTTATGATAGACGGAAAGGAGAACAGTCATGGGAATCAGAAGCTATAACCCATATACCCCTTCGAGAAGAAATATGACGGGTTATGATTTCGCTGAGATCACAACCGATACGCCGGAGAAAAGCCTCCTTGCTCCTCTCAAGAAGCATGCAGGTAGAAACGCACAGGGAAAGATCACTGTACGTCATCGCGGCGGCGGTAGTCGAAGGAAATACAGAATAATCGATTTCAAGAGAAATAAAGACGGGATCCCTGCTACAGTAAAGAGCATCGAGTATGATCCCAACCGTACAGCAAACATCGCACTTCTTTCATATGCAGACGGTGAGAAGAGATACATCATCGCACCGGCAGGCTTAAAGGTAGGCGACGTGCTGATGAACGGTGAAGGCGCGGAGATCCGCGTAGGTAACTGCATGGAGATGAAGGATATGCCGGTTGGTACTCAGGTACACAACATCGAGATGTATCCGGGACACGGCGGACAGCTCGTCCGTGCAGCAGGAACCTCAGCACAGCTGATGGCTAAGGAAGGTAAGTATGCGATCCTTCGTATGCCGTCCGGAGAGATGCGTATGGTACCGATCGTGTGCCGCGCAACAATCGGAGTTATCGGTAACGGTGAGCACAACCTTGTTAACATCGGTAAGGCAGGTAGAAAACGTCATATGGGTATCCGCCCGACAGTCCGCGGTTCAGTCATGAACCCGAACGACCATCCGCATGGTGGTGGTGAGGGTAAGGCACCGGTAGGTCGTCCGGGACCGTGCACACCTTGGGGTAAACCGGCACTCGGTTATAAGACCCGTAAAAAGAACAAGCAGTCTAATAAGATGATCATCCGTCGTAGAGACGGCAAGGCTCTTGCTAAGTGATGATCAGGTTGGATAGAATGGAGGATATCATATGTCACGTTCATTAAAGAAAGGACCTTTCGCTGATCAGTCTCTTCTTAAGAAGATTGACGCGATGAACGAGTCCGGAGATAAATCTGTGATCAAAACCTGGTCACGTCGTTCCACCATCTTCCCGGCATGGGTTGGTCATACGATCGCCGTTCATGACGGAAGAAAGCATGTTCCGGTATATATCACTGAGGACATGGTAGGTCACAAGCTTGGTGAGTTCGTTGCTACAAGAACTTACCGCGGACATGGCAAGGACGAAAAGAAACGCTAGTTTCAATAGTTACATTTTTGAAAGGAGGTCTCTACAGTGGCTAAGGGACATAGAACACAGATAAAAAAAGAGAGAAACCAAGAGAATAGAGAGACCAGACCGTATGCGAAGCTTCGTTTTGCCCGTATGTCGGCACAGAAAGCAGAGTATGTTCTGGCTTCTATCCGCGGAAAAGATGTTATGACCGCTCAGGCGATCTTAGCATACAATCCGAGATATGCATCAACAGTGATCGGTAAGCTTTTAAAGTCTGCCATCGCTAATGCAGAGAATAACAACGGCCTTGATCCGGAAAACCTCTACGTAGATGAGTGTTTTGCAGGAAAGGCTACAACGATGAAACGTATCAGACCAAGAGCTCGTGGAATGGCTTATCGTATCGAGAAGAGAACATGCCATATCACGATTATACTGAATGAGAGATAAGAAAGGAGATCAAGATGGGACAGAAGGTAAATCCTCACGGCTTAAGAGTCGGTATCATCAAGGATTGGGATTCAAGATGGTATGCAGACGGAAAGGATTTCTCCGATAATCTCGTAGAGGACTACAAGATCCGTGAGTTTTTAAAGAAACGTTTGTACAGTGCCGGGATCTCCAAGATCGAGATCGAGCGTTCGACAGATCGTGTAAGAGTTCTGGTATTTACCGCTAAGCCGGGTGTTGTTATCGGTAAGGGCGGTGCTGAGATCGAGAAGCTCAAGGCTGAGCTTAGCGCATACTCAACAAAGAAAGTACTTGTTGATATCAAGGAAGTTAAGAAGGCAGATTGTGATGCACAGCTCGTAGCCGAGAATATCGCAGAGCAGCTTGAGCGCCGTATCTCCTTCCGTCGTGCGATGAAGTCCTGCATGGGCCGTGCGATGAAGGCAGGAGCAAAGGGTATCAAGACATCCGTTTCAGGACGTCTCGGTGGTGCCGATATGGCTCGTACGGAGTTCTACTCAGAGGGAAATATTCCTCTTCAGACACTGCGTGCAGATATCGACTATGGTTTTGCAGAGGCAGATACGACCTATGGAAAGATCGGTGTCAAGACATGGATCTACCATGGAGAGGTCCTTCCGACTAAGGATAATAAGAAAAAGCAGAAGGAAGGGAGTGATAAGTAATGTTAATGCCAAAGAGAGTAAAGCGTCGTAAGCAGTTCCGTGGTTCAATGAGAGGAAAGGCTTTACGTGGTAATAAGATCACTTACGGTGAGTTCGGACTCGTGGCTATGGAGCCGCACTGGATCAAGTCAAATCAGATCGAGGCAGCCCGTATCGCTATGACACGTTACACCAAGCGTGGTGGTAAAGTTTGGATCAAGATTTTCCCGGATAAGCCGGTAACAAAGACTCCGGCTGAGACCCGAATGGGTAAAGGTAAAGGTGCTCTTGAGTACTGGGTAGCTGTAGTTAAGCCGGGACGCGTGATGTTTGAGATCGCAGGCGTTCCTGAGGATGTTGCAAGAGAGGCTCTTCGTCTCGCAATGCACAAGCTTCCCGTAAAGTGCAAGATAGTAGCAAAGGCAGATCTGGAAGGAGGTGCGGGAAGTGAAAAGTAAGGATTTTACAAACAACCTCAAGGGAATGAGTATAGAGGAGCTCACAGATGAGCTGACCGCAGCAAAGAAGGAGCTTTTCAACTTGAGATTCCAGAACGCAACCAATCAGCTTGATAACACAAGCAGAATTAAAGAAGTTAGAAGAAACATTGCCCGTATACAGACCGTGCTGAACGAGACTCAGCGCGCACAGGCGTAAGGAGGTAACGTATCGTGGAAAGAAATCTTAGAAAAACACGTACCGGTAAGGTTGTCTCAGATAAGATGGACAAGACTATCACGGTTGCGGTAGTAGATAACGTTAAACATCCTCTTTATGGAAAGATCATGAAGAGAACCTACAAACTGAAGGCTCACGATGAGGAGAATCAGGCAGGTATTGGAGATCGCGTGCGCGTGATGGAGACAAGACCTCTTTCGAAGGACAAGAGATGGCGTCTCGTTGAGATCATCGAGAAGGCTAAGTAATTATACCTTCGAAATGTTTGGTAGGTAAAATATAGGAGGAAAGAAAATGGTACAGCAGGAAACCAGACTGAAGGTTGCTGACAATACCGGTGCAAAGGAACTTCTTTGTATCCGTGTTCTTGGCGGTTCAGTAAGAAGATATGCCGCTGTAGGTGACATCATTGTTGCCACAGTCAAGGATGCAACACCGGGTGGTGTTGTGAAAAAGGGCGATGTGGTTAAAGCGGTTGTAGTACGTACCGTAAAGCAGATCCGTCGTCCGGATGGTTCATACATCCGTTTTGATGAGAACGCTGCAGTTATCATCAAAGAGGACAAGACACCGAGAGGAACTCGTATTTTTGGACCGGTAGCAAGAGAGCTTCGTGACAAGCAGTTCATGAAGATAGTATCACTCGCACCGGAAGTATTATAAGGAGGAACGCGTTATGGCAACGTCAAAGATCAAGAAAAATGACACCGTTCGCGTTATCACCGGTGTCGATAAGGGTAAAGAAGGTAAGGTCATCGAGGTTAAGGATGGCAAGGTAAAAGTAGAAGGCGTAAACAAGGCTACAATGCATGTTAAGCCGAACCAGTCAAATACAAAGGGTGGTATCATCGAGGAGGAGAGATTCTTCGACATCTCCAACGTGATGCTCGTTGTAGAGGGTAAGACAACCCGCGTAGGCTTCCGTGAGGAAAACGGAAACAAGGTTCGTTATGCTAAGGCCACCGGCGCCCTGATCGATTGATAGAGAGGAGGTAATACTGTGTCAAGATTAAGAGAACAGTTCGACAAGGAAATCGTCGACGCTATGATGAAAAAGTTCGAATACAAAAATGTAATGCAGGTACCGAAGCTCGAGAAGATCGTCATCAATATGGGTGTAGGTGAGGCCAAGGAGAACTCCAAGGTTCTTGATTCCGCCATCAGCGACTTAGAGATCATCTCAGGTCAGAAGGCAGTTGTATGTCGCGCAAAGAAGTCAGTCGCTAACTTTCGTCTTCGTGAGGGACAGGCTATCGGCTGTAAGGTAACACTTCGCGGTGAGAAAATGTATGAGTTTGCAGATCGTCTGATCAATCTCGCACTTCCGCGTGTCCGCGACTTCCGTGGTGTAAACCCGAACGCATTTGACGGTCGTGGTAACTATGCACTTGGAATCAAAGAGCAGCTGATCTTCCCGGAGATCGAGTATGACAAGGTGGACAAGGTCAGAGGAATGGATATCATCTTCGTTACGACGGCTAAGACCGACGAGGAAGCAAGAGAGCTTCTCACACAGTTCGGTATGCCGTTCAAGAAGTGATAACAGAGAATGGAGGAAAATCATGGCAAAAACAGCGATGAAAATAAAGCAGCAGCGTAAGCCGAAGTTTTCAACCCGCGCTTATACACGTTGCAAGCTGTGTGGACGCCCACACGGGTATCTGAGAAAATATGGTATTTGCAGAATCTGCTTCCGTGAGCTGGCATACAAAGGTCAGATTCCGGGAGTTAAGAAGTCAAGCTGGTAAGAAGGAGGTATTTGTATCATGACTATGAGTGATCCGATCGCGGATATGCTGACAAGAATCCGCAATGCGAATACAGCAAAGCATGACTCGGTAGATATCCCTTCTTCAAAGATGAAGGTTTCTATCGCAGAGATCCTCAAAAAAGAGGGTTATATCAAAGATTATGAGATAGTACAGGATGAGAAAGGTTTTTCAACTATCCGCGTAACCATGAAGTATGGTAAGGATAAAAATGAAAAGATCATCTCTGGACTTAAGAGAATTTCAAAGCCGGGACTTCGTGTTTACGCAAACACGGACGAGCTGCCGAAGGTGCTTGGCGGACTTGGTATCGCCATCATCTCCACAAACAAGGGAGTTCTCACAGATAAGGAAGCACGTAAGCAGAACGTCGGCGGTGAAGTACTCGCCTTCGTATGGTAAGAAAATAGGAGGATAACGGCATGTCACGAATTGGAAGAATGCCTATCGCGGTACCGGCCGGTGTAACGGTTGATATTGCAGAAAATAATCAGGTGACTGTAAAAGGTCCGAAGGGCGAGCTTAAGAGAGTCCTTCCGGCCGAGATGAAAATCGAGAGAGACGGCGAGGAGATCAAAGTAACTCGTCCGAACGATCTCAAGAAAATGAAGTCTTTGCACGGACTGACCAGAACGCTTATCAACAACATGATCGTTGGTGTTACCGAAGGTTATGAGAAGCGTCTTGAGGTAAACGGTGTCGGTTATCGTGCAGCTAAGCAGGGAAAGAAGCTTACCCTTTCGCTCGGATATTCTCATCCGGTTGAGATGGAGGATCCGGAAGGTGTCGAGGTTACCGTTGATGGTCAGAACCTGATCATCGTTAAGGGAATCGATAAGGAGAAGGTTGGACAGTATGCAGCCGAGATCCGTGAGAAGAGACCGCCGGAGCCGTATAAGGGCAAGGGTATCAAGTATGATTACGAAGTGATCCGCCGCAAGGCTGGAAAGACCGGTAAGTAAGGAAAGGAGTGAACGAAAATGGTAAAAAAGACAGCAAGAAGTGAAGTTCGTCAGAACAAGCACAGACGCATCCGCAGCCGTTTAGCAGGGACTCCTTCGAAGCCGCGTCTGGCTGTATTCCGCAGCAACAATCACATGTATGCACAGGTAATCGATGATGAAGCAGGCAACACGATCGTTTCAGCCTCTACGACCCAGGCGGACGTAAGCAAAGGGCTTGAGAAGACCAACAATGTGGAAGCTGCTAAAAAGCTCGGTGAGGTAATCGCGAAGAAAGCTCTTGATAACGGAATCAAGACAGTAGTATTCGATCGCGGAGGATACATTTATCAGGGCAAGGTTAAAGCATTGGCAGAGGCCGCAAGAGAAGCCGGTCTGGAATTCTAATGGAGGTTAGTATAATATGAGACGAGATAATCGTGATAACAGAAATGAAGAAGAAAACGAATTCGAAGATACCGTCGTTACGATCAAGCGTGTCACAAAGGTTGTAAAGGGTGGACGTAACATGCGCTTTACCGCTCTTGTGGTAGTAGGTGATAAAAACGGCCGTGTCGGAGCAGGACTTGGTAAGGCTACTGAGATCCCTGAGGCAATTCGTAAGGGTAAGGAAGCAGCGATCAAGAGCATGATCACTGTTCCGCTTGATGAGAACAAGTCAATCCCGCATGACAACATCGGAAACTTCGGAAGCGCAAACGTGCTTATGAAGAGAAGCCCGGAAGGTACCGGTATCATCGCCGGAGGTCCGGCACGTGCGGTCCTTGAGCTTGCAGGATTCAAGAACATCCGTACAAAGTCACTTGGTTCACGTAACAAGCAGAACGTCGTACTTGCTACGATCGAAGGTCTTCGTGGACTTAAAACACCTGAGGAGGTCGCAAGACTTCGCGGTCTGTCAGTGGATGAGGTTTTGGGTTGATCATAAAGCATTTTGTTTCCAAGACCTAAAAATGGAGGATTTAAAAAATGGCTAATTTAAAAATCACACTTGTGAAATCGCCTATCGGAGCTGTCCCCAAGCACCGCAAGACTGTCGAGGCTATGGGACTCCGTAAGCTGAATAAAACTGTTGAAATGCCGGATAACCCGGCAGTTCGCGGAATGATCGATCAGGTTAGACACCTGGTTAAAGTTGAGGAGGCATAAGCGTAAACATCGTTTACGCCCCGGTTTGAGCAGTGCTCAAACCTACTTGCTTAAATTAGTTAGGAGGCAAACTCCGAACTTAAGTAATTTATCGCCGGCTGAAGGCGCAAAGCATGATAACACCTTCCGCCGCGGACGTGGTCACGGATCCGGCAACGGAAAGACTGCCGGTAAGGGACATAAAGGCCAGAAGGCTCGTTCCGGAGCACCGAGACTCGGATTCGAGGGTGGACAGCTTCCGCTGTATCGCCGTCTTCCGAAGAGAGGCTTCAACAACATCAATTCCAAAGAGATCATCGGAATCGGTGTTGGTCGTCTGAATGCCTTTGATGATGGTGCAGAGGTTACTGTTAAGGCTCTTATCGAGAAGGGTATCGTAAGCAATCCTAAGGATGGCGTAAAGATTCTCGGAAACGGTGAGCTTCAGAAAAAATTAACTGTGAAAGTGAACGCTTTCTCAAAGAGTGCAGCAGAGAAGATTGAGGCTGCCGGTGGAAAAGCAGAGGTGATCTAATGTTTGAGACCATTCAAAATGCGTTAAAGACCAAAGAAATCCGCATGAAGCTTTTATATGTGCTGGTAGCGATCGTTATTATCCGTATCGGATGTAACATTCCTGTTCCGGGCGCAAACGTAGACTTCATGAAGGAGATATTCGACAGCAACAAATCGCTGGGACTCCTTGATGTCATGACCGGTGGTTCATTCTCGCGTATGTCTATCTTCGCGTTGAACATCACACCTTACATCACGGCATCGATCATCCTTCAGCTTCTCACTATCGCGATCCCGCGTCTTGAGGAGATGCAGAAGGACGGAGAGGACGGTCGTAAAAAGATTAACGAATACACCCGTTATCTTTCAATCGTTTTGGCGATAATCGAGGGTGTTGCGATCGTTATCGGTTTCCGCAATCAGGGACTGTTCAAGGCAGATATGGGCTTTACAGGACTTGTTGTTGCAGTAGCAGCTCTTACAGCCGGTGCAGCATTTCTTATGTGGCTCGGTGAGCAGATCACGGAAAAGGGTGTCGGAAACGGTATCTCAATCGTGCTTCTTGTAAATATCGTAGCACGTATCCCGTCAGATCTGTCAGGTCTTTACAAGACCTATATCGCAGGTGCATCCAATATCACAAATGCTATCGTGGCAGGAGTGATCATCGTTGGTGTCATCGTAGCGATGTATGTGTTTATCGTTTGGCTGCAGGACGGCGAGCGTAGGATTCCGGTTCAGTATGCTAAAAAGATTCAGGGTAACAAAATGACAGGCGGCAACGCTTCTCATATTCCGCTCAAGGTAAATACAGCCGGAGTTATCCCTGTAATCTTCGCAAGTTCAATGATGAGCTTACCGGTTATCATTGCGAGCTTCGCGGGTATCACCCCGAAGACCGGTCCGGGAGCTACATTGTTCCAGAAGTTTTTGACGGTATGTAACCAGTCTGACTGGTGTAAGATCGGAAGCTGGTCAGAGTTTAAATATACTCTTGGTCTTTTGATCTATATCGTACTGGTTATATTCTTTGCATATTTTTACACTTCTGTTACATTCAATCCGTTGGAGATCTCCAACAACATGAAGAGACAGGGTGGATTTATCCCGGGTATCCGTCCGGGTAAACCGACGACAGAGTATCTGACTACCGTACTGAACAGTATCATCTTTATCGGTGCGATCGGTATGTGTATCGTCTGCGTACTTCCGATATTCTTCTCGGGTGCGTTTGGAGCAGATGTATCCTTCTCAGGTACATCACTTATCATCGTGGTCGGTGTCATCATCGAGACGGTGAAGCAGATAGAATCTCTCGTGCTCGTGAGACATTACAAAGGTTTCTTGGGAGACTGATCTTGTGACGCGTCGGACGCGGTCGGAGCTTTTCTTAACGAACTGGGACAGTTCGTTTGACTCAGTGGCTACGCCAGCTCGCTGTGAGAAAACTCCTGCCGTCGACGCTTGATACTTAAACAGGTAGTTGTTGTCATTTGATAAGTATTATTATCAATGGAGGGTATGTATGAAGATAGTTATGTTAGGTGCACCCGGTGCGGGTAAAGGTACTCAGGCTAAGATGATCTCTGAAAAGTATGATATACCACACATTTCTACAGGAGATATTTTCAGAGCAAACATCAAAGAGGGAACAGAACTCGGAAAGAAAGCTAAGGCTTATATGGACGAGGGTAAGCTTGTTCCTGATGAGCTTACATGTGATCTTGTTGTAGATCGTATAGCTCAGGATGATGCTAAAAACGGTTATGTACTTGATGGTTTTCCACGTACCATTCCGCAGGCAGAGGCTCTGACCAATGCGCTTAATGCCCGTGGTGAGAAGCTTGACTATGCTATCGACGTTGAGGTTCCCGATGAGAACATCGTAAACCGCATGAGCGGTCGTCGTGCTTGTGTAAACTGCGGCGGAACATATCATGTTAAGTATAATCCTACAAAGGTTGAGGGTGTCTGCGACGCTTGTGGCGGACAGCTCACACTGCGTGATGATGATAAGCCGGAGGTAGTTGCTGACCGCCTCAAGGTATATCACGAGCAGACACAGCCTCTTATTGATTATTACAACAAAGAGGGAATACTGAAAGAGGTAGACGGAACCGTAGATTTGAAAGATGTCTTTGATGCTATCGTAGGCATTCTGGGCTAAGAAAGAAGGTCATTATGTCAAAATCAGATATGATCGAGATCGAAGGAACCGTTATCGAGAAGCTTCCGAATGCAATGTTCCAGGTTGAACTTGAGAATGGGCACAAGGTTCTCGCCCACATCAGCGGGAAGCTTCGTATGAACTACATCCGCATTTTGCCGGGTGACAAAGTAACATTGGAGCTTTCACCATACGACCTTACAAAAGGTCGCATTGTGTGGCGCGATAAATGAACTCGAAGAGTTCATTAGGAAAGGAGGTCACTCATGAAAGTCAGATCGTCAGTTAAGCCGATTTGCGAAAAATGCAAGGTGATCAAAAGAAAGGGTCGTATCAGAATCATCTGTGAGAACCCGAAACACAAGCAGCGTCAGGGATGAGTAAACTCCATGATCTCGACGCTTTGAAAAGACCAAAGCGTGAGATCACCGAACAGAGTTCGGGAGTTTACGAAAGAATGACTGAGTCATTCTTTCATTCCTATCATATACATGATGCTTTTTGTGTTATGATATCTGCGGATATCATGATACCGCGGGGGTATTTTTACTCCAGGATTATTTCCCAGTCTTTGTATTTTTATAAAGGCGACGCGGTTTAAGGCAACTTATTAACATTTTTCAGAAGGAAAGAGAGGAAAACACATGGCTCGTATTAGCGGTGTAGATTTACCGAGAGAAAAACGCGTAGAGATAGGTCTTACCTATATTTATGGTATTGGTCTTTCGAGCTCAAAGAGAATCCTTAAGGAGGCCGGTGTGGATCCGGACATCCGTTGTAAGGATCTCTCAGACGATGACGTGGACAAGATCCGTAAAGTCATCGAGGACACTCAGGTTGTTGAGGGTGATCTCCGTAGAGAGGTAGCTCTGAACATCAAGCGTCTTCAGGAGATTGGATGCTATCGCGGTATCCGTCACAGAAAGGGACTTCCGGTCCGTGGCCAGAAGACAAAGACCAATGCTCGTACTCGCAAGGGACCAAAACGTACTGTTGCGAACAAGAAAAAGTAATGGAGGTAAGATAAATGGCTAAGCAGGTTGCGAAAAAATCAACTAAAAAGCGTGCCAAGAAGAATATAGACCGTGGACAGGCTCATATTCAGGCATCGTTTAACAATACGATCGTAACGCTGACCGACATGGAAGGTAATGCGATCTCATGGGCAAGTGCCGGCGGACTTGGTTTCAGAGGAAGCAAGAAGTCCACACCTTATGCGGCACAGATGGCAGCAGAGACTGCTGCAAAGGCAGCTCTCCCTCATGGTTTAAAGACTGTTGAGGTTATGGTTAAGGGACCGGGATCAGGACGCGAGGCAGCGATCCGCGCTATCCAGGCATGCGGAATCGAGGTAACAAGTATCCGCGACGTAACACCGGTACCGCACAACGGTTGCAGACCGCCGAAGAGAAGGAGGGTTTAATAATGGCTAGAGATATGACACCGGTTCTTAAGAGATGTCGTTCACTGGATCTTGATCCTGTATATCTTGGAATCGATAAAAAATCAAAGAGAAATGCCCGTCAGGGAAAGAAGCTTTCCGAGTACGGACAGCAGCTTCGTGAGAAGCAGAAGGCAAAGTTCATCTACGGTGTTCTTGAGAAGCCGTTCCGTAACTACTTTGCTCGTGCACAGAAGGCTAAGTGGGGTACGACAGGTGATAACCTGATGATCTTACTTGAGCTTCGTCTTGACAACGTTCTTTTCCGTCTCGGCTTTGCCAGAACGAGAAAAGAGGCAAGACAGATCGTTGATCATAAGCACGTACTTGTAAATGGTAAATGTGTAAACGTTCCTTCATACTCACTCAAGAAGGGTGATGTGATCGAGATCAAAGAAAAACATAAGGGTGGTCCCCGTTATAAGGAGATCCTCGAGGTAACTAAGGGAAGACTCGTTCCTGCATGGCTTGAGTCAAATCCTGAAGCACTTTCCGGAGAGGTCAAGGAGTATCCGACCAGAACGGAAATCGATGTACCGGTTAATGACGTGTTGATTGTCGAGTTGTACTCGAAATAATCCTTTGTCTGATAAGGGGGTACCTACGTGTTTGAATTTAATAAACCAAAAATTGACATTGTTGAGATTTCAGAGGATCACAAGTTTGGTCGTTTTGTCGTAGAGCCTTTGGAGCGTGGATACGGCACGACTCTGGGTAACTCACTTCGCAGGATCATGCTTTCATCCTTGCCGGGTGCTGCAGTATCAAGCATCAAGGTAGACGGTGTGGTTCATGAGTTTTCATCAATCCCGGGAGTTAAGGAAGATGTGACCGAGATCGTGATGAACATCAAGAATCTTGCGATCAAAAACAATGCAGAGGACCCGAGTGTTCCTGTCACAATTTATGTTGATGCGCAGGGCGAGGGTGTAGTGACAGCTGCTGATATCAAGAAGAGCTCGGATATCGAGATCATCAACGAGGATCAGTTGATCGCTACATTGAACGGCAGTGATGCCAAGCTTTATATCGAGATGACAGTGACCAGCGGACGCGGTTATGTCAGCTCGGATAAGAATAAGAAAAATGAGCAGCTCGACGTGGATGCGATCGCCATCGACTCCATCTACACACCTATCGAGCGTGTAAACATCAAGGTAGAGGATACCCGTGTCGGTCATATCACTGACTTTGATAAACTGACACTTGATGTATTCACCAACGGTACACTCGCACCGGACGAGGCAGTGAGCCTTGCAGCAAAGGTAATGAGTGAGCATCTGAAGTCCTTCATCGATCTTTCCGAGAAGGCAAAGAATGCAGAGGTTATCGTTGAGCCTAACGCGGACGATACTAAGAAGGTTATGGATATGAGCATCGATGAGCTCGAGCTTTCCGTTCGTTCGTACAACTGTCTGATGCGTGCCAACATTAAGACGGTAGAGGAGCTTACAAACAAGACTACCGATGAGATGATGAAGGTACGTAACCTCGGACGCAAGTCCTTGGATGAGGTAGTTGCAAAGCTGAAAGAACTTGGACTGTCTCTTTCAGACGGAGATTGATTCAAATTGAATGGAGGTAAAAATAATGGCTGGTTATAGAAAACTCGGCAGAACGTCAAGTCAGAGAAAAGCGTTGCTTCGCGGCCAGGTTACAAACCTGATCTATCACGGACGTATCGTGACTACAGAGGCAAAGGCTAAAGAGATCCGCAAGATCGCCGAGAACCTTATCGCTATGGCAGTTCGTGAGAAGGACAACTTCGAGACCGTGACTGTAGAGCAGAAGGTTCCGAAGAAAGATGTTGACGGAAAGCGCGTTAAGGAAGAGAAGGACGGCAAGAAGGTAACTGTTTACGATACAGTAAGCAAGGAGATCAAGAAGGATGCTCCGTCACGTCTTCATGCACGTCGTCAGATGAATAAAGTTCTTTACAAGGTTACTGAGGTTCCGACTGAGACTTCAGGACGTAAAAAGAGGACTAAGGAGATCGACCTTACAAACAAGCTTTTCGATGAGATCGCTCCTAAGTATGCAAACCGCAACGGCGGTTACACCCGTATCGTAAAGATTGGACCACGTAAGGGTGATGCAGCTATGGAAGTTGTTATCGAACTCGTATAATTAACTCGTATGAGGTATATTGCCCATGATTGAGGCGCAGGATATAAAATACGAATATATCCGTCGCGATGATCACGACGAGGTAGTAGCGGTGGAGACAGCGTTAAACGCTGTCTCTTTTCGCATTGAAGCAGGACAGTTTGTCGGGATCATCGGTGCGAACGGATCCGGCAAATCCACTCTCGCAAAGCATCTGAATGCACTGCTGATACCTGAAGAGGGGACTGTTTTTGTTGACGGTATCGATACGTCCGACGGAAAAATGACCTTTGAGGTGAGAAGTCTTGTTGGGATGATCTTTCAGAATCCTGACAATCAGATAGTGCACGATATGGTTGAGGATGATGTCGCCTTCGGACCGGAGAATCTGGGTGTAGCTCAAGATGAGCTCAGATCTCGCGTAGATGAGGCGCTGATGATGGTAGGGATGAGTGAGTCGGCTACGGTGTCTCCGATGCGTTTATCGGGAGGACAGAAGGCCAGAGTGGCTATCGCAGGAGTGCTCGCGATGAAACCGAAGTGTATGGTCTTTGATGAGTCGACGGCTATGCTTGATCCAGCAGGACGCGAAGAAGTGCTCAGAGAGGTCAGACGACTGAATACGGAGGAGGGCATAACGGTTATTTGGATCACTCATTTTTCCGAGGAGGTCGTGGGAGCTGATACGGTATTAGTGATGGATGAGGGGGAACTCGTACTTAGTGGGAGCCCGAGGGAGGTTTTTTCCGAGGCAGAGTGGCTTGATGAGATGGGACTTTCCGTGCCGACGAGTGTGAGTATTTCACGTGAGCTGGGACTGCCGGTAGCGCTTACTTCTGATGAATTGGTTACAACCATACAGACGGCCCTTTACGGGTAGCTTTTGTTTTTCGGTGGGGGCACGCTTGCGCTTTTTTCTTTAACGTCACGTTGCACGCATGTAAAAGACACATGCTGCGCAACGACGTTAAAGACACATCCCCCACCCTGAAAAAGCAAAACTACCCTAATCGGGCCTGTTATGTTGGAGGTTTTGTGTGGATATACTACTAAACGAAGTATCTTATATTTATGACGAGGGGACGACGTATGAGAAGCATGCGTTGGCCGGGGTTAGTGTGCGCATTGATCAGGGTGAGTTTATAGGGATAATCGGAAAGACAGGAAGCGGAAAGTCAACATTAGTGAAAATGCTTAACGGACTTTTGAAGCCGAGCTATGGTGGGATATATGTGAACGGTGAGGATATTTGGGACAAGGATTATAAGAGAGCCGCACTCAGAGGGCGCGTAGGGATGGTTTTTCAATATCCCGAGCACCAGCTGTTTGAGAGCACGGTGATCAAGGATGTGCAGTTTGGACCGAGCAATCAGGGGATTGATGAGCTTCAGGTGGAGTTAAGGTCCTTTGAAGCGTTGAAGGCTGTGGGGATCGGAGAGGATCTTTTGGATGTTTCTCCTCTCGAGCTTTCAGGGGGACAAAAAAGGCGTGTGGCGATAGCGGGAGTTCTTGCGATGAAGCCGGAGGTTCTGGTTTTGGACGAACCGACTGCGGGACTTGATAAGGCGGGACAGGAGTCGGTGTTTGAGCTTTTGCACCGATTGAATCAAGAGGGGATAACGATCATTCTTATTACACATCGTATGGAGGATGTGGCTGAGCATGTGAAGCGGGTTCTGGTGATGAATGACGGAAGGATCGTGATGGATGACACACCTGAGAACGTTTTTGAAAAATATACTGAGATTGAAAGATTCGGTCTTCGAGTGCCTGAGGTTACTTATATCATGGAAGGACTCAGGACACAGGGATTTGAGGTGCCTGAAAAGGTGATAAAAAGAGATGATGCTGTTTCGTATCTGAAAAGGATACTAAGCTTGAGATGAGGGATGATAACAGATGATCCGTAACATGACGATAGGGAATTATTATCCGGTGGATGATTTTATGGGTTATGCTGTTGTAAGTGTTGTTTTACTTACTGTGATAACTCTTTCCAAGGTGCCGTTTTCCTATATATTTAAGGGAATGAGGGCAATCATTTTTCTGCTTATTTTTACTTCGTTTTTTAATATATTTTTTACAAAGGGTGATGTCCTATGGGAGTGGCAGTTTATACATATCACATATCAGGGACTGAGGCAGGCTCTGTTTATGGCAATGCGTCTTATATACCTTGTTATAGGATCGTCGATGCTTACGTATACGACGACTCCCGGAAAGCTGACGGATGCTATCGAGTCGCTACTTGGATGGCTGAAGGTATTCAGAGTGCCTGTGCATGATTTTGCCATGATGATGAGTCTGGCACTTAGATTTATTCCGTTGCTTTTATCGGAGGCGAATCGTATTTTGGATGCGCAGAGTGCGAGGGGGGCCGATGTAGACAGCGGAAGCTTTGTTAAGAAGATGAGGACTATGGTGGCGATCATCGTCCCACTTTTGGTATCGGCGACACGCAGGGCGTATGAGCTGGGACTTGCGATGGAGGCGAGGTGCTACGGCAGTGCAAAAAAGCCGACGAAGCTCAAGCCGCTGAAGTTCAGGTTTAGCGATCTTTTGATGCTGCCGCTGATGGTCGCTTACATATTTGCTATATTATATGTGGATGATTTCATAAGTCTTCTATAAGACAACCGAGGTGGGCCACGTAGGCGGTCGGTTATGATTTATCTGCTCGGGACTCCGTTCGCACCATGGAAAAACGTAGCGGTGCATGGCGCCAAAATACGGCGCCTACGCACCGACGTTTTCCCGAGGTCCCTCGCACGATAAATCAAACCTGCCCTACTGTGGCCCGTCAGGAAACACAAGAATAATTCCATTTTACTGGAGAAATCAGATGAGAAGAATCAAACTGATAATTGCATATGACGGGACCGATTACAGTGGGTGGCAGATCCAAGATAACTCGCCGACGATTGAGGGCGAGGTTAGGGCGGCACTCGAAAACCTTTTAAATGATATGAGTGAAAAAAGAGAGGTTGAGCTGATCGGGGCGAGCAGGACCGATGCCGGGGTGCATGCCGAAGGTAATGTGGCGGTCTTTGATACCGAGGTTCAGATGCCTGCGGAGAAGTTTGCTTACGCGTTGAACGCGAGATTACCGGAGGATATAAGAGTCTTACAATCCGAAGAAGTGTCAGACAACTTTCATCCGAGGTACACATCGTCTCACAAGACATATGTATATCAGATTCTGAATACACGTATACCGATTCCGACACTTACAAGATATATGCATCATTTATATGAAGATATTGATATAAATATGATGAGGCAGGCGGAAGATTTTTTTATCGGAGAACATGATTTTTCAGCTTTTTGCTCTGCCGGAGCACAGGTAAAGTCAAAAGTCAGGACCATAGAATCACTGAAGGTTTACGAAGAGCCTCTCTCCGGCTTCGGGTCAGGAGCGGAAAAAGGCGAAGCGTTGACGGATAGCGCAAATCGTGGTAAAATCATAAGTATCGTAGTTACGGGTACAGGCTTTCTGTACAACATGGTTCGCATCATCGCCGGTACGCTGATCGAGGTGGGACTCGGTCGAAGGGATATCGATACTGTTAGACGAGCTGTCTTAGAAGGTGATCGTACTGACGCGGGTCCGACGGCTCCGGCCAAAGGACTTACACTAAAGAGGATATTATATGATACCGATCAGTGAGTATTGATCATTTTCGGAGGAAAGTATGGGATTAGATACAGTAGGAGCCGTGGGGACGAAGGTCAACGAGATATTGAACGGCATGAAGGAATCCTTCAGTTGGCAATCAGTAGTCTACCTGGGTCTTTTTGTTTTTGTTATGATCCTTTTGGTCATATATGCAGGCAGATGGCAAAAGGGCTTTAGTGTTTACTTCACTCTTATTTTTACCATTATCCCGGTAGCTGTACTGGGAACCTATTATCTGTCTGTATCCAAAACTGCCGATGAAGCTTTAAATGCTCAAAAGATCGTTTACGTCGGCGGTGTATTTTTAGTCTATTTTTTCACTCTTGCTATCTTAGATCTGTGCAATATTTCTGTTCCAAAATGGATAAGGGTACTGGTGCTTCTGGACAGTGGCCTGATGTTTTTGATCATACAGACGACGGAGTATACGGGACTGTTTTACACCAAGTACAGTCTGTCGATCGTAAACGACGGAGTGTATCTCGAGCGCGCGTACGGACCGATGCATTCGGTTTATGTATTTACCATGGGTATCTACATGGTGGTCGTGCTTATTTCGGTTTTGTATTCACTCTGTTTCAAGAAAAATGTGCCGAAGAAAAGAGCGGTTTTGCTTTTGGTCGTTGAGGGAATATGCTTTGATGCATATGTTGTCGAGAAAACGATAGATCTGAATCTCTCTCTGAGTGTATTGTCTTATGCGATTGCGGAGATCGTCTTTTTGATCATCATAAGGCGTATCTCTCTTTACAGTATCAGAGAAACGGTAGTGGATTCGATAGTCGCCATGAATGACGACGGATATATTGCCTTGGACAAACGTCTTCGTTACCTCGGATGCATCGGAAATGCAGAAGCGGTTTTCCCGCAGCTTAAGAAAACCCGTGTTGATAAAAAGGCAAAGAAAGATGAGTTTCTACGGACCGAGATATTGCCTCTGATCAGAGATTTCAGGGAAAACGGCCGTGCCAATCCGGTTCATGTAAGACGCGGGAATATTATTTATCAGCTGACTGTCAGTCCGCTTTTTATCGGGAAAAAACGTGTCGGATATCAGATCAGGATCGTCGATGATACATTGGAACGCAAGCAGATAGATATGCTGGATAAGTTCAATGATTATCTGCAGGAAAAGGTCGAGGAAAAGACGCACAGCTTAAGAGTGATGCATGACAACCTTATCCTTTCGATGGCGACCGTGGTCGAGTCGAGAGATAACTCTACGGGTGGTCATATACGCAGGACGAGTGACTGTGTAAGGATTCTTATCGAAGAGATGAAAAAGGATCCGGAGTGCGAGGTCGTAAAGGATGAATTGTTCTGCAAGAATATAATCAAGGCTGCACCTATGCATGACCTTGGAAAGATCGCCGTGCCGGACGCCATCCTCCAAAAGCCGGGAAGGTTTGAGGATTGGGAGTTTGAACAAATGAAAGCTCATGCGGCCGAGGGTGCGAGGATCGTTCATGAGATATTAAAGGATCTTGATAAATCAGACAACAAAGAATACAGAGCTTTCCATAAGCTGGCTGAAAATGTGGCTCATTATCATCACGAGCGTATGGATGGCTCGGGATATCCGGAGGGACTCATCGGTGATCAGATCCCGATAGAGGCCAGGATGGAGAAAATGTCTTTTGAGAAGGCGGACGGGATCATGATGGACAGCTTCGGCAAACATTTTGATCCGGAGCTTGAGAAATACTATGTGGCAGCCAGACCAAGGCTCGAGGCGTACTATCTTGCGGAGGATGAATGATAAGCATAGGCGGTTCTGATTAACTGGAGGCTGACTGAAACTATTGGAGGAAAACATGGAGCAATATAAGGTACTTATCATAGATGATGACGAGGTTATCGCAAGTTCGACGGCTGAGTACTTTAACATGTTTGACGTCAAAAGTGAGTATGTCACAAGTTATGATGATGCTGTTGATTTTTTGAATAATAATCTCGTGAGTCTGCTTCTCCTCGATATTAATCTCGGTGATAAAAGCGGTTTTGATCTGTGCAAAAAGGTCCGTGAAGAGTATGATATGCCGATACTTTTTATCAGCGCCAGAACGAGTGATGATGACGTACTTATCGCACTTAATATCGGTGGCGATGATTATATTAAAAAGCCTTTCACTCTCAATATACTTTTGGCAAAGGTTAAGGCGATATTAGAAAGATATGAAAAAGCCAAGGAGGCCGCTATCCGGACAGCGATCGGTGATGGGCAAACCGTAAAAGAGGCAACAGATTCAGACGCTAAAGATGTAGAGATAAGCCTTACAGATGGTATGGTTCTTGACACGCGTTCTCATCAGTTAAAGAGTGGCAAAGAGGATATCTCACTCAAAGCAATGGAGTATAAGTTACTCGAGTATCTGTGCCTAAACAGAGGAAGAGTTATCACGAAGGATGAGCTTTTAAAGGATGTTTGGAACGATGAGTTTATCGGAGAAGGAACGCTCGCCGTGCATATAAGACATCTTCGTGAAAAGATAGAAAAGGACCCCAAAAATCCACTTCTTATCAAAACTGTTTGGGGTGTCGGATATATGATGGAACAGGAATCGTAACAGGAAAGGATCACTATGAAAAGTTATAAAAATAAAGTGATCATACTCGGCATCCTTTATTTTGCTGCCGTGATTTTTTTTGCCGTTTTTACAGGACTTGTCGGGGAGGATTCCGATAGAGAAGTCGATGTGATAAAGCTTAACGGTATTTCTTATGATGCGGGTAAATGCTGGGATGATATAAGTGAGCTTGGGAAAAAGGATTATGATGTAAACTATTTCATATTCGATACGATGGGAAAAGAGTTGTATTCTTCTGTCGCCGATGATGCGGACAAAGAAAATGTGTCTGTTGTAAACGCGATAAAGAAAGGGTATCCGTACAGAGATGTAACCGTAGGAAGCAGGCTTTTAGGATATGTAGTTATAGTTCCGGATGGTATGAGTGGCTATGACAGCATGAGGTTATGGATTACCATAGGACTTATACTTATCGGCATTATTATCATCGTGGCAGTGATTGTTTTCGGAGTGTATGTCAAACGGAGTATTTATACTCCGTTCCAAAACATGGAGAGATTCGCAGGACGTATAGCAGAGGGCGATCTCGATGATCCGCTCACGATGGATAAAAATAACATGTTCGGAGCATTCACTGAAAGCTTCGATATCATGAGGGAGGAACTTAAGACATCA
>ONKC01000050.1 GCA_900318295.1 uncultured Eubacteriales bacterium
GACCTCCAATACTCCCGCTATATCTTCGCCGTAGTCTTTGGCCAAAGAGTTGTCCACGACAGCCTCCGTTCTTTCAAATCCTTCCTGATCATACCTTTCATCCTTACGCATAGGTACGTCTAAAACAACTCTGTTTTCTTTGGTTTCCTGTCTTGCTATGACGGTTATTTTTTTATTATTATTAAAAGAAAAATACTTGTAACCTATCAGTGTATTATCCTCGATCTCGCCGATAAATCTGTCGTCACCCAAGTGTGTTACATTCGGAAAAGCATCATCAAAAATGCAGTTCGACCCATGCGGCATACGATGGTTGGTCAGGTTAGCACAGATCACTGCCGGGTAGCTCCCCTGAGCCGGCAAAGGTCCACCGTTCAGTCCGCAGCTCGTGATCTCAACCTGGCGTATACTTCCGTCAGCTTCGATAAAAATCTCCTCGGCGCAGGACTGACGACTGTAATCGGATTTGTGAGTCAATCTATGATAAAAAACATACCACTTGCCGTTTATATTTTCTATGCTTCCGTGAGTGGTTCCGGTCATGTTTAGGCGATCCTTTGCCTCTCGTCCGTTTAGTCCGATGTCGCCGTTTGATACGATCGTCCCTCCGAACACAAACCCCTCATCCGGTTTATCACTCGTCGCATAACACAACTCATGGTTCAACCATGAAGAATAGATAAAATAATACGTGCTGCCTATTTTTCTGATGGAAGCACCTTCAAAAAACGGATGCTCCTCAAAAGAAGTTCCTTTTACACGGTACGGGATGATAAGCTTGGCTTCTTCCTTTACGGTAAGCATATCATCCTCAAGTACTAGCGAAGCAGGCCCGTTTAAAGACTCTCCGGCATCTATGTACGAAAGGATCTCCTCACGGGAGCGGTTGAACATTTTTATCTCGTCCTCGAGACGGCCGTTCGTCATGAAGTCATCCTCTTCTTCGTAGCCGTATCGGGTTCCGTAGTAAAGACGTATAACCCCGTCGTCGTTTATGACAGCAGGGTCAAAGCATACGTATTTTTGCATGGGAGTACCATCGGGATTTTTGACAAATCCGAGATACTCATATGGGCCCGCGGGGCGATCTGCCACAGCCACACTGATCGGACCGTCATAACCGCCATACCCATAATCTCCGCCCATGCCGTAGTAAAGATAATACCTTCCGTCATTGCCGCGCACCACATCAGGGGCGTACATATACTTGCGGTTCGGATAATCAGGATCCTGGTCGGAGCGGTAGATCACGCCCTCGTAGCGCCAGTCGGTCAGGTCATCAACCGGTGCCGAGTACGTCACGTAATCGCGCATACAGAAGGTGTATCCGCCCTCAGCATCGTGCGAACCAAAAACATAAACCCGATCGCCGAACACATGTGGTTCGGCATCGGGTATATATTCGTCGATAGGTAGATACGGATTAAAAACGTTCTTCATATGCCTATCTTTCCTTTAACTATAAACTTAGTCCTCGTCATCTTCTTCGACTTCTCTGTATTGTCTCACTTTTTCGAAATCATCAAGCACTTCCTTACTCGGAGCCTTTGTCAGAAGACTTACGATGACGATCATCAAAAGGCTGATAAAGAAGCCGAGAAGCAGTGAATAAATCCCTGTCTTATCATACATCGTTCCGCCATCAAACGGGATGTAATCCCAGAAGATAACAAACGCACCGCCTGAAAGTATACCTGCAAATGCACCCGGAAGATTGGTCCTCTTCCAGAAAAGCGAGCAGACTACCAAAGGTCCGAATGCGCATCCGAGTCCTGCCCACGCATCTGACACAAGATTCATGATCGATGAGTTCGGATCCCACGCGATCACCGTCGCAATCACAGCAACGATGACAACCGTTATACGACTGATCCAAAGAACCTTTTTATCCGGAGCATCCGGCTTTAAAAGATTCTTATAAATATCCTTTGAAACCGATGATGCGCATACCAAAAGCTGAGAGTCAGCTGTCGACATGATCGCAGCGAGGATACCACAAAGGAAAATACCACCTATAAATACAAATACCATATGGTCTGAGAACACGCTCTGGATCATCTCGATAAAAATGTTCTCGGAGTCCTCGATACCCGGGATATATCCGCGTCCGATGATACCGATGACACACGCAGCAGCAAGAGAAATAGCTACCCATACGGTCGCGATCACAGAGGATTTTTTTATCTCTCTTTCACTTCTTACTGCCATAAAGCGTACAAGGATATGCGGCATTCCACAGTAACCGAGTCCCCATGCAAGATCCGAAAGGATAGATGTCATCGGATACGGCTCTCCCTCCGCATACATCAGATTCAAAAAGTCGGGGTCCGTCACTCCGCCTGCCGTAAGTGCTCCGCTCACATCTCCTCCGATAGCCATATATGCAAGGATCGGCACGGTGAGCAGTCCGATAAACATAAGTGTCCCCTGAACAAAGTCAGTCTTGCACACGGCGAGGAAGCCACCCATAAACGTATATGCCAGGATAACCAAAGCACCGATAACCATAGCCGCATGATAATCAAGTCCGAAAACTCTGTTGAAAAGCTTTCCTCCCGATGCAAGCGCCGATGCGGTGTAGACCAGGAAAAATACCGTGATAACGATGGATGCAAGAGTCATCAGGACCTTTTTTTTGTCATGAAAACGATTGCTGAAAAACTCAGGTAAGGTCATCGAGTTGTTCGCCACGATCGTGTACCTGCGGAGAGGCTTCGCTATGATGAACCAGTTGAGCACCGTTCCGATAAAAAGTCCTATGGCGATCCATACTCGTCCGGTACCTCCGATGTAAATAGAACCCGGAAGTCCCATCAGAAGCCATCCACTCATGTCTGATGCCTGTGCAGACAGCGCCGCAACCCAGCTGCTGAGGCCTCGTCCCCCGAGGAAGTAATCCTCAGTAGTTTTTGTCCTTCTCATGTTGAAGGCACCGATACCGACCATCATCACGAGATAACATCCGAACGCGATCAGTGTCAGGATTCCCTTTGAAGAAAAAACAGTAACCATAATACTCTCTCCTTCGTATAAATATTAATAAAACAAACACGCATATACTATAACATAATCCATCTGCCAACGCAAGGAAAAAGTGTGGTAAAACAACATGTTTCCCTTGACGAGAGACTCTTTCATTTGTACAATAAAACTGATACAACGGTTTGTATTAACCGCTTCAATCTTTCTGACAAGGAGAAGATACATGAGCAAGTACATAATGGCACTCGACGCCGGCACTACTAGTAACCGCGCCATCCTTTTTGATAAAAACGGAAAGGTCTGCGCGATGGCGCAAAAAGAGTTTACGCAGTATTTCCCGAAGCCGGGATGGGTCGAGCACGATGCCGGAGAGATCTGGTCGACGATGCTCGGTGTGGCTGTAGAGGTAATGAGCAGTCTCGGCGCCACAGCCTCTGATATCGCCGGGATCGGCATCACGAATCAGCGCGAGACCACCATCGTGTGGGACTCATCAACAGGAGAGCCTATCGGACCCGCCATCGTGTGGCAGTGCCGAAGGACAGCCGAAATCTGTGATGAACTGAAAGCCAGAGGACTTACGGAAAAAATACGCGCAAAGACAGGCCTGATCCCCGATGCCTACTTCTCCGCAACGAAGCTCAAGTGGATCCTTGACCACTACGAAGGCGCCAGAGAACGCGCAAGAAAAGGGGAGCTTAAGTTCGGAACAGTCGAGACCTGGCTCATCTGGAAGCTGACCGGAGGAAAGGTTCATATAACCGACTACTCAAACGCCTCCAGAACCATGATGTTCAACATAAACACGCTCGAATGGGATGAAGACATCCTAAGACTTTTTGATATACCCAAAAAAATGCTCCCCACCCCGAAGCCCTGCAGCAAGATGTACGGACGGACAGATCCGAAGCTTCTCGGTGGGCGAATAAAAATAGCAGGCGCAGCCGGAGATCAGCAGGCCGCTCTCTTCGGTCAGGCATGCTTTAGAAAAGGAGATGCAAAAAACACCTACGGGACCGGATGCTTTTTACTTGCAAACATCGGAGATAAACCGGTATTTTCTAAAAACGGTCTCGTCACAACTATAGCATGGGGGATAGACGGAAAAATATGCTACGCCATGGAAGGCTCGATCTTTATCGCAGGCGCTGCCATACAGTGGCTGCGCGACGAGCTGCATATGATAGACTCTGCCGCTGAGACTGAGGAGCTCGCGAGCAAGGTCCCTGACTCAAACGGCTGCTATGTCGTCCCGGCATTTACCGGTCTCGGTGCTCCGTACTGGGATCCCTACGCCAGAGGTGTGATAGTCGGGCTCACCAGAGGAGTGAACCGAAATCATATCATACGTGCGACGCTCGAGTCCATCGCCTTTCAAACCAATGATGTGATCGAGGCGATGGAGGCTGATCTGGGTGAAAGCATCACCGTCCTAAAGGTCGACGGCGGCGCCAGCGCCAATAACTTTCTGATGCAGCAGCAGTCAAACATCTCCGGCAAAAAGGTCATCCGCCCGGCATCCGTAGAGAGTACAGCTTTAGGCGCAGCCTATCTCGCCGGACTTGCCGTCGGCTACTGGAAGAGTATAGATGAGATACTTGCAAACAGAACTCTCGACAGGGCTTTTGAACCCGAGACCGATGATGAGTGGAGGCAAGACTGCCTCAAGGGCTGGATATCAGCTGTGGCTTCCGCCCGAGTTACCGATACACCAATTAAATAAATATATGACCGAACCTATCTTTTAACAGATCGATTCTTCTAAAAAAAAACGGCCGGCGGATCAATCCGTCGGCCGTTTATCATATCATACTCAAATCACCTGATCAGGAATCCAAAATCGTTTTGCCACTGAGCATATACTCTCTGCTGCTGTTCGCGCTGATTGTTCTGCTGAACGGTAGTATTTTGCTGAGGATTCTCGAGGTTCTGCACGATCTCAGCTCTCGTTTCAGCATTTATATTTTGATTTGACTCTTCGTCAAAGGCTGTCTCTACAGCTCCTGTCTGGCGCTCTACCTTATCAATACGGCTGGTGTTCTCAGCCATATCCTTCTCTGTCTGAGACAGGCTCTGCTGAGTGTTTTGAAGCTTTTCTTCACGCTTTTCGATCTCAGCCTTGTAGTCGTTCTGTGAGATCTCACCCTTTTGAGCCATCTGCTGAAGCTGAGCGTTTGTGTAGCCCGCGTAGTTTGTGATGTTCTGCTTGCGAGCCTCATCCTCACCCTGAGCTATCTTCTCGCGGCTCGTCTCCTGCTCTTTTTTATCTTCCTCGCGGCGCTCTACCTGTTTTGCTTCTTTTTCTTCATCATCGAGCTCTTTTTCAACCTGCTCTTTTATGCGCTCTCTGACCTTCTGCTGCTCCTCGACTCTCTGCTCTGTTGCACTCTTCTGATCAGCAGCCTTATTATCCTGAGCCTTTGCATCCTGCTCTGCGGCCAGTCCCTTTTTGCTGATCTCAAGCTCGATACCCTCTTCAGGCTTCTCGGTACGCGCAATATTCTCCTTGCGCATCTGCTCAGCAGCAGACTTGCCGGCCTCCTCGCGCTTGACATCGGACTCGACTCTGGTTTCAACCTTCTGCTCAACCGCTGCACGGTTGGTCTCGGTACTCTGTGAAGTTTGCGTCCTTGCTGTCTGCGCTGCAGACTGAGCGGCATTTGTATTTACCTGGAATGAATTTGCATTTGTCCCTATCATAGCAAACACCCCGCTTTCCAACAGGCTTCCTGTCCTGTCATGTTAAACCGTGCCGGTAAACGCCTTCTCAAAAATCGCTTACACCAAAATCGGCACACATACTTATACTTAATATCAGTATAAGCCATATGTGCCGAAAAGTCAAGCCTTTCAGGAGATTTTGATTATTTTTATATCATGAGCCTGTTCCGCTGTATCGCATAGCTCCAAACATCCATATTTTGTACGCTATTATGAAAAAGACCACGCCAAATAACGGTGAGAGCCAGGATAATATAGGCACCGCATCCGGACGAAGGATAACGAGCGACGGATAATATGCGATGAAAGCTATCGGTACTATAAACGTAAATATAAACTTGAATACCGAGCTGAATATCGTTACCGGGTATTTTGCATAATCCTTAAATTTAAATGCCAGATCGAGCACAAAAAAGGAATTGTGTGTCCAAAAGCACGTTGCTGCCCCTGCTGTCTGAAGCGCTATCATAACAAGAGACGCGGTGATCAGAAATACTATGAGTTTCAGTACCATCAAAGCATCAAATGGCAGAGACATATGGCTCCATGAGTATGCTATCGTACCGATCCCGAATGCCAACTGGCCGAGTCCTTTTATATCAAATATCTCTGACTGATAATAAAAGAACAGGTTTATCGGGCGAAAACAGTACTTGATAAAATCACCGGAGTAAACATACATACGGAGCTGCCAGTTATTGTCAAAAAAGCACTGCACCGGCGTCAACGAAACAAGCGAGAATCCGTATAAAAACATCATCTCATAATAACCCCATCCGTTGATGGACGGGAAGTTCTGAAACAGAATCCAGAACGTAATAAATCCGGATATATTCGTAAAGAGCATACCTATTAAGGATATGATAAAATCAGAACGGTAGCTCATCTTACTTTTCAGATCCTGTACCATTACCTTTCTGTATATCCGAATATAGAATCTCAGTTTACTTTTCTTCATATCACCCTCCGTTTACCGTGATCTGTTTCAGGGATATCTTCCAGAAAACACGGGTTATCAGATACATCACTATCACCCATATCAACTGGGTTCCCAGAGCTATCATCACGGATTTTATATCCGGATTTTTATTCAGCAACAGCGATAGCGGTGTGTTGTACACTGATTGGAAAGGCAGCCATTTTACGATCGTAAATAACGGTTCCGGAAAAAATGCGATCGGTATCGTCGCTCCGGAAAACAAAAGTACGATCGCCTGCTTCATGATATCTATACCCCAGATGGATTCCGTGTACATACATATGGTTCCGACAAAATAATCAATATTGAAGTTGATAAGTATCGACATGACCACCGATATCATGAACCAAAGCAGGTTCAATCCCAAAGGTATCGTTCCCTTTGTTACAATGGCCACAACTATAAAAGTCGGCAAAAATGTAAAGAAGAAATTGGTCACAAGATTACCCGAATAACTCCAAAACAGATACCTTTTATATTCCATCGGCTTTAGCAGATCAAGTACGATCTTTCCCGACTGTATATCGCGCCCCATCATCCACACTGTATACATGTTCATAAAGCCGGTAAGGGCAGTAGCAAGCACCAGATAGATCAGAGTATCGGAAAACGTCATCCCATTAACAACATCCGTACCGGCGGAAGCATATATAGCTTTCCACAGAAAAAATATCACGATAAGATACAGCAGGTTTCCTACGACCATGATCACGGAAGAAAGCCTAAACTGCAGGTTTTCTATAACACCTGCACGAGTCAGGATTAAGCATCTTTTTAAACTCACTTCATCCCCTCCTCATATATCTTCTTGATAACATCCTCAGTTGATATCTCATCAAGCTGCATATCTCTGATATTGAAGGATTCCTGAAGATGATTCAGCACCTTCATGACCTTGGACTTTTCTTCGTCTACAAGGACTGATATCCACTCATCATCACTCGATACCTGAAACTCAGGAACTGCTTTACTGACTTCATCCACGTGCCTGGATGGATCCTTATCCGTACGGATCCTAAGTGTACGATATGAACCAAAGAAGCTTTTCAAATGTTCGATATCATTGTCATAAAGCATCTTTCCTTTATCAATTATAACTATCCTTTCGCAAAGGGCATCCACATCACCCATGTCGTGTGTGGTAAGGATTACCGTGGTATTTTTCTCCCTATTCAGCTCATATATCAGTGTCCTTATCTTCGCTTTCATAGCTACATCAAGTCCAATCGTCGGCTCATCGAGATATACGATCTTCGGATTGTGTAAAAATGACGCGAGAATATCACTCAGTGTACGCTGCCCCAACGACATCTGACGCACAGGCTTGTGCAACAATGACTCTATATCTACCAATGACTGGAACAGCTCGATCGTATCTTTGTAATCCGAATCCGGAATACGATATATCTCTTTCAGTACGTTAAAAGACTCTATCAGAGGAAGAGCCCACCAAAGCTGTGTTCTCTGACCGAATACGACTCCTATATCCTGAGCGCCTTTGGCCCGGTTTTGATAAGGTATCACGCCGTTTACGCGTATCTCTCCGGATGTGGGTTTCAGCACTCCCGTCATCATTTTTATGGTAGTGGATTTGCCCGCGCCGTTCGGTCCGAGATATCCGACTATCTCACCCTGCTCTATATCCATGGATACATTGTCTACGGCGCGAACGATCTTATAATCTCTTGAAAACAGATCCTTTATACTTCCCTTTAATCCTTCATGACGGTTAAGTACCTTAAACTCTTTTGTTACGTTTTTTATACTGATAATTGCAGGCATATCTATTCTCCTCGCTAATGTTTATTAGCCGATTATATCAGAATAGAACCGGCATGTCAAGTCACAAACTGCTTCGGTTCCTACCACCCGAGCTCCATAAGCCAGTTGTTCAGCGCTCTGTCTCTGTCTTTCTCGCTCATATTCTCATCCTTCGGGCTCTCGTACTCACCTTTGATATTTCCGTCAACGAGATAGAGAACACGGGAGCATCTCGCAGCTACCTTTGCATCATGTGTGACCATCATCACGGTCGTGCCTTCTTTGTTCAGTTTTACGAGCTCGTCCATAACCTCATTTGAGGATGTGCGGTTAAGCGCACCCGTCGGCTCATCCGCAAAGATAACGCTTGGCTTGTTGATCATCGAGCGACAGATACATGCCCGCTGGAGCTGACCGCCGGAAACCTCGTTGATATCGTTATCAGCAACCTCGATGATCCCAAGCTTCCTCATCAGCTTCTCACCGTCTTCGTATTTTTCTTTTTTGGTCCTTTTATCCTTCTTGCTCTGAACCGCCGGAAGAGTGATGTTATCAAGGATCGTGAGATTTTTCATCATATACATCTGCTGGAAGATAAAGCCCATCTTGTCGAGTCTGAGTCCCGCGAGCTTTTTATCCTTCATCTGTGTGATATCCTCGCCGTCAAACCTGACCTCACCGCTCGTCGCTCTGTCCATCCCCGAAATCGCATACAAAAGCGTCGACTTGCCCGAACCCGACGGTCCCATGATCGCCACCATCTCGCCTTCCTCCACATCAAAGCTCACGTTGCGAAGCACGTTGTTCTGTCTCTTATTTACTACGTAAGTTTTACAAACGTCCTTAACCTCTAACAGTTTACTCATATCCATTTCCTCCTTTATTCAATATTAGCAGTATCCCTGGCAGTGATCTTTTTAGTAAACGTCGCCGTGATCGCCGCCACAACTACCGTCACCACGAGCACCGCACCCGGATACATGAAAAACGTCTTGAACACATCGATCTTGTACGTCACATCGGTCTTCCCGACCATAGTATAGATCGGATCCCCGAATAGTTTGGTAAGCGGTATACTAAACGCCGCGGACAGCACCGCAACCACGATCCCGACTATAACAAACCTCCAGGTATGCCACCTCACTATCGCCCCGTTTGAAAAACCGATCGCCTTCAGCGTCGCTATCTGAGTAACCTCACCCGCGATAAGCGTCCTCTCGGTAAGTATCGTCACGAGAAGTATCACCACCATCGTGATCGCTAAAAGCAGATAAGCCAAAGCCTCCATCATCGGCGCCACCTTCATGCAATCGACGCAGTACTCCTCAGCATTCATAACCTCATCTGTATCAAGCGCCTTTGATACTTTGTCTTTACGCGCTTCGATCGTTTCGGCATCCGGATGATCATCAAAGTTTATCTGGAGTCCCATCGCGGATGAAAAATGCATGATATCCACCGGCGCATCCGTGTGAAACCTGATCAGCTCACCCATATTGTTCATGGTCTCATACAGCTGAGTGACTATACAGTCCATATCCTTGTCAGAAAAGTGGACCGTGATCCTGTCACCTATATCGATATCCAAAAACTTCGCAACAGCCGGTGTGATCGCGATCTCGTCCGGCGCGGACGGAGACGACCCTTCGATACTGGCATAATCATTAATATCTGTTCCCATACCGCATTGGAAGGTATAACTGTAATCCTTACCCTTTACGGTGATGGGATATTTGTACTGCAGTTCCACACATACATGCGCAGGCATGCCTTCATCCGCAAGCTTTTTTTCAAACCCATCAAGCTTATCCTGTATACCCTCCAAAGATCCGCTGCTCAGATAATCCATGGTTTTATCCACATCCATGATATACAGATCCGATACTGTTCCGAAGCTGTCCGCAAATGCATCACTACGCATGGTCGAAGATATATTTACCATGATGAGCACCAACGCGGTACACAGGAAAAATGTCAAGACAATCGTGAAGAATCTTTTCGGTGCACTGATGACATCGTTGAGTGCCAGATAACCTCCGGTCTTCAGATGTGTTTTTCTCAAGTGGTATTTATTTTTCTTTTTAAAACGCTCTCCGCTCTGACCTGATCTGATCGCATCGAGCGGTGTAAACTTTTTAACTCGTCCGGTAAACAAAAGTCCAAAGAGCAAACATATAAGCACTATGCATATCGACCCGATGATATTCCAGATGATATCATTTGAGTTTTTCAGCATGATCGCTTTTGAGCTTTCCTTCAAAAGGAAACTTCCGAACGGTATGCTGACGCCGAATCCGACTGCTGATCCGAGCAAAGCCATCGCCAGATACTTGACGATATAGAGTGAGCGAATACGGACATTTTTAATTCCGATAGCCTTCATAACTCCAATCTCTCTGAACTCCTCTTCGATGGAAAACCTGATCGAGAATCTCAGTATCACGAGTGACACGATGATCAGGCAGGCGCTCATGATAAGCATCACTATCGCTAGGATCATATCCATGAGATACGATGTTTTAATTAGATTTCTGTCGCCGTCAAAAGCAACATTGCTGGCGTTCGTCAGTGCCGACTTGATCGCCTTCGTATCATCAGTGTCGATGTAGCAGGCCTGTCCCATATATGAATCCTTGACGACCTTCTTTTCCATGATCTTTTCATAATCATTATCGTTTATTATAAATCTTCTGTTGCCGACGATCGCTCCTCCGAGGAATGCATCCTTGCAGATGCCGATTATTTTTTCTTTCAATTCGACACCGTTGTGCATGATCTTTATCGTATCGCCGACTTTTTTTTCGGAGTCATTCAAAAATCCGTTTGATACATAAACCTCGCCTTCCTTCGGCTCGCTTATCAGATCATTGTTTTCGTCGTAGAACTTTAATACCGTCTTTTTCCCCGACATGATCAGGTTTGCTCCCGACGTGGAAGCGTAGTCAATATATGACCCGTCTTCGTTTCTGAAGTTTTTCTGGGACGCATAGATCGTCTCTTCGATGCGGTAGTCTTTGATCTCGGGTGTATCCTTCAAAAAATCATCCAAGGCCCCCACTGCGTGATCGCCCATCGTAAGGATGTTGTAGTCCCCGACGCCGGCCTCATCAAGGTAGTTGTCAAGTCCCGATGTAACTGCCGTGATGTTGTTTAGGCCGCTCGCCATAAACATCGATGCGATGATGATGAAGATAAAAAGGATTGTGTTCATCGTCTTTTTTCTCTTCAGATCGCGTTTCAACATTCGTAAGAACATCGCTTTCCTCCGTTCCCGGGAAACTCTAAAGCGTCTCCCTAAAAAAATGATAGTCTCATACAGCTTCTATTCTGTATTTGAGACTATCATATCAGATCAATTCTTAAACAAACCTTAAATTGTTTTTATTATTTTATAAAAATGCTCCGAACTGCATAGATACAGTACTTTTAGGACTATATAAATAGCCGGATCATGCCTTTTTTACAACGACTACACCCGCAAAGGTTTCATCACCTGCTGTAGCATATATATCCCTTTTTCTCACCGACATTACTTCCCCTGTAAAATGAATCAAAGAGATGGACCATCTCATCGTCCTTCGGAGACTCACCCGTGTTTGTTACATGGATAAGTAAAGCGCCATCCTCCTCGGAAAAACTGATCGTAACCTTCTGACCGTCTCCGTATTTGATGGCGTTTTCAAGAAGGTTTTGGATGACCTCGACAAGTCTGTCCTTATCACCTTTAAGCAGAGGATCCGCATGATCTTCCACCGTATACTTAGTGTGAAGTGAAGCAAACTTATCTGTATAATAATCGTTTATTTCGCCTATCACATCCGACAGATAATACTCTTCATCTTTTACCTCGAGCGCTATAAAATCTTCTCTTGAAGCCGCCGTGATCTCATCGATATAGCGGCGGAGTTCCTCGGCATTTTTCTTTATACCTGCATAAGCATCGGCCTGCTTTTCGGGTGTATCATATAGTCCTGATGAGAGCGCTTTTTCATAAAGCTCGATCGCAGAGAGCGGAGTTTTTATATCGTGAGAGAGCGAGAGCATCAGCGTTTTTCGCTCCTTCTGATATGCTTTTTCTCTTTCTCTTCCCTCCTCAAGCTGTTCGCGGAGCATATCCATACCCCAGATGAACTTCCCGAATACTCTGCTTTTTTCTTCATTTATCGGTGCGGAGAGATGACCCTTTGCAAGGTCGACTGTAAGTCTTTCCATCTCGGCAAACGGTTTCATCACTTTTTTATAGATAATATAAAACAAGATCAGAGTTATGATCAGCATCATGAAAAAACCTGTATTCATATATATAAGTGAGTCATAGGAAGGATCTTCTTTATATTCAAAGCGATAATACTCTCCGTTTATCTCTAATACTATATATCTTTCATTCGTAGTTTCTGCATTTTTTAATGGCTTTACTTTGATTATATGCGGATACAGGGTGCGATCAAAACTGATCTCACCCTGATCTTTGATATCCTTATTCTTCAACTCATCGCCCAGTCTTTTCGCTTCGACCAGATGCATCCGACCGGCACTTTCTGAGGAGGATACATACATCCAGTTTCCCAGGCCGATCAGAATTATCTCTGCGATGATGATTATTATCAGTATCTTTTTAATAGTATTCCTCCTTGATGAGCACCCTTGCAGATCACCGCTTGCATGCCTCCGGCACACTTACACCTTACTCGAATCTATAACCTACTCCCCATACCGTAACTATATGCTTTGGATTTTTGGGATCTTTTTCTATCTTTTTTCTGAGACTGTTTATATGTACGTTTAGCGTCTGTGGTTCCGACTCGGAATCGCTACCCCAGATAGTATTGAAAAGGTATTCTTTTTTCATCGTGGTACCTTTATTCTCTATGAGTATTTTTAAGAGTTCAAACTCTTTACCGGTGACGGGGACATCTTTATCCTTTACCGTAAGTGTCTGCTTGGCCGAGTTCAGTACAAGGTCTCCCTCTTTCATCTCCTCGACCTCATATTTGCGGCGGAAAATCCCCTTTATCTTTGCGAGCAATATGTCGATATCATAGGGCTTTTCGATATAGTCATCAGCGCCGAGTTCAAGTCCGGTAAGCTGGTCTGACTTATCTGTCCTCGCGCTCGCTATGAGTATGGGTGTGTTTGCTTTTTCACGGATTTTTGAGCATACGGAAAAGCCGTCCATACCCGGCAGATTTATATCGAGTACGACCAGCTTTGCCCCATACATCTCAAATATCTTTAATGCTTTTTCACCACTGTCGGCGATACTTACCACATAGCCCTCACGCTCGAGAAAGTCGTTTAGAAGCGTGGCAATCTCTACATGGTCTTCTACTATCAGGATATCAAGCATCGTTACTCTCCTACTTTGATCATCCTTCTATCTCGGCGGATACATAAGTGTATCCCGTCGAATCGATAATGTTTTTCAGGACCTCTTCATCAGGTGCATTCTCTGTTACAAAAGTCACGATATCTTTTTTATGAGAGGCCTTTACCTTTTTTGCATCCGTAAAAACACGACGGATCGCATCCGCCACATGAGCCTCGCACATTCCGCACATCATTCCCTCTACATGAATTGTTGTCTTTGCCATTTTAGTCCTCCTTTTCATGGTTACTGCTTCATACATTATACAATGCCGGTGGCGAAATAACAAGCATTTTGTTTCCTGAAAATCGAGTAGGTGTGATTGAGTACTATAGCAGAAAAAGGTTATGTTGTCAAGCAAAATTTGACCCCCCCCGCGACGCTGGGCTTTTCCAATCAATTCTGCCAAAAATCAGGACCACAGCTTAACACGATACTTCGGTATGACATACATCGCGTCACCTTCCTTTATGTCAAAGGCGTCATAAAACTCATCAAACAGGGAAAACGTGAATCCGCCCCGGATCGAATTCGGACCATGTTCATCCATCATATCTCTCGTTGCGAGCGATCCGATGGTCAGTGCCCCCACCATCGCAACCGCCAGTGTTTTCCTGATCCAGTTCATGTTGTTTCCTCCTTGTCCCTATTCCAAACGTATTTAGTATATCTTCCGCCACCAATCTTTATAATGCTTTCGCAAATGATGCATTTAAATAATAACACCCATTATACTCATCGTCAATATTAATTGCATCAAAATGATGCAGTTGACTGATTGGCGATGCTTTTAAATATTAAAAACATAGAAGGTTCGGGACATGCCCGTCATACTAAAAAAGAAACGACGCCCAATCGGGCGCCGCCTCCTTTATAGAATATGGATGATAGATGTGACCTAGAATAAATAGGGCTTATCCCACAGGTTGAGCTTGGTTCCGATACCGAGCTCTTTTGCTTTTTCATAACACTGCTTGCCCCATGCTACATCCTCGACAGGCATACCGCCAACCGAGTAGATGATGACCTCATCATCCGATTTTCTACCCTCTGCCTTTCCGGCGAGGATCGCTCCGAGGTTGATGATCTTGTCCTTTGAAAGCTTTCCGTCATGAACCAGATCCAACCACAGACATCCCGGAATATAAATAGTATTGTAGGTAGGATACGGATATTCCTCCGCCCATGCCTCATACAATTTGATATTGTCACACACGAGCTTTGCCTTACCGCTGCATACATACTCGTCAGAAAAATCTCCCGAACCCGGGATACAGAACAGCGCGCCCGGCTTGATCCATTCTTCCTCGATAAATGGATACTGGCTTCTATCCATCCCCATCGATGTGGAAGTTGCAAAGCTCATGATATCAGAACCCCTTACACACTCCTCAAGTGTATCGACAACCTCGATCGTTGTAAACTGTGGCAAATGCTCCTTTACAAAGCTGATACATCTATCTATGGACTCTCTTCCTCTTCCCTTGATCTTTAGGGTATCCAGTGTCGGGCGAAGCGCTGCAAAGGTCTCGATCGCAGTGATATTGATAACACCCGGACCTACTATACCTAACACCTTGGCGTTCTTCACTGCCAGGTTCTTTACTCCCGCACCGGGAATACCTGATGTACGATACGCAGACAAAAGGTTTGCCGACATCAGCGCTAACGGCGCTCCGGTATCCTTATCATTCAACATGACCATAAGGATTGATCTCGGAAGTCCCTTATCTCTGTTCTCAACGTTTGAACCATACCACTTCATACCTGCCATATCGGTCTGACCACCTACATAAGCGGGCATCGCCATGAAACGACGGTCAGGTCCGTTCTTCGGCATGTTCGGGAACGGCGGATCATCCGGAAAGGTAACCATGGTTCCATGAGAGTTTCCGTTCTCACCACCCATGAGATAATCACCCTTATCCATTGTGATCAAAAGCTCCTCCATGCACTCGGTACAAGCAACCACATCGTTTACGCCTGCCTTAAGCATGTCTTCCTCACTCAGATACAGAAAATCAATCTTTGAATCAGCCATAATCATACCCTCCTTTTCATCTCTTTTTTTTGTGATATTTTTCATACAATTCGTTCTCCATCGCCATCACTTCCTTGACAGGATAAGGCTTGAAAAACGGACGTTTTACTCTGAACTTCAACCAGAAAAATGCGAATACAGTAAGTGCTAAAATTATGATACCGCATACCATATATAACTGACCCTTAACCGCCCAGTCCGGATCGATATTGTATATCATCCACCCGGTTCCTATGATACCGATAACAGGAATTACCGGTCCAAATGGCACCTTAAAGTTTCTGGGCGCATTCGGCAGACGTCTTCGCAAAAGCAACACATTCAGATTTGATACAATGTAACTCAGCATCCACAAGATCGCCAGTACCGAGATCAAAAATGAAAGTGAATCTGTCGTTGACAATCCGGTGATATTGATCAGACAAAACGCTGCTGCCTCAAACAGGATTCCCATGTAGGGTGCATTTTTCTTGTTTGTTTTATTAAAGAACGCTGGCAGAAGCCCTATCTTCGACATACCCATCAGGATGTATGACAATGATGACATGATTGTATTTACCGAACTGATAACGGCTAGCAGTGACACGATGACCATCCAGTATTTTCCGATCGGTCCGAGTAACATCTGACCGAAAAGAATATGCGGTGTCGTGCTTGCCCCGAGCTCCTCCCACGAGGTATAGTTTCCGAAACCAAAGGTCAAAAATGCCTGCATCGCCAATATGATGATCATACTGAGGATCATCCCAAGAGGGATATCTCTCTTGGCATTTTTACACTCCTTGGTAAGAGGTACTACGTACTCGCCTCCGATAAACAGGAAGAATGCGAGTCCGCAAAGTCCTGTGATACTCGAAAAATCGGAAGCCAAAACCTTCGGCTGCTGCACGATCTCTCCGGTTCCGATCCCTAAAGCTCCCATGATCCCCATGATGACCAGGGATCCAATGAGCGCATAAGCTACGAAATCCTGAATCTTGATAAATACATCCACACCGTTTAGGTTGGCGATCATCAATAACAAAACCAACACAACACAGAATACCCACGGTGGGATAGAGGTTCCATCAAAAAGCCCCGCGATCGTATTTCCGAACATCGCGCCTTCGACTGATCCTGCGATCGTGTTACAAAGCACGTATCCACCTACCGTACATATGATGGTAATAAAAGGTCCCACACAAGCCAGTGAATACTGTGCAAGTCCACCTGTCAGATCCGGCATAAGTGAGTTCAGTTCTGCGATAGACATTAGAGTTACTATATTCAGCACGCAGGCGATCACCATTGATATGATAAAGGGAATACCGATCGCAGATGAACCGATACCGATGGACAGAAGACAGCTTGACGCTACGACCAGTCCTACACCTGTTGCGATGACACTTCCGAGGCCCAGTTTCTTTACTCCCATAAAAGCCTCCTTTCTTTTCTCCTTAACGATAGTTTTCTATCAATCAAATTCTCCTTCCACAAGGGCATCCATACCCTCCTCACCGGTACGAACACGGATCGCATTTGTTACCGGTGATACAAAAATCTTTCCGTCTCCGATATGACCTGTATAGAGCTGCTTCTCAACAAAATCCAAAAAGTCATCTACTTTTGCCGACGGGAGAACTACCATAACTACCTGCTTGTCAAGGAGTGTCGGCTCTTCATTTTTTTCTACCTCATACTCCTGTGTTCCAAGCTGTACTCCGCAGCCTTTTGCATCATAGATGGTCATCCCGGTGATACCGAACTTCCCAAACTCCTTGGTTAGTTCCAACACCTTTGCTTCTCTTGTAATGATCTCAATTTTTGATAATTCTTCAATAGCTACTTTCATACTCACTTCACCTCCTATATCTTTGCTTTAAACCTACCATAGCGCAGTCCGCTGATATCCACAGATGTCTGTCCCTCTATCATGAGCATCGCCAGCTGCTCACCTACTGCAGGTCCTATTCCAAACCCGTGACCGCTAAAACCACATGCGATCACGAGACCCGGCGCTTCGTCAGCGAATCCGAGAACAGGAACTCCGTCCTGACACATATCCAAAAAGCCCGCCCATGTTCTGACGATCTTCGCATCCTTTAGTTCGGGAAAGTATTTCATGATACCCCTGCAGATACATGGAGCCGTAATAGCCGTGTTACTCGGTGAGTTTTTCGGACCATGATCTCTGTTGTTCAACTCTATTCCCGAGGATCCTCCGAACACAAAGGATCCATGATCTGACTGATGTCCGTAAAAATCGGCCTCTGCAGTACCAAGCATCTGATCGAACATAGGTGGCTCTGCTTCTGTCACCAGACATTCCATCAGTTCTGTGTGCATCGGGACATCAATACCTACTGTTTCAAGGATATCCCTGGACTCATATCCTGCTGCCACCATTACATACTCGCCTTCATATACGGCGCCGGACTCTCCATATACCAGACTCACTCGCCCCTTTTTCTTTTTCAAACCTGTTACCGGCTCTCCGGTGATGAATCTGACACCCATCTCTCTTGCTTTTTTATAAAAAGCTAAAGTAGTCTTCATCGGGTTTGCATGTCCGTCGGTCGGACACCAGCTTGCTCCGATCACCTCATCTGAAAGATGCGGATTGATCTCCTTGACTTCCTTCGCGTCGATCATCCTGACATCCAGTCCGCAGGCCTTCGCCCTTTCTGTCAGTCCCTCAAGGATTTTCAGATGCTCCTCGGTTTTTCCTAGTCGAAGGTTACCGTCTTTATGATATTCACAATCTACTCCGAGCTCGTCGGATAGTCCGGGCCACAAGTATTTGATCCCGTACATGGCCAAAGGAAGCTCTCTCGGATCTCGTCCGGACTGTCTTACACCACCGCCGTTTCGGCTTGATCCTCCGTTTCCGATATTGTCACTTGCCTCGAGGACTATGACTGACTTACCTTTTTTCTCCAGTTAGTAGGCTGTTGCACAACCGATGATACCTCCACCGACTATAACAACATCTGCTCTTTTTTCTGTCATAATCCATCACCCCCTTCATTTCCCAGCACCCGCATCTCAATCGGTCTCATAGGCGACCTCGCAGTCGCGGGTTCCAGCTTATCCGGAGTGACTCCGAGCTCTCTTGCAACAATTCCCTTTACAAGTCTTGAACAGGTCTGTCCCTGACAGAGTCCCATTCCTGTTCGTAAGTATCTTCGAATCTCTGTAAGCGTCCACATGCCGTCATGAACGGCACGACGAATCTCACCCTTTGTTACCTCCTCACAACGACATATCAGCATGTCATCATCCGGCATAGGTATGAACTCGCCGATTTCCTTGGAACGATCTATCGGTTCACTCATGTGTATCACCCTCCTTATCCATATTCTTTTATTTATCAGGCTACGAAAAATCTCACCTTCATCGCAAATTCCTTCGGCACCTTCATAGTTACAAGATTGGTGTGATCGAAGCTTGCCATATCCTTTACGGAAACTACGGTTGCCTCACACAGCTTCTCTCCGCTTCTGCTCAGACCGTAGCCTTTGCTTCCCTCCTTGGGAAGCGGCATAAACTCATAAGGAATGGTGACTGTTGCCGTACCATCTCCGGCATCCTCATCGACCAAAAAGATCGCCTGACCGGAACAACTGGCTACGCACATCCCACAGCCCACACACTCGCTGTTGTCCACAACTATCGGAAGGTATGTGATGTTCTCACCGATCGAGATACATCCCTTCGGACATGCATCCTGACATGGGTTACACGGGATGTTCTGAGTACACTCCATAACAGGGTGAACACCAACCTTATGTGTAACTCCCGGGAATCTCTCGATCTCATCATCTGCCACATATCCTTTTTCTAGAAGACTCGAGGATATCTCGATCCCCTCATCGGTTTTTTCAATCTTCTTTCCTCTGTTTGACGGAGCAAACATACCCTGGCGCAGACTTTCCAGATCCTCTGTGAGTTCTTCAAGCGCTGCCTTTTTTTCTTCCTCGGTACAGTATCCGAGATACTCGGCCACACATACTCCGGCCATTCTTCCCTCGATCATCGCCGAGGACGCCTCCTCGATACCGGATACATCACCCACTGCAAAAACTCCCGGTACTGAAGTCTCCCCATACTCATCTATGATCGGGACCTGACCTCCGCGCTTCGGATTATCCTCCATCTTGCAACCGCTCATTTTTAACAACTGACTCATGGGCGACAATCCGACCGCCATACAGATCGTATCAACATCGAAATATTTTTCTGTTCCCTTGATCGGAACAAACTTCTCATCTACCTGACTGATCGTAACTCCTGTCACATGATCCTCACCATGTGCCTCCGTGATCGTATGTGAGAGATAAAATGGGACTCCGGTTCTCGCCACTTTAGCAGCATGTACACCATAGCCTCCGACTCTCGGTGCGGCATCTACCAACGCTACAACCTCACATCCCGCCTGCAAAAGCTGGAAGGAAACCACCAGTCCGACGTTTCCGGAACCCAGCATGAGGATTTTTTTTCCGGGCTGTATACCGTGAAGATTCATCATGGTCTGAGCAGCTCCCGCGCCTATCACTCCGGGGAGCGTCCATCCGGGGAAAGTGACCATGTTCTCCGCTGCACCGGTTGCAACGATCACTGTATCTCCCTTGTAGTGACTTACTTCATCTCCAATCCTTACAACTATCTCTTTATCCTGATAAAGCCCTGTCACCGTCGCGTTAAGGATAACCTCAACACCCTTTTGGGCTGCCTCGGAAAGGAGTTCCTCTCCGATACGAAAACCTCTTATCTTGGCTCTGTGTTTTTTTGAACCGAAAAACTTATGAATCTGTTTAAAAAGCTGCCCACCCGGTTTTTCATTTTCATCAAATACCGCAACCTTTAATCCTCTTCCGGCCGCCTCGATCGCTGCCGAGAGGCCGGACGGTCCGGCACCTACTATAATCACATCATATCTTTTCATCCACACTCACCTCGCTCCTTCTTCATGCTTCCTTCGGGATTACTCCATCCTGCGTCCGAACCTCCATCCCCTGCTCGAGAGGAGTCACACAGGTTCTTATGTTTGGCTTTCCGTTCACGATCATTACGCAGTCTGTACATCTTCCTATCGCACAAAAGATACCTCGCGGCTTGTGTTCCTTCTTCGTATATCTGTGGATCATCACACCATTGGCTTTCAGCGCCACCGCGATCGGTTCTCCTGCATAACCCTTCATCTGCTTACCGTCAAAAGTGAACGTGATCTCCTGTCCCTTTGAATAATGACCGAGTATCGGATGTTCTTCTATCCTGTTCATGGTCATCCCTCCTTAACTACCGACCCGCACATCGCTTCCATCTCGATCTCAACAAACTGTGTCGGCCTGTTCAGCTTAGCTATCTCAACCATCGTGCACAGTGGCTTGATATCATGGAAGAACTCCGAATAAGCCTCGCATATCCTTCCACCCTGTCCGATGTCCGTGGTGTAGATCATTACATTGAATACATCCTCCGGTTTTGCCCCTGCCTGCTTGATCAGATTTAACTGCTTTTCTAAGACATATTTTGTCTGCTCGTAAGCATCCTCTCCGTAAACTGTTCCATCAGGCTGTACGGATGTGGTTCCACCCACCTTCACGTATGGTCCCACACTGATCATCCTTGAGTATCCTACCTTCTCTTCCAGCGGCGCCCCTGAACTGTAATTCTTTCTCGTCATATCCATCATTCACATCTCCTTTCCTTTGAAGCAAAAATGAAACAAAAAAAACGGAGTCCCATGCACCATACATGGAACTCCGTTGCCCCGTTTTCTTTATGGCAACAGTTATAACATGAATCCTTGTGTTTGAAAAGCAGAAAAAATGTTGATGAGTTAAACCATTATGTTTAGCTGACATTTTTATCGGTCTGAAAAATACTCCCGAACCGAATCATAAAGCTGTTCTCCCTCATAGCTCATCACATAGTTTTTCTTTTTTACAAGATAAACCGTTTTAGTAAAAACATTATCCTCAAACGGTCGTACGACCACAGCATCACTCTTGATCTTGTCCGCCAGATAGGTGAGAGTCATCGCGATCGCGGCTCCTGATTCTGCCATCGAGTGTATCAAATGCGCATCCGATGACTCCAGGATATAGTCAGGGGATGACTCATGCCTTGCCAACTCCAAAATCTGCAAGGCACTGATCCTGCTCTGAACATCCTTCACCGCTAGAGGCTCACCATCCAGATCTTCCAAACTGATGGTCTTTTTCTCAGCTAAAGGATGCTTTTTGTTTATCACCAGACAATACGGAACCGTAAATAGAGGAATAATATCATAATCAAGCTCATCCAGCGGTCCCGATACGATAGCCACCTCAACCTTTGATTTGTCCAACCTCTCCAGTATCATACTCTCCGGATACTCCCGGATCTGCATCCTAAGCTCCGGATGCATCGCATCGAAACTCACAAAAAAATCTGTGGGGATCATCTGCGGAACATCATATGAGCACGCTATCTTCGCGGGTTTTTTGGTCCATCCCGTCTTGAAGAGATGGTTTTCGATAATGTCATACTCGACCAGAATACTCTTTGCATGCGCTGCCAGATTTGCAGCAACCGGCGTAGGAATGATCCTGTTTGCCTTGTGTTTAAAAAGCTCCACACCAAGCTCTTCTTCAAGTCTCGAGATGGTTTTACTCAACCCCTGCGGCGAGATATAAAGAGCCTCCGCCGCCCGGGAAATGCTCTTCATATCATACACCTTTAAAAAATACTCCAAGTTCCTTTTATTCACTATCCATGCCCTCCCACTTCTGCTTTGACATATCGTTACAGCTTATCAGATCGTTACCAGCAGATGCTCCTGCTTCAGATCGTGATACAGACTGCAATCACACCCCGATACATCATAGACTTTTACGATCCCATCCAGTGATCCTTCTTCATCAAATTCCGACGAGATATCCTGTGTCCCGGATAAAAGCTCAGGCTCGAATCGGATCGTTTTTTCATTTGCGAAAACCGCTGTATATAAAATATCTGCCTCCACCAGATCCTGAAACATATGGCTACCATACGAGAGTTCCGGATTATATCCTGCTTCTTTTTCTTCTACCTCACAGATTGCTTCGAACGCACTGATGTCGGAAAAAGTCACAGGTACTCCGAGCTCCGGCGAAGACGTCCCGACTCTCCCCGGTACAACGAGCATCATATGCATGTTCTGATCACGATAGCTCCAGTTCACCCTTCCAATCATTTTCGCCACCGCAGGCTTATCAGCATACGGCATATGATAATATGCCACCGGATCCACGTATACTATGATGTCGAGATCTGACTGTCTGGACAGCCCCATAGAGACACCTTTATTTTCCAGAAAAATATTCCCATCGCCGATGTTCTCCGGAATACTAATCTTTGCCTCATCATTTAAAACCTGGAGTGGCCGGCACTGTAAAAGATTGATAAGATACTCACCATCATCTGACAGATTGATCGTAAACTCCGTATCTACCGGATAGTCATATTCAGCCTGGATTGCCTGCATCATACGTTGCATCCTACTCATCATTTCTTCATTTTTTACAAGTCCGCGACATGAGATAAACCTGACCTGAGTGTCACGTCCCATCTCTCTGAGCCTATACTCAGCATCCGTATCGTGCTCGAGAAGAATGTCAGCCAGATACCTCGGAAGCTCAGGCTCGATAGCCGACAGATCCAGCTGATCCAGCACGCGCTCCGAACCCCTGACAACCTCCAGCTTCCTTTGTGAATACTGATGACGGTCGCAGACTTCCGTATATATGGTACGCTCCGGCGCATCGAGACTTACCAGCCTCGGATATGACCCTTCTGTCCTGTCAACAGCCGATGTACCGAGTCCCATGACGAGCCTCAGCATCCCGGCCTTCGGATCTATACTTTCCAGAAACCTGTAGGGACTGTAAGAATACCCGACTCCGGCCGCACAGGGCATATAATAAGGACCATAGTATGTTCCCGAAACTCTCATGACCAAAAGCGCCATTTGCTCATCGCGCTTATCCAGCCCCCGCCTCTTTCGATAGTCAAGTGCGGATAAGTTCATTGAGCTCGCATAGACAGTTTTTACAGCTTCCTCGAACTCCGCCACTCTCTGTTCTATGCTTCCTTTGTTTGCGCAGAAAACCGACTCATACTTTCCTGCAAATGCATTACCAAAACCGTCCTCCAGAATACTGCTCGAACGGACTATATAAGGATCCTGACCGTAGTAATCAACGATCCTTTCGAACTGCTCGCGTAACGCCGGCGAAAAGCTCCCTTCCCGAAGACGCTTGGCAAACTCTTCAGCCAGCTCAAAATATCCTTCTTCTGTTCTCTGACGGATCCTGACATCCCAGAACCCGTTATCAACTATATAAGTATAATATACATCTGACCCTACATAAAAGGAGTCATGCGGCTCAAGCACCTCATCTACCTCCGGTGCATCGTTTCGTATTATGGCGCGAGCCAGGAGCATACCGCACGCCTTTCCTCCTATCATACCGGTCCCGACCATATGGTCACGCACCTCAAAATAATCATCCGGTTCAAAGTGCTTTTTCACGAGTGCGCGCATTTTTTCATCTCGCGTCATCATGATGTCGCACATTCTTCCACACTGATCCGTGATGTCTTCCCCCGAATGATAAAAATCCTTTACACGATTAAAGAATCTGTCCCATGAGTCCATATACTGCTCACCGGCCTCGCGCTGAGCCTTCT
>ONKC01000020.1 GCA_900318295.1 uncultured Eubacteriales bacterium
GAGGATGCTTGGATATACCAATCTGGATTCCGAAAAGGGCTTTGCATTTTTTCAAAAGTTTATGTCTGAAAACGGTATTCTCGATGAACTGAAGGAATTAGGGATAAGCGAGGGTGATACAGTCAAGATTTACGGATGGCAGTTTGAGTATTATGATTGACGACGAGCATAAATAGCCCCTGATGGCGTTCGCGAATTGTATGATCGCGTCGCCACTCCGTCTCTACGCTTCGAAATGGAGGATTAATATGGCAAGGATAGGGATCTTCGGCGGAAGTTTTAATCCGCCTCATAAAGCTCATAGGGAAATGGCCAAAGTCGCTTTGGACAGTTACAAGCTTGATATGTTGTATTTCATGCCGACAAGCCAGTCGCCTTCAAACAATAAGATAATCACCGACGAACATCGTATGCGTATGGTGAGGCTTCTTATAACAGGTATGAAGGATGATCGTTGCAAGCTATCTGATTACGAGATTAAAAAAGGCGGCATTAACTATACCTATGAGACACTTGAGGAGTTTCAAAAACAGCATAACGGTGACTCGTTATTTTTCATAATGGGAGCAGACTCGCTAAAAACCTTTGATAAATGGGTTAATCCACAGATCATCGTCGATCACGCGACAATACTTGTTGCTCCGCGCGGCAATATGGATACTGATGAGCTCAAAACTCTGTGTGATGAAAAATCAGAAAAATATAACGGTATGTTTTTACCTATCGATCTTTCTGAAAAAATGAGGGATGTTTCTTCTACCGAAGTTCGTAAAGAGGTGGCCGATTCAAAGGGAGAGGATGACAAACCTGATGCTCTGCCCAGAAGAATATGGCGTTACATACTGCTTCACGGCCTTTATGGAATCCCGGAGTTTAGGTACAGTTTTGTGCCGCCCGAGATCGATATAAAGCATTGTTTGAAATCCACATTAAAGCCGAAACGTGTAAAGCATACCTTTGGCGTGGCGGACACGGCAGAGGAGCTGGGAATACTGTATTCGGCCGGTGATGAGACGCTTCCGATCAGGTGCAGGTTGGCAGGATTATTGCATGATTGCGCCAAATATTTTACGGATGCCGAGCAGATTGATCTTTGCGATGAGTACGGTATTGAATTGACCCAGACTGAGCGGGAAAATCCATCACTCATACATGGCAAGCTTGGAGCTTACCTGGCTCAGTATCGATATGGAGTCAAAGACGAAGAGATAATAAACGCGATCCGTATACACACAGTTGGCAGACCCGGTATGACTACGCTGGAAAAGATAATCTATATATCTGATTATATAGAACCGAATCGAGTCATACCAAATGCTAAACATTCATTAAAACAGCTTAGGAAAACTGTTAAGCACGATATTGATACTACACTTATTTTAGTAATTGAGAACACGATAGATTATCTTGAAAAAAGCAAAAGAGTGATCGATGAAGCATCACTTGCAACTCTTGAGTATTATGAAAACCTTTAACATTGTTTACAGATTGGAGATTATATATGAGTGAATCTGCAAAAATGGCCCGAGTGGCATACGACGCACTTGATGAAAAACTTGGTGAGGATATAGAGATATTAAAGATCGATGAGATCTCTGTTATCGCTGATTATCTTGTCATCGCAAATGGAGATAATCCGAATCAGATCAGGGCAATGCTTGAGCAGGTCGAACAGCGTATGACAGAGGCCGGGTTTGCAAGCAAGCGTGTTGAGGGTAATGCTAAATCAACATGGATACTGATGGATTACGGTGATGTGATCGTGCATATTTTTTCGAGAGAGGACAGACTTTTTTACGATCTTGAGAGAATATGGAGAGATGGTCAAAAAATTGACCGCGAAACGCTTGCCGATGCATAACGCCCTATAATCGCTACGAACAGCGCTGTTTTAGCTACGAATGACAATTGATTCTTTCTTCCCTTTCTGATATAATATAAATGATTTGAGTATGTTTTGACAGTGGGGAAGGAGTTTCCATGTCAAAATATGAGTTTCTTTTACAGGTTGAACAGAACCTGAAAACCCGCTCCGAGGTAATCGGGGCTTCTGTTAGTTCGCTCATTTGTGTTAAAAACAATGATACCGAGGTCTACGGTATCTCTATCAATTTTAATCCCGAAAAAGTGTCTCCGGTTTTTTATGTAGACAGGTTTTATGATGATTACTGCAGAAAAAAGCTTACAGTAGACGAGACCGTGGACAGTATCCTTGCTTCATACAAGGCACTTGAAGCTGAAAGAGTTGAACACTCAGATGTTTCTCTTGACTTCGAAGATTGTAGGGATAAGATTGTTTATCGTTTGGTTTCGCTGAAAAAGAATAAAAAATACCTGGAAGATATTCCTCATATTATCTGGCTTGATCTCGCTGTGATCTTTACGGTAGTATACAAACAAAGTGATTCGGGACTGGAGTCGATCAAGATAAACTATGAGCTTATGGATTCATGGGAAAAGAAACCTTCGGATCTGCTTGAACTGGCAAAGGAGAATACACCAAGGCTATTTCCTGCAGTTATCAAGGATCTTTCAACTATTCTCGGTGTTGAAGAGTTAGAACTTGAAACGGATATGTTGATCCTATCAAACAGACAATATGTTTTTGGAGCCGCTGCGATAATGTATGATGATATTCCCGAACGAATCGCTGATATAGTTAAAGGTGACTATTACGTTATTCCAAGTAGTGTTCACGAGGTTTTGATACTACCGACAGATCATGTGGAGGACCCGGAAGATATCAATTGCATAATCAGTCAGATAAACACAGATTGTCTGATATCTACGGATATACTGTCGGATAGGGCCTATTTTTACAGCAGACAGGAAAAACGATTTCAATTTTGACTTTACAAAATGCATCTGATTGATTATAATAGTCAATGTATGTACCTGTGGCTCAGTTGGATAGAGCGTTGGCCTCCGGAGCCAAAGGCCGGGGGTTCAAATCCCCCCAGGTACGTTCAATACTTTGATTATAAAGGAATGTGATCCTATGAAGATGCAATATAAAAAACTAGTTATTATCATTTCCGTTGCTACACTTGTGCTTGGATTTTTTATACTTACACTTATTCCCGGTTCTAAGGGAGGAGAGAATGCTTCCGAAGCGGAGCTGTCAGTAAACGAGAATCCTGAGATCAATGCCCTCATCGCAGAGTATTTTACCGCCAAAAAGACGGTTGATATGGATGCGTTTGAGACCATAGTCAGCGATATTAACCAGATTGACAAGTCTAAGTTTACCGCTATGGCAGCTTATGTTGAAGATTATACGAATATAAACTGCTATGTGATTGAAAACTCAGAGGGTAACGGTTATCGTGTTTATGCCAGGTATGATATGAAGATGAAAAACATCGATACACCGGCACCGTGTCTTTCTGCTTTCTATGTCACATCGACATCGGAGAACAAGTACATTATTTATCTGAGTGCATTGGATGAGGTTCAGGAGGATTTCATTCTTTCGGCCGACAAAAACGAAGCAATATTGCAGCTTACGACGGATGTTCAGAAGGCGCTTGATGAAGCGATAAATTCTGATCCGACATTCAGACAGCTGTATCAGAGGATGGATCGTGAGATCAAGTCTGCGTCGGGTTCGGCGGCGTCTGTTTCCGGTGCAGCAGCGTACTGATAAAGGATAATATCGAGTTTAACACCTGTGGTTTTTTCATGCCACAGGTGTTTTCAACTCTTAAATGAATCTAGTCGCTAGATGGAAATGCGGTACCATAGTCGCTTGATGGAAATGCATATCTGCGAGAAACTCGAAGAGTTTCTTGGACTCTGCTTGCGCTTTTTTCCTGGACGTAGCGGTGCATGGCAGCAAAATACGCTGCCTACGCACCGACGTCCAAGACACATTCCTCGCAGTGATATGCTTTTTCCATCAAGCGACATTAGGCTGGAAAAATCGAAGAGAAATATATACGTTTCCATCAAGCGACATCAGACCGGAACTATTGTAGAGAAATATATATGTTTTCATCATACGACATCAGACCGGAACTATTGTAAAGATATATATGTTTTCATCATATGGCATCAGGTCGGAATGATAGAAGAGTAAAGGATATGTGAACCATGAGGATTAACAGGTATTTAAGCTATTATGGGATCTGCTCGAGAAGAGAAGCAGATAGGTTGATCGCTTCCGGAAGGGTTTCTGTTAATGGAAGAATAGCTGTCTTGGGTGATGATGTATCTGATGAGGATGAGGTTTTGGTCGATGGAAAGGCTGTTGAGACGAAGCATGATGAGGTGATCTTAGCTTATAATAAGCCTAAGGGGGTTATCTGTACTACTTCAGAGAAGGAACATCCGAATCTAAATGATGTGCTTGATTATCCTGAAAGAGTGTTCCCAATAGGACGACTTGACAAAGATTCGACCGGACTGATCCTATTAACTAATGACGGAATGCTCGCTGATGAGCTGATGCGTGGTCGAAACGATCACGAAAAGGAATATGTGGTAACCACCGATAAACCGCTCACTGATGATGTGATCAGAGCTATGGAGCAGGGCGTGCCAATCCTCGATACGATGACAAAGCCATGCAAGATATTTGATCGCGAGGAAAAAAGCTTTCATATCATACTTACACAAGGACTGAACCGACAGATCCGCCGAATGTGCGAATACTTCGGTTATAAAGTCACATCCCTTAACCGCGTCCGCTTTGTTACCGTTTCCCTAGATGACATACCATCAGGCACCTATCGAAAACTAACACCTGAAGAAATATCATCATTATCTCATATCAACTGATCACATGCTCCCGATTATGGAGCCGTTAGAGGAGAAATCATGGAAAAAGAAAAACAGCGTATGCATGAACTCGTCGAGATCCTTGACCGTGCCGCTGCGGTTTACTACTCCGGCGAAGACGAGATCATGTCAAACTATGAATATGACAAGCTGTATGACGAGCTGGTTGAACTGGAAGAAAAAACCGGCATCGTTCTTTCGGGTTCGCCAACGACCAAGGTTGGTTACGAAACACTCAGCGAGCTTCCAAAGGAACAACACGTAGCTCCGATGCTCTCATTGTCTAAAACAAAAGACATAGATGAGCTGGCCCAATGGCTTGGAGATCATAAAGGACTGCTCTCAATGAAACTTGACGGGCTTTCGATCATAATAACCTACGAAAACGGAGTCCTTACAAAAGCACTCACCCGAGGCAACGGTGAAATCGGAGAAGTGATAACAAATAATGCAAAAACGTTTAAAAATCTTCCCGGCAAGATACCATTTATGGGCAGAATGGTTCTCAGAGGCGAGGCTTTGATCAGATACTCTGATTTTAATGAACTGAATGTGTCGGAATCAGATGATGATAATGTAACTCAGTATAAAAATCCCAGAAACCTTTGCTCCGGATCAGTAAGACAGCTGAACAACGAAATTACAGCCAAAAGACGTGTCAGATTCTATGCTTATAACCTGATAGAGCTTACCGGTGACGATAAAGATCGGCCTTCCCTTGAAGATGGTAGCAAGGAAGATCAGCTTACTTTTATTAGAAATCAGGGTTTTGAACTTGCACCGTATAAAGCTGTGACAGGCGAAAGCATACGGTCGATGGTTGATGAGTTTTCAAAAGAGGTGACAGAGTCGGACCTTCCCAGTGACGGCCTGGTCTTAACCTACGACGATATAAGCTATTCAAGGAGTCTAGGACGTACGGCAAAGGCTCCGCGTGACTCTATAGCATTGAAATGGCAGGATGAAACAGCTGAAACAACACTTATTGATATTGAGTGGAGCGCAAGCAGAACCGGCCTTATAAATCCTGTTGCAATATTTGAGCCTGTGGAGTTGGAAGGTACGACTGTACAAAGAGCAAGTGTTCACAACGTAAGCATTTTAGAGGAATTAGAGCTTGGTATCGGGGACAGGATCGCTGTGTATAAAGCAAATATGATCATTCCTCAGATAGAGTCGAACATGACAAAGAGCGGAACCTGTAAACCGCCGGAAAAATGTCCGGTCTGCGGTCACGCTACAAAGCTTGTAAATGAAAACGGTTCGACAGTATTGATGTGCCCGAATGAAGAGTGCTACGCCAAGCAGATACGCTCGCTGATACACTTTGTCAGCCGTGATGCGATGAATATAGACGGCCTTTCGGAGGCAACATTGGAAAAATGGATACAGGGACACTTTATCAGATCCTGTATCGATATTTTTGACCTTGAAAAGCATAAGGAAGCCATAATCAACGATGATACTATGAAGATCCGAGAAAAATCCTTTGAAAATCTTCAAAATGCGATTGAGAAAGCAAAGGATGCATCACTTCCAAACGTTATTTTTGCGCTTGGAATAAAAGGAATCGGTCTTGCTACCGCAAAGGATATCGTAAAAGCGTTCCCTGAGCTTACTTTGACAGGATTTCTTGAGATGACAAAGGATGAGCTTTTGTCTGTAAACGGTATTGGAGATAACCTTGCTGACAGTGTGGTCGAATATATCAAGGATGAAAAGAATCGAGAGCTCATATTAAAGCTTAATGATATTCTCAGAGTTTCAACACCGGTATTGGCCGCAGATGGATCATCATTGTCCGGCAAAACATTTGTTATCACAGGTAGTCTTGAAAGCTTTGCAAACAGAGGAGAGTGCAAGGACAGGATAGAAGCTTTGGGCGGAAAGGTAGCTTCGGCGGTCAGCTCAAACACCGATTATCTCGTAAATAATGATATTCTTTCGACATCTTCAAAGAATAAAAAGGCAAAATCGCTTGGCATACCGATCATAACCGAAAATGAATTGATCTCTATGATGAAATCGTGATTTTTTTCTTGAAAAATCGTTGGTTTTATGTTAGAATGTTAATCGGGTGTAAGATAAAACCATATTCATGGAGGACATCATGAGATTTAAGCGAAATTTCGTTACGATCGTGTATTCGATCGTGTTCATATTGCTTATGTTGCTTTGCAGTATAAATGTCGCTGCTTTGTCATATGAGTATTTTTCACAGGATGGAATGGGTATCATTTTTGCCATCCTCATGGCTATCGGTATCATTTTGATATTTATAGCTTCGTTTTTCCTTCGTGAAAAGGCTGTTCTTAAAGGCATTCAAAAGGAGACAGTGCCTCTTATCATATGCGAGGGAGTGTTGGCAGTAATACTTACGATCGTTGGTTTCTGCCTTTTCATGGATTCCGGTATTGAATCAGCTATCTGGTTTGGTGCATATCTCTTGTTTGCATACGGCGTTTGCCGCATGATGGGAGGAAGACTCTGTGGAATAGTTGGTTTGGCCATTTCACTTGCCTTGTCATATCTTGCGATCAATACGGGATGGGCTGTCTTTGACAGCAGTGAGATTCTCTGCGTTCTTTGTATTTTGGTCCCGTTCTTTGTATATTTAGTATTGATGAAAAAGATCATACCTCAGTTCGGAAAGAGTAATGGTGTTGTAATCTTTGCTCTAACCGTTCTTAGTGCGCTTTTTGGTGCATTCATATGTCTGAATCCGCTTGTTATCATACTTTTGATCGGATGTGCTCTGGCACTTCTTTTTGCAAATCTTCGTACAGTGGACACCTTTGTTACGAAAGGGCCGTTTATGGCGGCCTTTCTTGTCGGTGCATCCGTGGTGTTTGCATTTATCATGTCATTTTTACTTGAAAAGGATCTTTTTGCAATCATACCTGCTTCAGAACAAAACTTTGATGCTGCGATGGACAGCGGATACGTTATCGGATATTTTACTGACAAGATACATAATATGCTTGCGACTGTTTTATTCCACGCATTTGATTTTGGTATCTTTTCTATCATTCTTCTGGTTGTTGCAGCGATGGCCGGTGTTTATGCCATCAGAAGAAAGCTTACCGAGATCGGTCCGATGCTTCTTGTTATGATCTTTTCACTTTTCGGTTATGTTATATTCTCGATGCCGGAAAGCCATGGATTCTACATGACTTATCTTCTTGGTGTTTTTTCCGCATATGGACTCTACAATATGCTTTTGCCGGAGTTTTTGACTGATTATGAGGATGAAGAATCCGAAGAAATGTTTGAGATCGAGGAAGATGCTTCGCCTATATTTGATGGCTTTGATCTGAACTCAGGCGTAAAGGAGGAGGTCGCAGATGAAAACCGTAATTCATCTACTTCTGAGTCCGGTCCTGTTTCCGAAGCCGCAACGGCAGTTGATAAAAAAGCATCCGACACCGAGGAATCAACACCGACGGTTAATGTAAAGAGTGAAAGCTTTGATCATCCTGCCGGACAGGATTCATCCTATCAGGAGTGGCATGTCTCAAATGAGTATGTAAGAGCTGAGGAAAACCGTAAAGAGCGTGAGGCAGAGCGTGAACGCGAGTTGCAGGTTGCCAAGGAACAAAAGGAAGCAAAGGATGAAGGCAAATCGGAGGAGGAGATCAAGGCTATTGCTGAGACCTCTGAAGTTGAAAAGAAGCAGTCTTCACCGAATCGTGTTCTGTATACCGGAGAGGACACTCATCCAACTGCCGAAACGATTTCCGCATCTATTCCTCCTATGAGCTTAAGACCTGCTGATCCTCATGTTTCTGATGTTTCCAGACTTGATGGGTCAGAGACGAACGATGAGCAGCTTCATGGTACAAAGAGGCCGGAGTCAGATACTATCGTTCTTAGCGGGTATCAGAATGGTAGCAGGTATAGTGCGCCGACTGATATTCTTACAGCAATAAATGATACTGAGATCCCTCAGGTTGAGATTCCTGAGGTTTCTGAGCTTCCTGAGGCTCAGAGAGCCGAAGAGACTGCATCAGAATCAGCTTCATCCGTCGAGGAGATCAATGCTGAGGCTAATGAAGCTGCAGAGGAGCTTTCAAAGGCGGCAGCTACATTTGGTACTGAAGAGGGCGCTGAAACCGAGCAGGCTGATCCTGAAGAGCAACTCAACAATCTGCTTGACAGATTGGATGTTTCAGACAGCATAAAGAGAATGAGTGAGACTGCCCGCGAAGATATGGCAGATGTAATAGAGCATGCAGATGACAAGACTGAAGCCGAGGTCGTACTGAAAAATGAGGATTACAAGTTCGGTACGGGTGAGGGAGAGTACGGTGAAGTGCCTACCATCAGTGAACTTGAGGATCGTTGGCGTGCAGAGGAGCAGCTTAAACAGACACCGGAAGAACTTGTTCCGGATGTCGTTAAGGCCGAAGAGAATTCTGATGAGATTACGTTAAGTCCGGTTGTTGACGATACGGATGCTTCAGTTGATGAGACATTATCTGAAAAGACTGATGAGGATAACGAAGGCTTTACTTTCGATTTTTCCGGTGCAGAAGAACAAAGAGGAGAGGCTACAACTCCTGTATCTCTTAGTGCGCCTGAGACTGTTGATGCAACACCGGATATTCTCTCATTTGATTCTGTTGCAGATACCTCAGAAGAACGTATCGGATTTAAGGCAGATGAGCCTGATAATGAAGATGTTTCACTTAATTTTGATACGATAACAAACGATGATGAGTTCTCGTCGGATATAATCGAATCGTCTGCAGAAGATACATTTATGTCATTCGATGAAGATCAGGAAAAAGCAGAGGAGTTTGTATCGATTGATTCAACTCCTGAGGAAACTACAGATGAGTTTGTTCCGATGGATTCATTGTCTGATGACAGTTCGGATGAAATCGAATTCGAAGAGGTGCGTCCGGATGAGTACGGATCTGTAGAGCCTCCTGTACAGGAGATTATTCCTGATGAGTCAGCAGCTGTTGAACCAAATATGATAGAGATTCTTCCGGAAGAGCCGGTAGCTGAAGAGAGTTTAGAGACATTGCCTGAGGATGAGTTTGTATCCTTCAGAGATATGGCTACAGCGACTGTTCCTGAGGAGATCATGCCAATCAGTGCGATAACCGATTCGGAGGATATCGTAGAATCTGAAAAAGCACAAGTTGATGAATTAGCTGATGCTGAAACCTTAGAGGCTGAGGCCCCCGAGCTTGAACCTATCGGTGTTGAGAATATTGATACCGAAGCGGCTGATGCTGATACCTTCGAAGGTGTCGGAGAATCTGAAACTACAGAAGCAAAGACCGAAGAGGAAGGACTTAAGATCACCAAGTTTGAGCCTGAAAGGATTGAACTCCCGCCTGATTATACTCCGAAATCTGAAAAGAAGCCGACAGGTCCTATGCCTGTTATCAATCATACAGAGCAAAGTCCTGTATTCTCCTTCACCAGGATGGATATAACAGCTCCGAAGGAAGATGTAGAGCAGTTGGGTATTCCAAAGCCGGGTATGGAAGGTGTAGAGACCGCATCTTCCGATGAAAATGATAGCTTTACTGTCGGTGAGGATACCGAACAGGTTGAGACACCGATAATGACACCGGTTGCGTCTTCAAGACCGATGGCAGCAATGCTTGATGAAACCCTTGAAAAAGAAGAAGAGAAGAAGGGTGAGAGTGTTCATACAGAAGAGGTTGTAACCAGAACCGGAGCCGGTACCAGAAGCTATCATAAGATCATTATCAAATAAAATCTAACGAATAAGTACGGCGCGTATTTTTCGGTGCTGATAAAGGCCGGGATCAGAGCGAAAGATGTATTGGCTTCCGTGATCTGAAGATAGTGTACTCTTTAAAACCATAGGAGATCAGTTCCTTGGACAACTCCTCGAAGCCAAATGCCAGAGTATCAGGCGAGTGAGCGTCAGAACCGATGGTTATAAGAGTCCCACCTAATTCAAAATAACGTTTAATAAGTACAGGATGCGGATTTGTTGATCCGTATCCTTTTTTTAACCCGGAAGTATTTATCTCCATTGCAATATCATTTTTAATCAAAAACCTCATGATCTCATCAGTTATTTCCATATACTCTTTTGGATCATATACTGATACATCCGGGAGATATCTAGTTGCATAATCAAGGTGCCCCAGAGTATCTATATCAGAAAATGCATTAAGATTATCAAGTGTGATCTCAAAGTATTTTTTAAGTAAATCCTTAGGATTTTTTTCTTCCCAGAAAGCAGGATAGTAAGGATCCTTTTTATCTATAAGATGAATGGAACCGATAACTTCATCAAAGTCATTGTTATTTACTAACCGGGTGTTATAATTGACCACATCTGTATCTGTTTGTAATCCGATCTCAATTCCTTTTAATATTTCTATATTTACATGTGACTTTCTTTCATTTGTTATCTCATCAAAGTATTTATCCACATCAAAAATAAACGGATTTTTATCATAGCCGGGGCATTCTTCTACAGGGAAAAGATAGTCCATATGATCCGAGATACATATACCTTTTAAGCCGAGATTTATTGCAGAATTTATCTGCTCTCTCAAAGGCGCTGTCGAATCCGGAGAGAATGATGTATGAAGATGGATATCATATAATATACTCATAAAAATATTTCCTCCTCAGCTGTTGCAGCCTTTATACGCTTCAGATCTTCCTTTGATGCAACTATTGAATAGTTGGTGTAGTATACGACAAATCCGGGCTTGCCTCCTCCTGGTTTTTTGACATTTTTCTTTTGTGTATAATCAATCTCAACCTTGTCGGCATTCTTCCCTTTTGAGAAGAGTGCAGCGAGTGCGGCAGCTTCTTCGAATGTTGTTACCGGAGGTTCTTCATTGTTGCACTTGATTATGACATGTGATCCCGGCATCTGCTTTGCATGAAACCACCAATCATTTCCTGTGGCAAACTTGAATGTCAATTCTTCATTTTGATAGTTGTTTTTACCTACATAAATATCATATCCGTCGGATGATATGAAGTGCAAAGGTTCGCTTTTGGGAAGCTTCTTTTTTGCGTTTTTTCCGCCGCCGGACTTGATGTATCCATGATCCCTAAGCTCGGCACGTATAGCGATAAGATCTTCTTCCTTGCGTGCGATAGAAAGCTCCGTAAGAATGGACTCCAGATGGTCATATTCTGATCTTGCAAGTTCCATCTGCTCGATCACCGCATCGTAGGTTCTTTTAAGCTTATTGTAACGATCAAAGTATTTGTTTGCATTGTCCGGCACGCTTAACGTAGGATCAATGTTTATATCAACTTCCTTACCGTCATAGTGATTTGTACAATGTAAGATGAGTTTTTCGTTATCCTTAAGCTGTGATTCTGAAAGCGGAAGAGCGGGTAGTTCTGAGTATCCGTAGGTATTCACGAGTTCTCCGTAAACCTTGAACTTATCTCTTTTTTCCGTATCCTTAAGCTGTTTTGTAAGAATGTCAAGTTTTTTGACAGTTCTTTCAAAATGCGTCTGAACGGTGTTTTTAAGCTCCGAAGACTTTGATCTGATCCTGGTCAGAGCATCCTTTTCACTGTAAAACCTTTCAATGACCTCAGACGGCGAATCTGTCTTTTCAAAAGACAGATCATCATACATTGTAAGACGGATCATAGAGAATTCCTTTGGAAGGTCTTCATTGTAGTATATAAAGGGCTCGAAAGACCCATTATTTACACTATCCATCAAGTCTCTATACACTTGCATAAGACGTGATCTTTCATTACCGTTAAGCGAGGCAGTGGGTGCGTCTCCGTCGATACCGGCTCTAAAACAAAGCTCGTGTGCCATGACTTGGGATATTCCGGACATGGAAGAAGAGATCGCTTTGGAAACAGTCGTCGGTTTCGTAAAAATGCTCTGATTCCAGTATTCGGTTGTGATCTCATCCGGAGATTTTTTATCCAGTGTGTTGGGTATAAAGTAATCTCTTCCCGGCAAAACCTCTCTTACAGAACTCATAAGACCGTTTACATGCTTGATCGAATCGATGATCATTTCCCTGTCATCAAGAAAAATAATATTGCTGTGTTTTCCCATTATCTCGATCACAAGAGAGTAAGTCACATCGTCAAGGAGCTCGTTTTTAGTGGAAAGAATGAATCTTACCACTCGTTCTAAGCCTTCCTGTTTTATATCATCTATTCGGGCACCTGATATATGCTTGCGAAGAAGCATACAGAAATTCGGAGCAGTAAGTGGGGAGGTTTTGTTTTCTCCTGTAAGGTACAAAAGCGGAAGAGATGCGTTTGCAGACAACTTTAAACGCAGGGACTCGCGCTTTTTAACACCTGCGTTTTCATCATATCTTGCCGGAGCCTGGATCGTGAGGATCAACTCATCAGGCTCGGGTTGAGCTATTTTTTTTATATGACCGTCTATCAAAGCGTTTTTAAGTTCCATAACAAGCGCTGATATTGTGATTCCATCAAATGCCATAACTAAATCCTTTCTTTTCATATCAGTTTATCATTTTTTTTTGATTCAGTCAACGAGTTTCCTTGACTTTAAGAGGGTTTTATTCTATAATGTAAAGGTATGTTATTTTATTTGGAGGTGTGACATGATACAGAGCATGACCGGATTTGGGCGTGGAGAATCTGCGGATGAGCATTACAGAGTTACTGTTGAGATGAAGTCGGTAAATCATCGATATCTTGACATAAGCGTGCGTATGCCTCATAAATACGGATTTTTTGAAGGGGAGATCCGTTCTATGGTTAAAAAATTCGCGTCACGTGGAAAAGTAGATGTGTTTGTTACAGTTGATGCACTTGGTGAGTCAGATATCACACTCACGTATAACAAGTCGATCGCAAGTGCATATCTCGAGGGAATCCGTCAGATGGCGCTTGACAACTCCATGAGATTTAAAACTGATGCATACAGAATTGCAAGACTTCCTGAGGTGTTTACTCTTTCTGATGCACCTGTTGATGTTGAGGTTATCACACCTCTTATCGAAAAGGCTTTATCTCAGGCGGGCGATCAGTTCGTGGAGAGCAGAGGTGTAGAGGGTAAAAGCCTAGCTGAGGATATCAGAGGAAAACTTGATGAGATCAAGTCAATCACGGACAAGATTGAAGAGCGCTATCCCGAGATACTTAATGAGTATTCTGATCGTATTCGAAAAAAAGCCGAAGAACTTCTTGCTGATAAGCAGATCGATGAGAGAGTACTTGCGTCTGAGATGGTCATATATGCGGATAAGCTTTGTGTCGACGAAGAGATGGTCAGGTTAAAGACTCATATCGATCACATGAGATCCACACTTGATGATTCTGAGAATATCGGTCGTAAGCTTGATTTCCTTACACAGGAGTTAAATAGAGAGGCAAACACTGTACTTTCGAAGTCAACAGATGTTACGATTGCCAATTTCGGTATCGAGTTAAAGACTCTTATTGAAAAGATACGTGAGCAGATACAAAATATCGAGTAGGAGCTTATGCTTCGGATAGGAATGGATTATGAGTTTTATCAACATCGGATTTGGAAATATGGTTAATTCCGACAAGATATACAGTATCGTCACGCCGGATGCAGCACCAGTCAAGCGCATGGTACAAAGCGCAAAGGATAACGGAGTTGCTACAGACGGAACATGCGGAAGAAAAACTAAAGCCGTACTTGTGATGGAAAATAACAGCATAGTTCTGTCGTCATTGTTACCCGAGACGATAGTATTTCGTATAAACGCAGCAAAATAAGTCAGCATTGATAAAGGAGGCTTCATGAATAAAAGAGGTGTTTTGACCGTGATCTCCGGATTCTCCGGGGCCGGCAAAGGTACTATTGTCAAGAGGCTATTATCCGACCACGACTATTATCTATCTATCTCTTGTACCACAAGGTCTCCAAGAGAAGGTGAGGTTGACGGGAAGGACTATTTCTTTGTTACAAAGGATGAGTTTGAGCGTATGATCCGTGATAAGGAAATGATTGAGTACGCTCAGTATGCAGGTAACTACTACGGCACACCTAAAAAAGCTGTCGAAGAGAGACTTGCAGAGGGCAAGGATGTTATACTTGAGATAGAGGTACAGGGAGGTATGCAGGTTAAAAAGCTTTTCCCTGATGCGGTTCTTATGTTTATCATACCACCATCTGCAGAAGAGCTGTATAATCGTCTCAAGAATCGCGGAACTGAGACTGACGAACAGATTAGTTTACGATTTGAGCAAACAGTTAGAGAAACTCATTTCATCAAGGATTATGATTATCTGATAGTAAATGATGATCTTGATAAGGCTGTAGATGAGATTATTGAGGTTATAGATTGCCGACATTTACGTACGGATCAACAGTCAGAGATCATTGATGGTCTTGCCAGGGAACTTGCTGATATAGTTAAAGAAAAATTCTGATATATGTAGTGGAGAGTAGTATTATGAGTAACATTGAAAACAGAGATGACTTTGTGGTAGTTGAGGATTTTGATGAACCCGGCTCAGTTGAAAATGAAGAAACAACTAAGGAAGAAGAGAAGAAAAAAAGATCCAAGCTTAGTATCTGCATTGAGATAGGTATCTACATCGCGCTTATTTTTATATGTGTTTATGTGGTTCCCAGATATGTTTGCCAGAGAACCAGTGTTTCCGGAGAATCTATGGAGGACACTTTGCATGATGGAGAAAGCCTTCTCATAGATAAAATATCTTATAGGTTGCATGATCCGGAAAGATATGATATAATCGTTTTCTATCCGAAGGGTAAAGAGGTTGATGATTCGGAGTACTATATCAAGAGAATATATGGACTTCCGGGTGAGACCATTCAGATCGAAAAGAATACCATCAAGATCAACGGTCAGGTGATCGAGGATAAATATGCCAAGAACGCCATGGATGATGAAGGCGTTGCCGCTAAGGGTTATACGCTTAAGGAAGATGAGTATTTCGTTCTGGGGGATAACAGAGCAGTATCTTTGGACAGCAGAAAGATCCCACCTGAGGATATTGAAAAGTATGCTGATAAGTATAATGAGGATGAACTCGATGAAATGGCCGAGGAAGATGCTCCCGGTCCTGTAAAGAGGGAATTCATTGAAGGCAAGGCATGGTTGAGAATATGGCCTTTAAGCAGTTTTGGATTTGTAAACTAGAAACCGAAAGGAGAATTATAAAATGTTACATCCATCTTACACAGACCTTATGAATATCGCAAACAGCGAGGTAGAGCAGGGAGAGCAGCCTGTAGTTAACAGTCGTTATTCGATCGTGCTTGCAACGGCAAAACGTGCAAAGCAGATCATCGACGGTTCAGAGCCTCTCGAGGAAAAGATCAAATGTCCAAAGCCTCTTTCCATCGCTATTGACGAGCTTTCAACCGGAGCGATCAAGATAAGAGGAGAGGATGACTAATACCGGATTTTCGTTGTAGTCCGGCATCGTGTCGATATCCCTTTATCCTGTCATTTTTTACAGATAGGCATCATAAGGTATATCCCTTCGCGGATGTAGTCACTATCCAGATCATTCAGCAGAATGATCTGGTTTTTGTATTCTGAAGGAGAGACATGAGAGTAGATACCTGCATATTCTCTTGAGAGCTTATCAAGCGTATCACCCGGACGGATGAGAACCTGTTCATATCCACGTACGTTAAGATTGTCTCCGCTCTGAGCAGATACATTTGAACAGAAGAGTACAAAGAACAGAGCACAGAGCACCACTACGGCAATCACCCCGTATACTATAGTCTTAGGACCTGCAATAAAACTATCTTTCATAACAAAGCTCCTTTCAGCATCAAAAGCATTTCGAACATCTGTTTGATACAAATATATCACACGAACAGATGTTTGTCAATATATTTTTCGAACAAATATTCGATTTTTTGTTTTCTCAAGAAAAAATGACGTAAAATCGTACTATTGCCACTTTTTTGTCAATAAAAAACATTATATTACATATGTGTAAATTGAAAAATCATATATAAAAGCGTATGATATGGTTGATCGGAGGTTTAGAATGAAGTCAAAAAGAATTGTTTCTTATAGGTTGTCATTTATTCTTATGCTGACACTTATATGTATATTTTCTGTATCAGGTCTTTCTAAGGCTGCATCTACCAAGAAAAAAGACCCGTCACCAATTACCATTTCTTATGACGGAACATCGGTAAGCTACACAGGTGTTCAGGGAAAGCTCAATTATCATCACAAGGATTATGTGTTCAATACGCTTCCAATTGTCAAACTTGACAGTGTTTTATATGCACCGGCAGAAGAGCTTTTAAAAAGTGTATTTGGATTCACTACCTTTTCATACGATGAAGCTCTTGGATCATATGTGGCATATGATGAGGATTTGAATACTAAACTGATATTTAAGATTGGTGAGAAGAGTTTCACGATCGAAAGAGACGGTAAGATCACTTCCTGTTCTCTTTCAAAGCCTGCAAAAATGATCGCAAAGGGATCGGATGCGGCGATTCCATGTATTACCATAACAAGGCTGATAGAGGCTCTTGGTTATGTAGGATCATGGAACTCGACTGATGCGACTTATTCGATCTATAGGAAAGAATACTTTGATTGGAACGGAGAAAAGGCCGATACTGACACCAAAATAAACCATGTCACACGTGCGACCGGAAACTATTCCATGTTTGATAATATGGCTTATATCGATCTGAATTTTTACGGAGACAGACAGGCGTCATTTGACTCGGTGAGCATAGACAGATCCGGTAAGGTGATTACTATCACAATGAAGGACTCGACATTTTTACCGAATCTTAAGATGTACGATCGTTTCGGCGATCTGGTTGAGCGTATGGTTATTGCCGAGGCTGACAAAAAGCTTACGATAACGTTATACTGTGAGGATGTGACTGAGTTTACTTATACAACATTTGACAATCACCTTCATGTTAAGCTGATGTGGGATTATTCTACGCAGACTGGGCAGGAGTTTAATCATTCTCTGAAGATCACAAGACCGGATTCATCATATCTGATAGATAAGCTTAGTGTATATGATTGTTATGATTCAGTTAAATACACAAAAGCGTTTAAGATAGTCGTTAAGGGTGATCATACAAAGTTCTACAACGAGCATCCGCCTGTAATAAACAACGACAGTATTAAAAAGATAAAGATATCCAAATCATCATCCGGGAATACTGTTATAAAGATTACTACAAAAAAACTGCTCGGATATAAGATTGAACGTGTCGGAGATCAGTATCTGGTGAAGCTTGACACACCGAAAAAAGTATTTAAAAACATCCTGATATTTGATTGCGGACACGGGGATTTCGATAACGGAACTACAAATTACGGGATGCATGAAAAGAATCTGAACCTTAATATGGGCTATACGCTTCTTAAAAAATACTTTGCGGCGGCAAATCCCGAGGTTAAGGTATACTGGACGCGCATGAATGACAGCTTTGTCACACTTGATGACAGGTCGAAGTTTGCCAAAAAGGTCGGAGCCGACGCATTTATCAGCCTTCACATGAATGCAGCTCCAAATAAAAAGGCAAACGGTACCGAAGTTTATTATTCAACCAACAATAATAAATCATCGTTTTCCGGGATTAAGAGCTCAAAAATGGCTTCTATGATGGATTCAGCCCTTGTAAAAGCTCTGAAAACCGATGACAGAGGTGTGAAAAGTGCCGGATTTTACGTAATAAAAAGAAATACCGTACCGGCAATCCTTGTAGAGCTTTGCTTTTTGAGCGGAGATAAGGATCATAAGAGAGTTAATACATCAAGCTTTAAAAACACTGCATCTAAAACGATCGCAAGTGTGATCAAAAAAATGTTTAAACAATACCCGACCAAACGTTGATCGGGTATCAATGAGATTTCAATCATACAGAAATCAATTATCTTTACGTAATGTAACAGCCGAGGCGGCCATTCGTTTGCGATCCTCATCGAGCGCAGCGTAGTGTCGCCTCGTTGTATTTACATCATTATGCCCGAGAACTTCGGCCACAAGGTAAATATCACCCGTTTCCCTGTAAAGACTAGTTCCGTAGGTAGATCTGAGCTTATGAGGAGTTATATGCTTTACCGTGGTGACATGCGAAGCGGCTTCCTTCACCAGATCCTCGACAGCCTGGACAGTGATGCGTCTTTTTTGTATCGACAGGAAAAATGCGTGCTCATGACCCGGTTTTGTCTCGATTGTTTTTCTTTCATTGTAGTAGTTGTACATGGATTCGCTGACTTCATCGCCGAAGTAAACGAAATCCTCCTTGCCACCTTTTCGAATGATCCTTATGCGGTTATTTTTAAAGTCTATATCCTCCACATCAAGCCCTACGCACTCGGAAACACGTATTCCGGTACCAAGCAGAAGAGTGAAGAGCGCCAGGTTTCTCACGCGATTTTTCTCGAAATACGTACGTTTCATACCGGTCATGGATTCACCACCGTGTTCCACATAATCAAGCAGATTTGCAACCTCGTCATAATCAAGCCTTGTGATTTCCTGCTTATGGAGTTTTGGCATATCCACTATGACCGTAGGGTTATTCTTGATCATTTCATGCTTGAAGTAATAGTTAAAAAAACTTCTGAGAGACGCTAATTTCCTTTTTAAGCCGCGTTCACCGTTTGTATGTGTAACCCCGGCCTCATCCTCGTAAAGCTTCAAATACTCCATAAATTCCTCGATATCGACTGCGTTTAATTGCTCGAGTTCATCAAGCCTTATTGATGTGATATCATCCTTTTTCTTGAAATACGGGTTGCTTTCACATAAAAAAGTAAAGAACAGACGGATGTCATATACATATGATATTCGAGTCTTAGCTGAGGTTTTTGGCTCCATAGCTCTGAAATAATCCCTGCAAAAGCTCGGAAGCGTATCCAGTACCTCGCGTAGCTTACGTGTGTTTTCACGAGACGTTTGCTCGTGATAAGTAATCTTTTTATCAATGGCCATTTTGTTTTCCTCCACTTATTCGCGTGATGGAAATGCGTGTCCTCACAGATACGCAATTCAATCATACGTCCGTCTTTTTGTATTATTATACCAAGAAACAAGTTATATGTCAATGTTTTTGAAAAACTGGAGTTTGTCCAAGAGAGCTAAATCCCTCTCACCCCAACAAATCCTCACAACCCACATAAAAACAGCGCCTCCGGCAATCTGCCAAAGACGCTGCATATACTCTTTTATTTGATAGATATGATCAACCGGCCTTCTGATTACGATTGATCATCCTCTGAAGCTCAATGATCTCTTCGGTGTTAAGCTTTCTCTGTCCAAGGTAATCCTGGATAAACACACTGAGTGAACCGTTAAACATTTTTGATAACAAAGCCTCGGTCTCTATACGCTGAACTTCTTTTTTAGTCACCTTAGCTCTGCAGTTAAACCCGGGATCCTCACGTGACACGGCACCTTTATCGATCAGACGTTTAATAACTGTGTAGGTGGTGTTCTTTTCCCAGCCAATATATTCCTTGATGATCTTTGCGATATCCTTGGCGGCAAGAACGCTATTGGACCAAAGAAGTTCCATAACGTTTAATTCGCCTTCGTGCAATCGTATTTCATCACCTTTGTTCGCCATTAGCAATATCCCCTTTGACAAATTCTACCACTACAGATGTGGTTAATCGTTCTACACACGTGTACACACGAAAAACCGATGTTGCAATAGATATTCTACACCTGTATACACCCGCTTGTCAAGAGGTTTTTTAGGTGTTTTTTAATTATTTTTTAAGCGATTTAACAAAGACACAAAATATTGAGGAAGGTCTGATCTAAACTCCATATATTGACCGGTTCTCGGGTGCTCAAATCCAAGAATTCCTGCGTGCAAAACCTGACCTTCAAGTGAAGAAAATGATGTGTCGGGTTTAGGTCCGTACACTTCATCACCCAACAGAGGATGTCTTATGTAGGCCATATGGACTCTTATCTGATGAGTTCTGCCTGTCTCAAGCCGGCATTCCACATGATTGAAACGATTGTTCAGATGATCGAGTACATGATAATGTGTCACAGCTCTTCTGCCCTTATCCTCCGAAACCACGGCCATTCGTTTTCTGTCCTTTGGATCTCTGGCCAAAGGTTTATCTATGGTACCGTCATCTTCTTTAAAATTGTTGTATACGATAGCCTGATATCTTCGTGTGATGCTGTGATCGGCAAATTGTTTTGCCAGGCTAAAATGTGCCTTGTCATTTTTACAAGCGATGATGATACCGGTGGTGTCTCGATCGATCCTGTGAACTATTCCGGGCCTGAGTACGCCGTTGATTCCTGATAACTCATTTTTGCAATGATACATTAGTCCGTTTACAAGTGTATGCGTTTCGTGTCCCGGAGCCGGATGTACAACCAATCCCTTTGGTTTGTTTATCAAAATCACATCCTCGTCCTCGTAAACTATGTCTAAATCCATTTTTTCGGGTTCTATAGATAATTCCTTTGGTTCAGGTACACATAAGTTTATCACGGAACCGGCTTGGATGTTTAGGCCTGCTTTTTTAGCGACAGCACCGTCTATGGTGATACGCTCCTGCTTGATGAGTTTTTGGATAAAAGACCTGGTATATTCTGTTTGTTCCGTCAAAAAAATATCGAGACGAAGGTCATCATCGTCCCGACTGACGAGCAGTTTGATATTATTGTCCGATCTTACTCCTTCTTTTTCCATAAATCATCATCCTTGCTGTACTTGAAAAACAGCGCTATCACAATCAAAAATACTGAAACGGTCACATATATATCAGCAACATTGAATACAGGGAAATCGATGAATTCGACGCAGATAAAATCAACTACATAATGATACCAGGCGCGGTCTATAAAGTTGCCCACCGCACCTGCGCAAAGCAACACGAGTAATACTCTTAAGAAATGGTATCTCTTCGTAAACGGAATCCTGGCATAAAGTATCGCCATAACGACAACTGCTACTGCCGTGATAACATAAAAAAGCCAGAAAGCGTTTTGGAAAAGACCCCAGGCTGCTCCACGGTTCTCAAGATAGTGAAACTTAACAACACCATCCCATACGCCGATATCCTGTGACATAAGGTTTGATGTAGCCCAGATTTTTGTAAGACGGTCTATAATAAGAGCAATGATGAAGATTGCCGAAAAAACGACATGAATCTTCATCATTG
>ONKC01000092.1 GCA_900318295.1 uncultured Eubacteriales bacterium
TCACAAGGCAGAGCACAAGAAAGGCAGAAAACAACCGTTTTGCGTTCTTTCTCATAGATAATACCTCCTGTGTTTATGGATTTTTGGTATAAAAATGCCAGCCCCGGTATGGGGCTGGTCATTGTCTCGGGTTTGATGGTGTGATAGAAAGAGCGGAATCAGTCCTCGCTCCAGGCGTTTACATCCTTCATGATATCCGGATAATCTGTTAAGTCGTACTCTTTTGGGGCAGTATCTCCCTCCCCCGGAAAGGAGTGAGCGGAAGAAACGGGGGAGGGAAATCTGTTTGCCCCTGCGGAGAAGGAGACAAAACAATCTAACAACCATCGTTTGAGTGCCTGATCGTACAGATCAAGGCGTTCCTCCAGAATATCTTCTGTTACGATTTTTCCGGAGTTCTTGGAAGCCTTAGCCTTTCCCGAGTTCGTGATTTTTTCATTTGACACGTTCTCGATATAAAAAGACAGTGCTTCTATGACAAAACTGTTCAGAGTGGTGTGATATTTCTTATTCAGGTCTTTTAATACGCTGATAATCCTGGCGTGCTCAGGTATCTTCTGGTTTAGCCGTAATGATACCCTCATCAGATCCTTTGAACTCATCTAATCACCCCGCAAACTCAATGCCCTTGCTCTTCAGGAATGCTTTCAAAAGCATTTCGTAGCCTTTAGCATTGGCACAGATGTCCTCGATGTAGCGAACATTTTTCTTGTCGATCCCGGCATAGCGCTTCATAAGAGAAGCACCGCCGCCAACGAAGGTGATCGGCGTGACATTCACATTGATACCCTGCTCGCGGATGATGTGGAAGATGCTTTTGGTGTACTTCTTCAGCTCATTCTCGATCACGCGGATGTAGGCAGGATCGATGTCTGCGGTGCCGGTGATCATCACATCCTTGATGATGTTCTCACCGATCTTCGTATTGAAGCGCTTGACACATTCTTCATCGATGTGGCGCATACAGGGGATAAGACCGTTCGGATCGGAACCGCATTGCGACTCATCCGGCCTTCGGTCGATGATCCTGAGTGTGTCAACCGTCCAACTGCCGATATCAACAACCACTTCCTCTGATTTCATATCAGGAAGTCTCGTTGCGATCGCTCCATAGCACTGTGGGTAAACGATCACGTTCTCGATCGTTACGATGTATGCCTTGCCCGAAAATCGGAACTTCACATGTGGCGGATCCATCAGATAACGCTTGAAACCACCTTTTTCCTTTGCCAATCTCCCGATTGGGAGACCTACCGCAAGGATCACCCGGGCTTTTTTCACGCCCAGGCGATCGAGTTCCATCGCGGTAGCTGCATAGGATAGGAGGCGAAACGCGTCAGTTGACGTCTTATCTTCCAGTACATCCATCCTTTTTCCACCGACTCGGTAGTGTTTTCCTTCGATCTCAAGTATCTTTTCCTGTGTGATAGGCTCATCAACCGGCGCAATCCCTGTTGTGAAGGAAAAATGAGGAGTCTTGATCGCTGAAAACCCATGGTCAATGGCTATCGGGATGATCTTACCTTCGCTACTCATCGGCCTCACCGTCCTTGGCTTTGCCGATTTCGTCGTTTTCATCTGCACCGTCCGCGTCGTCGACATCGACGATGGCATCCGGTACATAGGAAACGAGTCGATCCTTTGTCTTCTCCGGATCTCGGAACATCAGATCGATGAAAGTGTTTCCCTCGATCATGAATCCGCCATCCTCCAGAAATGTAAAGAGAACCGGCTCATCCTTAACACTGATTGTGATACTGCTAATTCGATCCATGTGGCGGATCAGGCCGTTCTTGAAAACGGCATTTGTGTCTGTGTTTACTTCACTCATAATGAAAAGCCTCCTTGTGTTTTGATATTTTTTGAGAAGGACGTTCGGAAAAGTGGTTTTTCCGAATTGTGTGCCCCGGGACTAGGTAGGGGCATGCTTTCCCCCTCTCATAGGAAGCCGTTCACCCTTTTGTCAGGTATAACGGCCGCCTGTGACAAAAGGAAAATGTATTCTATCGACGTTCTCACGGCTCTGGAAAGCCTCACTTTTGCGGATCTTACTCAAGGAATCCTCACGGGTTGCCAACCCCTAATCCGTTTTTCCCCCTCATCGGGCGCGGGATACGGTGATTCCGGTGACTCTCATTGCTCCGACTTGCCTGCCGGTAGCACCGGGCTGCCTGATAACGGTCTGTCGATCGCCCTGCCTGGGCTTTCGTGAGTAGCCTTCTTTACGGCCGACCTTCTAAAGCAGTCCCCCGGCGCTCCCTCGTGGGGGAGAGCACCTTCTCGAAAACGCCTAAGCTCCGTTTATCGTGCGGCGGAGCTCCGCATATTCAGTTTGTAGGACACCGCCCGTCGGACACGTCCGACAACCGATGTTAGACACAGTATAGCACAGGGGGTATGGGAATCTTGTCCCGTGGGAGGGACAAAACGGATTTTTTCAAAAAAAAAATTTTCACGGGTCTATCATCATCTTGACTAAGCATTCAAATAGATGTAGAATATAATCAAACGGAAGGAGGTGTTCCCATGAATGATGCAGTAGAAGTACAACAGGGCATATTCGAGTTCAACAGTCCAAAAGAAGTCGATACGGATCAATGGCTAGAGGAACATCTGGACTGCGACACCATCGCAGATTATAACGGAAACAAACTCATAGTGTATGCATTTACACTTGATCCCAAGTATAATTACGCCCTCGAGGAATACAAAGAATCAAAAAGACTCGATAAACAACACATTTTGGGAGGGATATCGTCAGATGGACTTAATAGCCTCATTTCACTCACATAAGATAAAGAAGTTTCATTTCTTTTCTCTGAGCGGGCTTTCTACAAAAGGGAGAGACATTGTATTCTTATTTGATACCGGGGCTGTATGTCCGGTCATAGGTGTGAATTGTCTTTTTCCCAAAGATGATAATGCCGCTCATCACAACAAAAGGGAATCTTTTGAAAAACTCCTACGAGAAGAAATTAAAATACAAAGCATTGGCACAAGGCCAAGACCGTTAAAAGCTGCCAACAATCAAGAGGTCACAACATATCCTTGTGTGTGCCGGGATGTATCCATCTCGAATGCAGGCACTATGGATTTTTACTTTGACATCTCATTTGACGACATCAGCATTCCCCTGCTTGGCAGTTCTTTCATAGATGACTGTGCCTATACCCATTCGATAGCGGGGAGTCTGAATATCACCGGTATCAAAGAGAGTGCAGGAAAGGACTTCTACACAGGAATGAACATCCTTGATTTCAATAGGGTTTTGGAACGATTTAAGTGATTTCTTTCTCAGACAATGAGTATTGAATGGGTTGCCCCCTTTTCAGTCTTCTTCATTTTTCTGAGTTTTTAGCTCTCCTTCTATCGAATACCTATTCTGATCCGATAGTCCGGAAAGCATAGCTATGGCGGCATCCTTACCATCACTGTTAAGTTTCCCAATAAGTTTTTTCATCGTGCGTTCCTGAGAAGGATCTGTACCGTCAAGCTTTCTAGGCTCATCAATAAGACCCAAGAGATAATCCGCTGACACATCCAACATTTTCGCGGCTCGTGCTACGATTTCACCTTTGGGTACGGTATTCTTCTTCGCAAATGAAGATATATTCGACCGGCTGCATCCAATCTGTTCGGCCGCCCACTGGCTCGCCGGCTGGATTCCACGCTCTTTGCAGCACTCGGCATATCGCTCATAAAACCCCATTTTGTGAGATCCTTTCCGTTTCGTGTATTTTTTGCAACAACAACGCTTGACGAGTTAAATATATTGTGCTATCATACATATAGCAAAAAATATTCAACTTTTTGTTGGTCAGTGTTAACAGCCCTTAAAAACACACAAGAATTAACGTTTTATCCCGATGACCATCACTCACGAACGATCTTAACATCATCCAGCGCCATCCACCGGCCGCCGCCGAGCTTAACGCGAATCAGTATCTTTATTTCATTTTTCCCCTGATCGATCATTTTTTCTGTGATACTGATTCCGGGCACCTCAGCAGAAAGATAATTTTGCCAGCCGTTTGCGACAAACTTCCGGGACTTTTTCTTCCCAGAATCTGTTTCCACGATCAGACGAACATCCTCACCCTTATCTGAACCGACCTCAACCTCTCCATGGTAGGTAACCGTTACCTTGTATTTCCCCGGTTTGTCAAGGGTCACCGCTTCACTTTCTATGGAACCGTCAATCTCGCTCTCGCCCCAGAAATTAATATATCCCTTTCCTGTGACTGCGTTATTTTTTGCCTCCTCAAACTCATGCTTGATTCCGTCCCCCTTGATAGTCCACGGAGTCGGATCAGCCTCAAAGCTTCCGTCGTGCTCCTCCATATAATCAGGCGGTGCCACGATAACGGTAGCCTTTATCTCATAGGACGGATCATCTGCCAGACTGCCTCTTACGAAATAGATTCCCTCTTCATCGGTTTTAACTTTATTTACGGATTTCTCATCCCACGTTACAGCCGCGCTCTCTTCACTGCCGTCGTTATAAACAATATTCGCGGTATCCGGCATAGTCAGTTCATTTCCCTCCACGATACGAACGGCATCAATCTGATATCCGTCCGGTCTTACGGAAGCGGTCGAGCCGGTTGTCAGATAATTGTAAACATCCAACGTCGAAAGAGGATTGCCGTCATAATCAAACCACGCCTGATTATCCACTGCCGAGCCACCGAAATATTTACCGGCGTCCTTTGGATCATATTCCTTCGCATACGAAGACGCCCAGCCCGAACCGGTTTTTTCCCAGAGACTCTTATTCTTTTTTAATGCCTTTTTATATCCGGCTCCGCTGAGAGCACTGACATTTCCCACCGGAATCCATGCCGGCTCCCAGTAAAACATGCCGAGCCCGGCCTTTTTATCTCCGATATCAACCGATACCTGATTGACTGCATCAGCCACAGTGCGAATCTCATCCGCCTGTCCCTGCGCGGTGAAACGATAAGGCATATCCGTGCTGTTTTTCTCTGCGGAAACAGTATTCGGATGTCCGTCTCCGTCATCAAGTCTTACGGCCCATGATGTCTCTGCAACCATAACATATTTATCATAAGTTTCAGCGATAGTTGAAAGCACCTTTGTCAGATTCTCCGGAGTGCCGTGCCAATAAGGATAATACGACGACGCGAAAACATCATAGCTTACTCCCTCGTTTCCGTTGTAGGCAGAAAGCTGCGCCGCTGTCCCCTCGACCTCGAGGAGCACGTCTCCGTCGTCGAGGTCGAGTGGGGGTCCGAGTTCATCTCGAGGATCGGGCTGTTCCAACAGATCCTCCCCAACAACTCGGGCATCGCGCTGTCGAGGTCTATCTTGTTCATCACGGGGATGATTTCCAAGTCATTCTCCAAAGCGAGATACAGGTTGGAGATAGTCTGTGCCTGGATGCCCTGCGTGGCGTCCACCACAAGCAAGGCCCCCTCACACGCTGCTATCGAACGGCTCACCTCGTAGCTGAAGTCCACATGACCCGGTGTGTCGATAAGGTTCAGCACAAAGTCCTTGCCTGCGTTCTCACCTTCGCCGTCGTAACGGTAGTTCATCTGGATGGCGTGACTCTTGATGGTGATGCCGCGTTCCTTTTCCAGGTCCATGTCGTCCAGCACCTGGTCCTGCATGTCGCGTTGCGACACCGTGGCGGTATACTCCAAAAGACGGTCGGCCAGCGTGCTCTTGCCGTGGTCGATGTGAGCTATGATACAAAAGTTGCGTATGTTGTTCATCGTTATCTAAGTGTTCTTATCGGCCCTGCCAGCCTCCTCAGGCATACAACCCTTGGACACAGGTAGGATTAATCAAAAATGCAAATATACGCGTTTTTTTTGACATAAGCGGTTTCCTGGCATAAAGAAACTTCTTATGGACTGATTTATAACCGCTGACGGTATCTTTAAGACCAGTATCCTTTCGCCGTCTCTTCATTAATGATACGGTTGTTCAATAGTAAAATACCATTGAACAACCGTTAAACATCAGTGCTGCTACCACTGAAGAATGCATGGCCGACATAGCATGCAGCTACTTTGGAGCACATTGCCATGTTCCATCAATCAAGACCAGATGTTCCAGTCGTTCCATCCGGTGGTGTCGTAAATATTGAACTGGACATCCAAATGGTGTGTGATGCCTGCTGGGATGTTGACCAATCCCAACTGGTTGAGTTCATGCCGGGTACCATCGGTGTGTAGTTGGAGCTGGTCTTCGCCCAGATAAGGAGGGTGGAGGCCATAGCGTGTGCGTGCCTCAACCCACTCCCACACATCGCGGGCATGCTCCACGGTCCGCTGGACAAAGAGGTCGTGAGTCCGCACATCGCCGCCATCGACAGTATTGAGTATGTCCGGCCGCAAGTACCAATAGAACGAGCCGCCGATATAGTCGTTGGGATGACGGTTATACATCTCCTGTTCAAACCTTGTTATCTGTTCCTGCATCCACTGCGTCCGGGGCGAAAAGAGGGTGCATTTCAGGGACCAAAGGGAGTCGTTCCTATACCAAACATTCAGTAGATAAATGGCGGTATCGGTCTGGCAAAGGTAGGAGACTGCCCTGCTGGTGCCATAAACGGTATCGCGGAATAGTGTGTAGCCGTATCGGGCTACGTGATTCTCTATGGCTTTGTGCAAACTTGGCGACTCTCGCTGCTGCCAGAGAGGAACCATGCTGTTGTACAGGTTGGTCGTCACAGGGGAAATATCTTCCTTGTTGCATGATACTGATAACATCACTGCACAAAACAATGCGGCAACCACAAGTCGGGAAAGCAGTTTCTTCATATTGTATAAGTTTTAATTGCTGATTGTTTTTATATATAACGCAGAGAGGGCTGTTTTCTGACATTATTTAACAACTTTTAAGAGTAGGGCACACCGGGTGACTAATTGCAAGACAAAAAAAATACCCCGTGCGGATGTCCACACAGGGTATTTTTGTATTGGGTTATTTATTTCATTGCTTTCTTCATTTTCAAAATTGCTTTCTCTTTCGCTTATATTACTTTGATTGTTCATATTTCGACGATTTGAATTATAATTGTAATTGTTATTATTCTTTAATATAGGAGTTAAATTTGGGAAATTATTCAT
>ONKC01000051.1 GCA_900318295.1 uncultured Eubacteriales bacterium
TCTATCCTATCTATAATTTACGTCTCTATCATTTCTACTTTTCTTTTCTACGATTTATTTTTCTATGATGCATGCCGTTCATGCCAAACAACCGTTTATGCATATGGCATTCTCTCCCGCCATATCTTCAGGCTGGAGAAAAATGCATCGCGCATCGTATCACTGTTTGTTGACTCCATCAGATGTGCAGGAGTATCCTCGCAAACGATCTTTCCGTGGTTTAAAAGAATCACGCGGTCACACAGATACTGCGCCTCCTCCATGTAGTGTGTGGAATAAAGGATGGTCTTGCCGCGGTCCTTTTCATTTTTCATAAAGTCTATGATGCCTGTGCTTGCGATCACATCGAGTCCGAGCGTAGGCTCATCAAATATATAGAGCTCCGGATCATGTATCAGACATCTGGCTATCTGAGCCCTCTGCATCTGACCGGTGGAAAGCTTTGCCACACGGTTGTCGATAAACTCAGACAGATCCAGTGCTTCATTCAACTGCGCGATCCTTTCGTCTATCGCCTCATCATCCATCCCGTAGGTCTGACCAAAAAGCTTCATGGTCTCGCGCACCGAGAACCGCTCATAAAGCTTCGTGTTCGCCGATAGATAACCCAGATGCTTTCTGATCTCGACTGGTGATTTCAACTCGACACCTGAGCTACTATTCTCCTCTATTTCTTTTGGGGAATCACTCTTCTTATCATCGGATAAACCGCTTTCTTTCACTGTCACATAAATATCCCCGGATGTCGGTGTCATCAAAGTTGCAAGCATACGAAGAAGAGTCGTCTTCCCCGCACCATTCGGTCCGAGTATCCCGACCAGTTCACCATCACCTATCGTCAACGACATATCATCAACCGCGTTGAACTCTTCTTTTTTCTTTTTATCCACCTGCCTGGTAAACGTCTTTACCAGATGTTCAGCTCGAATCATTTTAATCCTCCATCATGTTCTGATAGTATCGTACACGTGAAACAGGTATATGTCAAGTCAAATCCGCATGCAAGCATGCGCTGCATACTATAGTACGGCGTGAGTCCCACCGGTCAAACTCGGATGCTTCGCATCCTCGTTGTCCGTTGGGTTCATCTGCCTTTGGATGTATGCATCCGCATGCAAGCATGCGCTGCATACATCCAAGGGCAGACTCACGCCTTATCGCTCAAATAGAAATCGCCCCCTACCGTGATCTAACCGCGGTAGCGGGCGTCAGTTTGATGCTTTGCGGGAAGCATCCGTCCCATTTGTTAAGTTGTTTAGCATGGTTCCCTCCTCATGCTGTTGCGGGTTGATAGGTTCTCAGGCTCTGTAATCTGCCGTTGTGCTCAAGTGATAAACAAATGCGTTTGCCTTGGCGTCATACTGATTCATCCCTTCCATTTTCTTGAGTTTTTCCTCAGGGGCCTTTTTGCCATCCTTCGAGGCCTTTTCTCTTTTTTTGAAAAGTTCACGATCAAGTATCGATGCAAATGACTCTCCGCCGCCTCCGGCAGCGTCTTCCTGATACTTGCCTGCCTTTACAACCCTGTTTACAGGTGACACATCCCTGTTCGGGAATACCCTTATAAATTCATCTGTCATAATGATCCCCTCCTTGAGCTCATGCTGGCAGTTACGGTTTCGATAAAACTCATTTTCTGTGTGATGATGTCAAATCCTTTCGACAAATCCATCATCGTTTTATCCTTCACCTCATATATCGTCAGGACGAATAAAAATCTTTAGTAAAAAAATAAAGAAATTTTACCATTTTTCGGGCATTCCGAGAGTTTTCTTGATGTAAATTACATACAAAAAACGCAATACCGTTTCGTCACATAAGATTGACTTGATAAAAATTATCACAAAAAATGGGATGCGCGTTTGCATCCCATTTTCCAGTCTTATCATATCACGCCTGATGTCTCACGATAGCATAGTCTCCCTCATCTCCGCCTCTTTGATAGTACGGACATTTGCTTGGCTTACTGCTCAAATACCTCGCATACTCATCCTCATCAAGCTCCACCTCGCACGTTTCCTCACCATCCTCATCGATGTAAAAGAACGCGCATGTCTCACACTCCGGCATATTCATTCCTCCGATATTTTGCGGTGTGTTATGTTATATTTTATACCGGATAAACCTTATTCTCCGTATCAGCGATCGTCGGATCAACCTTCGTACGCTGTGTCTCTCTGTACTTGAAGAACTCAGTAGCAACCTGAGGGAACAGTGCATAGCTGAGGACATCCTCATCCTGCTCCTTGTACTGCTTCATCTCCTCCTCAAGCTTTGCAAGCTGCGGCTCGATAAGGTCAGCAGGACGACAGGTGATCGGCTTAACATCGCCGATACATTTTTTCTGAACCTCAGGATCAAACGGCTTAACAGTCTGTCCGAACTCTCCTGAAAGGATCTTCTTACTCTCCTTGGTAACCATCTTGTAACGCTCACCGGTAACTACATTAAGTACAGCCTGCGTACCGACGATCTGTGATGACGGTGTAACGAGCGGCGGATCTCCGAAGTCCTTGCGCACACGCGGAACCTCCTCGAGCACCTCTCTAAACTTATCCTCCGCTCCCATCTCTTTGAGCTGTGAAACGAGGTTTGAAAGCATGCCGCCCGGTACCTGATAACGAAGTGTGTTGATGTTTACACCAAGCACCTTTGTTGAAAGAAGTCCGCTCTCCAAAGCCTCTTCTCTCATCGGACGGAAGTAATCAGCGATCTCTGACAGAAGCTCCTGGTCAAAGCCCGGATCATACGGCGTGCCCTTGAAGGCCTCCGCCATAACCTCTGTAGCAGGCTGGCTCGTACCAAGAGCAAAAGGACTCATAGCTGTATCGATGATATCACAGCCTGCCTCAACGGCCTTCAAGTATGTCATGGAAGCAACACCTGAGGTGTAGTGAGTATGCAGATCGATCGGGAGCTCTGTAGCTTCCTTAAGAGCACTAACAAGCTCTGATGCTTTATACGGTGTAAGGAGTCCGGCCATATCCTTGATACAAAGCGACTTGGCACCCATATCCTCGATACGCTTTGCGATATCCTTCCAGTAATCAAGTGTATAAGCATCACCCAGTGTATAGGAAAGTGCGATCTGGGCATGAGCATTTTCTTTGTTTGCAGCCTTAACAGCGGTCTCAAGGTTTCTGATATCATTCAGGCAGTCAAAAATACGAATGATATCGATACCGTTTGCCACTGACTTCTGAACGAAGTACTCTACCACGTCATCTGCATAATGGTTGTATCCGAGGATGTTCTGTCCACGGAAAAGCATCTGCAGCTTGGTATTTTTAATCTTGTCACGAAGCTTTCTGAGTCGATCCCACGGATCCTCCTTCAGGAAACGAAGGCACGCATCAAAGGTAGCACCACCCCAGCACTCGATAGCATGGTAGCCGACCTTGTCAAGCTTCTCGGCAATCGGAAGCATCTGTTCCGTCGTCATACGCGTTGCGATCAGTGACTGATGCGCATCACGAAGTATGGTCTCGGTGATCTTCACCGGTTTTTTCTGAATCTCAGCCATAATTATTCTCCTTTATAATATATTAGATGCCAAAGATGGCCATAAACACACCGGCCGCGACCGCGGTTCCGATGACGCCGGCCACATTCGGACCCATAGCGTGCATAAGCAGGAAGTTCGTAGGATCCTCCTCAGCACCGACCTTCTGCGAAACACGGGCTGCCATAGGTACGGCAGAAACGCCTGCAGAACCGATCAATGGATTGATCTTTCCTCTGGTCACGATGCACATGAGCTTTCCGAAAAGCACTCCAGTAGCAGTACCTACGGCAAAAGCGATAAGGCCGAGCACAACGATCTTCAGCGTGTCTACCTGAAGGAAGTTTGCTCCCGATGTCTTTGCTCCTACCGATGTACCAAGCAGGATAACTACGATATACATAAGTGCGTTTGATGCCGTATCAGTAAGCTGCTTAACCACACCTGACTCTCTGAAGAGGTTACCGAGCATAAGCATACCTACCAAAGGTGCTGTAGACGGCAGGATCAAACATACAACGACAGTAACGACTATCGGGAACAGGATGCGCTCGAGCTTACTAACCGGACGCAACTGATCCATTTTTATACGTCTTTCCTTCTTTGTCGTCAAAAGCTTCATGATCGGCGGCTGGATAATCGGTACAAGTGACATGTACGAGTACGCTGCCACGGCGATCGGTCCCATCAAATCAGTCTGTCCGAGCTTACCTGCAAGGAAGATAGATGTCGGGCCGTCTGCACCACCGATGATAGAGATAGCAGCGGCACCCTTGCCGTTGAAGCCCATCACGATAGCCATCAGATACGCCGAGAAAATACCAAACTGTGCTGCCGCCCCCAAAAGAAAACTCTTAGGATTGGCTATAAGCGGTGCGAAATCCGTCATCGCACCGACACCGAGGAATATAAGCGACGGCAGGATACTCCACTCATCCAGCTTGAAGAAATAGCTGAGGAGTCCGCCCGCTTCACCACCTGCGGCGTCCTTCATTATATCCGGATAGATATTCACCAAAAGCATTCCGAACGCGATCGGCACCAAAAGTAACGGCTCATATCCCTTTTTGATCGCAAGATACAAGAACAAAAATGCGACCAGGATCATGACGTAATTTCGCCAATCAAGCGTCCCGTTAAAGAAGGCTGTCTGGTGAATCAGATTCTCCAGTAGTTCCATATATTACCTCCATATTTAGAGCAGTGTTAGAAAAATATCAAGACACTGCTTTCTCTGATTCTGTTTTTGCCTTCTTTAGTTAAGTGTAGCAAGTGTGTCGCCTGCCTCTACGGCAGCACCCGATGCAACATTGATAGTTGCGATGGTTCCGTCCTGAGGAGCTACGACCTCGTTCTCCATCTTCATAGCCTCGAGAAGAAGGATCACATCACCCTTCTTTACAGCCTGACCCTCTGAAGCCTTGATTGAAAGAATCTTACCCGGCATCGGAGCCTTAACGGTAACACCGCCTGCTGCGCCTGAAGATGCCGGAGCCGGAGCTGCAGCCGGTGCAGGTGCCGGTGCGGCAGCAGCAGGTGCCGGAGCCGGTGCAGGTGCAGGAGCGCCGCCTGCCTTTTCTTCTACAGAAACGTTATAGATATTTCCATTAACTGTAATAGTATAGTTTTTCATGTCAACCTCCAAATAATATTTATTAATTTCGTTTTCTTATGGATCTGATCACGAGACCGTCAGGTGATACCGGAACTCCGGTCTCCTCACTCATGCATGCTGCTATCGCTGCTGCAATGACTGCGACTATCTCGTCATCAGTAGATTTCTTTCCGGGTGCAACACCTCGGGCGGGTGCCACTGTCTGGACCTGGCCCTCATCGCTTACCTTTGCGGTATTTGCTGCCTTTTGTTTTTTCTCAAAAAGCTTAGGTACGAATCTGAGCAGGTAGATCACAAATGAGATCAGTATAAGTACCGCAAACACTGTTCCCATCGCGACGCCCGTGTGCATCAGGGCAACCGGGATTGTAATTTCTTCCATCCGATCACCTCATTCCGAACATCTGAAGTGCATAGATCAGATGCTTTCTTGTATCACTCTCGGTGATGATGTTGTCAACATAGCCGCGTCCGGCAGCCGCCTTCGCGCCCTCCTGCTGCTCTTTATAAGCAGCCTCATCAACACCGACCGCCTCAGCGGCAAGCTTTGCATCCATCGCACCGATCTTTGCCTTGTCCAAAGCCAGTACAAGATCAGCGCCGATATGCTTCGAGTTCATCGACAGATACGAGCTTCCGTAAGCTTCTCCGACGATCACGTTGATCTTCGGTACATCCGAGCTTGCAAAAGCATATGTAAGATCAGCAACCTTTCTTGCGATCCTTTTCTCCTCGCACATACATGATGCGTAAGACTTCACGTTTGTAAACGTGACGATCGGAAGTCCGAACGAATCACAGAAGTATACAAACTGCTCAGCCTTGTGGCATCCGTTTGCGGAAAGTACTCCCTCTTCGGTGTTTGCTATGGCTCCGACCGTCTCACCGTCGATCGCGATGAGTCCGACAACCATATCTGTACCGAAATCCTTCTTAAGCTCAATAAACTTGTTACCGTCGGCAACAGCCTCGATAGCCTCACGACCAAATCCGAGAGTGCCGATTGTACGGTTTTTATCATCAGATGTCGACACAACCGCAGGAACCTCTGAGTTTGCCGGGAGAAGACCTACGAGCTCTCTAAGCTTTGTAAATACCTCAGCCTCGTTTTCGCAAACGATGTCCACATTTCCGGCCTCTGACTGGAAGTCAGCTGCAGAGGTATCACACTTCTCTTTGAAGTTGCCTGCTACTGCATTCGGTGAGTTCACAAAAAGTGAACCGTTTGAAGCATCCATCACGGTGATGTCTGATAATCCGGCAGAGATGGCAACTCCGCCTCCACAGCTACCGAGAATAGCGGTAAGCTGCGGGATCACACCGCTTGCCTCAACCTTCTTCATATAAATGTCGCCAAATCCGGCGATCGCATCCAGACTCTCCTCGATGCGGATTCCGGCGCAATCGATCAATCCTATGATCGGAGCTCCGGCCTTGATCGCCATCTGATACAGCGAAGCGATCTTACGTGCGTGCATCTCTCCGATAGCACCGTTCATCGCCTGTGCATCCTGGCTGTAGACAAATACGAGATCCTCTCCGATAACACCGTAGCCGGTGATCACGCCGTCTGCCGGGATCTGATTCGCCCCCATGTTGAAATCGGTCGCACGAGCCGTAACCAGCCCGCCGATCTCAACAAAGCTGTTTGCGTCAACCAGTGCATCTATACGCGCTCTGGCCGACAGTTTTGTTGTGTCGCTCATTGGGTCAACCTCCCTCTTACATGTGTATATTTTTGTAAAAAATCAAATTTTTATCCGATTATAATCATAACCTCTTTGTCCAAAAATAGCAACCGTTTTTTTACTTTTTTGAAAAAAACTTTTTTTATGTTGAAAAATCTGCGTTTTCTGTTACAATATTAAATATGTGTGTGATGCCATTCGGCTGATTTTTCACATATTACATAAGAAACATGACAAATGGAGGAAACAAAATGGATTCCATGGATCACAACATTATCAGTGATATATTCGGCACAAGAGTCTTCAATGACGAGACCATGCAGGAGTATCTGCCGAAAAAAACCTACGAGGCTCTCCGCAGCACCATCGAAGAAGGCAGGGAGCTGCCGGCCGATGTCGCAAATGTCGTAGCGCACGCCATGAAGGAGTGGGCTCTGAAAAACGGCGCGACACACTATACTCATTGGTTCCAGCCTATGACCGGCGTTACCGCCGAGAAACATGACTCCTTCCTCGGAGCCGAGTCGGACTCTCATGCTGTACTCGAGTTCTCCGGAAAAGAGCTTATAAAAGGAGAACCTGATGCGTCGAGCTTTCCATCAGGCGGACTTCGTGCCACCTTCGAGGCCAGAGGTTATACCGCATGGGATTGCACCTCGCCCGCATTTTTACGTGAAGATGCTATCGGTACCGTGCTTTGCATCCCCACAGCCTTCTGCTCTTATACCGGTGAGGCTCTGGACAAAAAAACTCCGCTTCTTCGTTCCATGGAAGCGATAAGTAAACAGGCAACAAGAGTGCTCCATCTCCTTGGTGAGACTGATGTTAAAAAAGTAAACGTCTCAGTCGGGGCTGAGCAGGAATACTTCCTTATAGATCGTGATGAGTATCTAAAACGTGATGACCTGATATTCTGCGGTAGAACACTCTTCGGCTCCATGCCACCCAAAGGTCAGGAACTCGATGATCACTACTTTGGAAGTATCCGCGAGCGTCAGGCTTCATTTATGAAGGAGCTCAACGAGGAGCTCTGGAGTCTCGGAATCCTTTCCAAGACTCAGCACAACGAGGTAGCTCCGGGCCAGCATGAAATGGCACCAATCTACTCCACAGCAAATATCGCTACCGATCACAACCAGCTTGTGATGGAGATAATGAAAAAAGTCGCAAGAAGACATCACATGGAATGTCTGCTTGCTGAAAAACCGTTTGCCGGAGTAAACGGTTCAGGAAAGCATGATAACTGGTCTTTAGTCACGGATACCGGAAAAAATCTCCTGTCTCCGGGTAAACACCCGTATGACAACACGACATTTTTACTCTTCTTGACCGCAGTGATCGCTGCAGTTGATGAGTATGCACCACTACTACGTCTTTCTGCGGCATGCCCGGGTAACGATCATCGTCTGGGCGGAGATGAGGCTCCTCCGGCGATCATTTCGGTTTTCCTCGGAGAGCAGCTTGAGGATATCGTGGAGCAGATACTCCGTAAGGGTACCGCGAGTCACGCTAACAAAGCTGAAGCCATGGATATCGGTGTACAGACACTTCCTAATATAAAAAAGGATGCTACGGATCGTAACCGTACATCACCATTCGCATTTACGGGAAACAAATTCGAGTTCCGTATGGTCGGCTCTTCCATGTCTATAGCAGGTCCGAATACTGTACTTAACTCAATCGTTGCAGAGGTCCTGTCTGATATTGCTGAGAAACTTGAGAATGCCGAGGATCCGACAGCAGCCGTCGATGAAATCATACACGATATGCTCAAAGCTCATCAGAGAGTCATATTCAATGGTGACGGATATTCGGATGAATGGGTGACCGAAGCTGAAAAACGAGGCCTGCCCAATATCTCAAACATGGTTGAAGCAACAGCATATTTTCTTGATGAAAAATGCATAAAGATGTATGAGAATCAGGGTGTATACTCTCGCACCGAGCTTGAGTCACGTGCTGAGATAAACTATGAGGCTTATGCAAAAGCTCTGAATATCGAAGCCAGAACGATGGTAAAGATGGCCACCAAGCAGTACATTCCTGCTGTCATACGCTATGTGACATCCTTGGCGGATTCGATAAACAAAGTTACCGAGGCTTGTCCGGAGGCTGATGTAAGCGTTCAAAAGGATCTTTTGATCAGATGCTCAAAGCTTCTTGCAGATGCAAAAAATGCAGTCGTAACGCTTCGCGAAGCTGATGAAAAAGCCATCACTTTAGCTGAGGGCAAGGAACAGGCTGAGTACTTCGTCGGAACCGTACTTCCTGCCATGGAGGCATTGAGATCGCCTATAGATATACTCGAGAATATGGTAGACAAAAAGCTTTGGCCCGTACCCGCATACGGAGATATGCTTTTCGAGGTATGATATAAAGAGATTAAAAATGGCCCGACAGTTCAAACTGCCGGGCTTATTTTTCGATCTTACTGAATCGTATTTGCTGAAGGTGCGGTGATCCCGTACTTCTTTACAAGTTCATCGATCACCTTCTGAGCTTCCTGAGACTTATCCATCATCTCTGAGAGATATTTCTGAGCGATCGTCATAGCTGCGCTTGAATCGCTGGTGTCAATGTTTGTAAGCTCAGTCATCATATTCTTCATCACTCCGAGGAATCCTTTGACCGCCTCGCGATATTTTTGTGAATCCTCTCCGGGAGCTTCCACAGAGTCACATGCTGCGATAGCATCATCTATCATCTGTGCAGCTTTGGTTATCATTTCCTTTGCCTGAGAAGGATCAGTTGCCCCCTGACTCTGGAACACATTTTGATAGCTGCTCATCGCATCCTTCATCTTGACCTGGAGATCATCAACTGTCTTCTGGACGCTTTCCTTTGTATCTCCGCCTCCGCAGGCAACCAGCGCCATCATCATTACTACGGCAAAAAGAACTGCCGAAGTCTTTTTCATAACCTGTTTCATTTTAAATATCCTCCTTTTTTACATACCTGTGAAAAATCTTCTCACATCAAACAGATCAGGGAACATTTTCCATGCAAGCCTCTGACTGTCCTCATCGGGTTCTACGATATCAGGAACCAGAATAACCTTCATACCTGCCATCGCAGCTGAACGAACACCGTTCTTTGAATCCTCGACTGCTATCGCCTGCTTCGGATCCACATCCAAAAGCTCACATGCCTTGAAGTAAATCTCCGGATGTGGCTTTGACTCTCTTACCATCTCTCCGCTGACGACCACTTCAAAAAAATCATACAATCCTACTGTTTGTAGTTCATTCTTCACCGTATCACCGGATGTCGAACTTGCCAAGCCTATACGCCAGCCGTTTATCTTTAAAAACTGAAGCAGCTCTCTGGCACCCGGTTTAAGCGGAACTCCGTCCTTTTTGGTGCGTTCCATAAACATTTCCTTAGCTTCGCTACGGAAATCCTCATAGGGAAAGTCTTCCCCATAGATACGCTCCATGATCTGACGGGTTTCTTCTCTGTTGGTTCCCAAACACTCTATCATAGCCTGTTCAATACCCGAATAATTATACTTTTCACCTAAAAGTATCCAGATATTCATCACAAGTCGCTCTGAATCAAGAAGGACTCCGTCCATATCAAATACGATAGTTTTGCTCAATGATGCCATATTCCACCTCACAATCTGCGGCTCTTTGCTCTGCGTATATCTTCTTCGATCTGTGCATGAAGCTTTTTGAGATCATCAAACCGCTTCTCTTTTCGCAGAAAGCTTTCAAGTCCTACCGAGATTCTTTTTCCGTAAAGATCTCCTTCATAATCAAATATATGTACCTCGAGTCCGGGCGCATTATCACTTCCGACCGTCGGCTTTACCCCGAGATTTCCGATGCCATTATATACCCTATCCTCGATCCGAACATCAGTCACATATACTCCGTAAGGAGGTGTGATCCTCTCCTTTTCCACAGACAGATTTGCCGTCGGGAATCCGAGATCTCGTCCTATGTGATTTCCGTCCTTTACGATTCCCTCCATGGTATAAGCTCTGCAAAGAAGCCTTTTTACATCCTCCATCTGACCGGCGAGGATATGCTCTCTGATCCTGGAACTGCTGATATCCTTTCCACCGTCTTTTAGCTTAGGCACTGCATGAAGTACATATCCGTACCTAGCCTCATACTCGGAAAGTGTAGTGATATCGCCGGATCTGTCTCTTCCAAACCTGAAATCCTCACCCACAATAATATGCTTTGCACGAAGCTTTTCCGATACCACATCCTTGATAAAGACCTCCGGTGTCATCGAAAAGATCTTCGGGCCCGCCTCGACCTCTATGTAAAAATCCACACCAAGGCTTTCGGCAATTCTTCTTTTTTTTTCCCTGTCATCTATCATCTGACCGTGTCCGAATAAAAATGTCAAACACGCCACCGGATAGCCCGTATCCTTTGCTTCATCGATAAGCACTCTGTGTCCTTTGTGAAATCCATCGAACTTACCGATACAAAGCGCACATTTTTCCAAATGTGAAGGGATTTCCTCCCATATCTCCATCTCATTATCCTCAATGAAAGTTTTTCTCTACTACAAGCCTGTTCCCTTTGGCTTTGTAAAGGGCATAGAACTCACCCTTATCATCATATATGCGATAAATCTTTGATCTCTCATCAGTAACCACACTGTCAAACGATATCGGATTTCCATTCAAAAGCAGTTTCATCGCAGCCTGCTTTATCACAGCTTTTGGATACATATCAAAGACCTCATCTATATTTAGAAAAATCTTTTCATCATTCAGTCTTTTTTCCACGTCAGACAGTGTAAGTGCATCCTCTATTTTAAATCTTCCGACCGCGGTTCTTACCAGCTCACTCATAGCCGCACCGCAACCAAGCTTACTCCCTATATCATCACAAAGTGTCCTTATATAGGTTCCCTTTGAGCATTTGACTCTTATCGAAAAATACGGAAGCTCCACATCCAAAAGCTCTATGTCATATATAGTGACTTTCCTGCTTTTCCTCTCGATCTCGACTCCGGCTCTGGCGTATTCATAAAGCTTTTTTCCGTCGACCTTGATCGCCGAGTACATAGGAGGTATCTGTTCTATCTCACCCTTAAAACAATCGAGCGCTTCCTTTATATCTTCCTCTGATACATCGACTTCATTTTTGGAAAGGATCTCTCCCGAGGTGTCAAGCGTATCAGTCGTTACTCCGAGAAGCACTTTTGCTTCATAGGTTTTATCCCTATCCGTAATGATATCACATACCTTTGTGGCCTTTCCCACACATACGGGCAAAACTCCCGTCGCATCGGGATCAAGCGTCCCGGTATGGCCTATTTTTCTGATATTTAAAACTCTTCTCAATACAGCGACCACATCGTGTGACGTGTATCCCTTATCTTTATTTATATTGATGATGCCATCCATCATTTACAGTCCTTTTATTCTTAGTCATCATCGTCATCATCATCGATATCATCTCCAAGCTGGCTTCTGATATCTCTGATCAGAACTTCTATAACCTCCTCGGGTGTACCCTTTATCGTACAACCGCTGGCCTTGATATGCCCGCCTCCGCCGTAGTACTGACCGATAGCCGCAACATCGACAACCTGGTTTGAACGCATGCTGACCTTATACTCTCCGGGCTCTCTCTCACTGATAAGTATCGCAACCTCTACTCCGTCAGTCGTACGGATTACCGGCGATACGCATAGTCTGATAGGAGGTATTGCTGTGCTTAAACACTCCGGTATCATGAATGATGCCCGTATACAATGCCATAGCGGTAAGTCTGCCTATCTTTTCCTCATCCATAAGCGTGAACAGGATCTGACAGGTCGAGCTCGCCTTTGTGTCAACGATATTTTTATTTCCGTATCTGGTATTTGTTATATGATGATCGATATTGATCACATAGTCTGATTGCTCCTGCATTACCTTTCCGGCATCTCCGAGCCTGTCGACATCACCGCTGTCAAGTGCGATAAAAAGATCATAGCGCTCGCATCGTCTTTCCATCGCATTCTCATCGCGGATATGAGCAAAGCTGTCGGGAACCTCCTCAAGAAAAACACATACTCTGATATGGGGATAGTTATCCGCAAGATAATAATAGAGTCCCATAGCCGATCCGATCGCATCCCCGTCCGGACGCACATGACCACTGATAGCGATGGTCGCCGAACGTTCTATCGCTCCGATAAGATAGTTCTGCTTAATTTCAGTCATTCGGATCCTCCTTTAGAAAAATCTACCGACTCTTATTACTCTTCAACTTCAGTCTCATCTCCACGCTGCGCACTGACTTGATTATCGTGTGCGCGGACCTCGTCGATCTTTTTCGACATAGCGGCACCGTACTCCATGGACTCGTCGAGTTCGTAATCAAGCTCCGGAGTGTTTCTCAGATTCAATCTTGTCGCCAAAAGATGTCTCGCATAAGGCGCACTTTTTTTCAATCCGAGCATAGTCATCTCTTTATCATGCTCGTTTCCCAGAACACTCACATATATTTTTGCATACTTGAGGTCTGTAGTAACCGACACATCCGTAACCGTTGTCATCGGATGAATTCTCGGATCCTTCAGCTCCTCACGCAGGATAATGCTCATCTCCTTTTGGACCTCACCGTTTATCCTGTAACTCTTCACACTGTTCTTTCTCATATACTATTCCTCAAATCAGATCTACCGGTACAAATCAGATCTACCGCGAAAGAAAGCTCTGCTTTCTTTCAGGTAAACAAAGACACATTTTGTGTCTTTGTTTACCTTGGTACCTCAACCATCTTATAACACTCGACGATATCAAGCTCGGCAACATCGTTGAAGCCCTCGAACACGAGACCACACTCGTAACCGGCATTGACTTCCTTTACATCGTCCTTGAAACGCTTCAGAGAAGCCAAAGGACCCTCGAATATCTGCTCACCCTCGCGCGAAATACGTACGGAGCATCCTCTCTCGATCGTTCCGTCAAGCACATAAGAACCTGCGATCGTACCGATACCTGATGCCTTGAAAAGCTGTCTCACTTCTGCGTGAGCGATAACCTTCTCCTCGTAGATCGGCTCGAGCATTCCCTTCATAGCGCTCTCTACATCCTCGATCGCATCGTAGATAACTGAGTAAGTACGTACATCGACATTTTCTCTGTCCGCAGTCTCCTTTGCCTGATTGTCCATACGAACATTGAAGCCGATGATGATCGCGTTCGATGCACTTGCCAGTGACACATCCGACTCCGTGATCGTACCTACACCACCATGGATAACACGTACAGCAACCTCTTCGTTTGAAAGCTTGACAAGACTCTGCTTGACAGCCTCCACAGAACCCTGTACATCGGCCTTGATGATAAGTCCGAGTTCCTTTATGTTTCCTGCCTGAATCTGATCGAAAAGACCATCCAGTGAAAGCTTTTTCGCTTTTGTATCCTCGATAAGCTTGTCTTTGCCCTGTGCGATGTATGCCTGAGCGATCTGCTTTGCCTCTTTATCATTTTCCTTGACAACAAAGATCTCACCGGCATCCGGCACTCCGTTAAGTCCTAAAATCTCAACAGGCGTTGACGGCTTTGCGGACTTCACTCTCTCACCCTTATGATCGATCATCGCACGGACCTTACCATATGCAGGACCTACCGCGATATGATCTCCGATGTTGAGTGTTCCCTTCTGGACAAGCACGGTAGCTACAGGTCCGCGACCCTTATCAAGCTCTGCCTCTATGACAACTCCACGTGCATCACGTTTCGGATTTGCCTTCAACTCAAGGACATCCGCTGTAAGAACGATCATCTCGAGAAGATTCTCGATACCCTCACCGGTATGAGCCGATACCGGACAGAATACTGTCTGTCCACCCCACTCCTCGGGCACGAGCTCATACTCTGAAAGTTCTTTCTTAACGCGCTCAACATTTGCGCCTTCTTTATCTATCTTGTTTACGGCAACGATGATCTCGACACCGGCTGCCTTTGCATGGTTGATAGCCTCTATCGTCTGTGGCATCACTCCATCGTCAGCTGCGACTACAAGTACAGCGATATCGGTAGACTGTGCACCACGCATACGCATGGATGTAAATGCCTCATGTCCCGGTGTGTCGAGGAAGGTGATCTTCTGTCCATTGATCCTTACCACGTAAGCACCGATATGCTGCGTGATACCTCCGGCCTCATGCTCCGATACATCGGTCTGACGGATCGCATCAAGAAGTGATGTTTTACCGTGATCGACATGACCCATAACACAGACTACAGGTGGGCGCTTCTTCATCTTGGATTCGTCTTCTTCCTCCTCCTTGAGAAGTTCAGCGACTACATCCACCTTCTCTTCAAGTTCAACCAAAATATCATACTCCAGTGCGATCTCCTCTGCTTCTTCATAGGAGATATCCTGGTTCTGAGTAACCATCTTTCCCTGCATAAAGAGCTTCTTTACGAGACCCGATGCAGGCATCTTCATACGATCTGCGAGCTCACGGATCGTGAGGATCTCAGGTATCTTGATACTCTTGATATCATCCTCGGGCTTCTGCTCAACCTGCTTGGGTCTGATGAAAGCTCCGGCTCTGTTCGGATCTTTTTTGGATCTTGCCTTGCGGATTTCCTCCTCACTTGCCTTGTGATATCCGCCACCGTTTTTATTGTAATCGTTCTTGCCTTTTTTACCACGACCTCTGCGTGAATCAGGTTTTCCGCCGCCGTCAAAGGCCGGTGCACTTCCACCTGATGAGAATCTGTTATCTCTGTCTCTGTTATTGTCTCTTCCGCCTTCTTTTCTCAGTCCTCTATCGTCTCTTCTCTGACGTGAATCTGAGCGACCTCTTCCGGATCCTGCCTTAAGATCTGCTCCGCCATCAGAATGATAAGCTCTGGTCTGATGTCCTGATCCCTTGGAAACAGTAGTAGCTGATGAAGCTGCCGGAGTCGGAGCGGGAGTCGGAGCCGGCGCCTTTTGAGGCTTCTCGGCTTTAGGTGCCTGCTCAGCTGCAGGCTCAGCCTTTTTAACCTCAGGTTTTTTCTTTGGAGCAGCCTCCTTGACTTCCTTCTTTTCAGGCTCTGCCTTTGGTGTCTCTGCCTTTACCTCATTTCCTTCAAACGGGATCATACCCTTCTCAAAGGACATCAAAAGGAACGGGATGGCATTTCCCTCGATGCTTGACTGTGCACTCCTTACCTCATATCCGTTCGCATTTAAAAATGCGACCAGATCCGCACTTTTTATATTTTTGTTTTGTTGCTGCATACTCCTGGCAATCTCGTATATCCTCATTTTTGCCATACTACGATACCTCCCCGTTTAAGTGTTTCTTTATGGATTTCGCAAATCCGTCGTCAGTTACCGCCAGACTTGCTCTCATTTGCTTTCCGACCGCTTTGCCGAGTGTTTCTTTATCACTTAAAAAAATGATCGGCACGTGATAGTACTTGCATGAATCTGTAAACTTCTTTTTTGTCCCGGGTGATGCGTCACCTGCTATCACAACAAGCCTTGCATCCCCGTCCTTTATCGCTCGCTCGGTCATAAACTCACCGCTCACGAGCCTGCCCGCCTTCGTAGCGAGCCCCAAAGCCCCCATTATCTTGACGGGGCTTGTGTCAATCTCTGTCAAATTCTTCCTCCAAAAACCTGTAAACATCTTCCGAAACGCTGCACTTAAATGCTCTGTTTAGTGCTCTGCTTTTGATCATTTTTTTAAGGCAAGCCTTATCATCACATATATATGCTCCGCGTCCCGGGTTTATC
>ONKC01000093.1 GCA_900318295.1 uncultured Eubacteriales bacterium
TCGGGATCGGGTATATATAGGTCGACCTTGCTGCCGTTTTCAAATCTGCTTGCATCTCCGCCAAGGTAGCTTACTACACCGGCTCCATCTAAAGTGACACCGTCCTTATAATCAGAAGCTGTTATTAAAGGCTCACTATGACCTCCAAATTCAATAGTGTTAGCAATTAGCTCTTTGTAGTAATCGTAGATATCCTGACAGCTGTTGAAGCGCTCATCAGTCACTTTGCAGAATGTACGCTCACCGCCGTATTTTTCTGACCATTCGGCATCAGAACTGTCATAGGTATAGAATGTTATGGTATCATTTGCGTCATACTCCACATCGCCGTATACAAGAATATTGGTTCTCTCGAGATATCCGTCTGTGATCTCTCTGGCGATAGCTTCATAATCATAATCTTCGCCTGCCTCAGATTCAGTTGCCTCTTCTGTTACCTCCTCTGTGAGCTCTTCGGTAACCGTTTCCTCCTCGCCTGCCTCTGTAAGCTGCGAGACGTTCCTGCTGTTCTTATGAAGCAGTACACCTGTTGTTCCTATACCGCCTGCTATCAGTGCGAAAGCAGCTGCGATACCGACAAATCTTAGAGCGCCGTTTCCGCGGCGGACTTCTACGCCTGATACCTTTTCCTCAAACTCGTTTGTATTCTGCTTTATTCTGTTCTCACGTTTACTCATATCAAGTACCTCTTTTCTGCACCGCTTGTGTGATCAGGGTGTACGGAAGCGGCGCCGACGTACACCGAGGGGCTGTGAAACGCCCGAAGTTACGTATTGTATTGGACCTTCGTTAAAAAATCCACAATCGTCTGAACAGTATTCTACATTATCATAAGATAAAAATCAAGTGTTTTTTATATCCTATCATAAAGTTCTTCATACTTCTTCGCTGAGTTAGCCCAAGAGAAGTCCTTGGCCATACCGCGATCTATGATCTTGTTCCACTCACGTTTGTGGTTGTAGTAGACATCCTTGGCATATCTGATGCATCCGAGCATCTCATGCGCGTTGTAGTTCATGAACGAGAATCCCGTACCTTTATCCTCAAACTCGTTGTACGGCTCGACCGTATCTTTAAGTCCTCCGGTCTCTCGTACGATCGGCACCGTGCCGTATCTGAGACTCATCAGCTGTGAAAGTCCGCACGGCTCAAAGAGTGAAGGCATCAAAAATGCATCACAGGAAGCATATATCTTATGAGATCTTTCATTAGAATAGAAGATATTCGCCGAAACCCTATCCGGATACTTCCATGCGAAGTGACGGAAGAGATGCTCGTATTTCTCCTCGCCGGTACCAAGTACGACAAGCTGAGTATCCTCGGCACAAATCTCTTCGATCACATAATCGATAAGGTCAAAGCCCTTCTGGTCGGTAAGTCTTGAAACCACACCGATCATGAACTTTTTCTCATCCTCGGCAAGTCCAAGCTCCTTCTGGAGTGCCTTTTTATTTTTAATCTTCTCCTTGCGGAAGGTCCTAGCATCATAATTGTACTCTATGAGGCTGTCCTTCGCAGGATCCCATTCGTCATAATCAAGTCCGTTTATGATACCGGTAAGACAACCGCTCTTTGCGTTGATCAGGCCGTCGAGTCCCTCTCCGTAGAAAGGCATCTTGATCTCCTCTGCATACGTATCGGAAACAGTGGTGATCTGATCAGCATACACAAGACCGCCTTTTAAGTAGTTCGCATCACCATAGGCCTCAAGCTTATCAGGTGTAAAGTAGTAAGCATCAAGTCCAGCCGTATCCATAACAGTCTTTTTGTCCCAGATACCCTGGAACTTCAGGTTGTGGATCGTCATGATCGTCTTGATCCCTCTGTAGAACTCATTCTGCTGGAAGGAATCCTGAAGATATACGGGAACCAAACCGGTCTGCCAATCATGGCAGTGGATGATATCAGGGCGGAAACCGATCATCGGAAGACATGAAAGCGCAGCCTTATCGAAGAACGCAAACTTCTCAATGTCCTGATATATCTCTCCGTACGGAAGCATCCCGCTGAAGTAGAACTCATTGTCGAGGAAATAAAACGTAACTCCATTCAACTCCATCTTAAAAATACCGACATACTGCTTACGCCAAGCCAGATCCATATAAAAATGGTCGATGTAATCCATCTGCTCTTTGTACTGCTCCTGAATCGCAGTATACTTCGGGATGATGACACGCACATCGTATTTTTTCTTGTCAAAGTAGCGCGGAAGTGAACCAACTACATCCGCAAGACCGCCTGTTTTGATAAAAGGCACGCACTCTGATGCCACAAAAAGAATATTCTTCACAGCTTACCCTCCATACTTAAATTCATATTTCCCTTCACGATGTCCTAATCCGTGAGGACACCTTATCCATTATACTACATATAAGGAAAAACATCAAGCATTTTCTCGCTTAAGACCCTGCGCCATCTCTTTCATCTCACGCGCATTTTCCATCACTGCATCAGTGATCTCTGCTCCTCCCAAGAGTCTTGCAAGTTCCTCTACACTCTCATCACTATCAAGCTTTCGTATCGAGGTCTGTGAAGCATCCGCCCCGACCTCTTTCTCGATCACAAAGTGCGTATCCGCCATGGACGCTATCTGAGCCAGATGGGTGATACAGATAACCTGATGATGCTTTGCGATCACGTTCATCTTCTCCGATACCATCTGCGCGGTGCGTCCGCTGATCCCTGAATCGATCTCATCAAAGATCAGCGTCTCGATCTCATCGCTGTTTGCAAAGACAGATTTGATCGCGAGCATGATACGTGAAAGTTCGCCTCCGGAAGCGACCTTGGCTAGACTTCTCACAGGCTCTCCGGGATTTGTAGCGATGAGAAACTCTATATCGTCGACTCCATGCTCAGAAAAATGTTCTGATCTTCCCATTTCTATCTCAAACTCAACATGTGCAAAATTGAGATCCTCTAAAGCCTTCTCTATCTCGGTCTTTAACTTTTCTGCCGCTTTTTTTCTTAATGAGGTCAGGGCTCTCGACTTGTCAGCCAACTCGATAACGAGTCTGTCAAATTGTTCTTTCCTTTCTTTTCTGAACTTTTCGAAATCAGCATAATGTCCGAGCCTCTCCTCGACAATGTCATAATGGCTCATGATCTCATCATAAGTCTCACCGTATTTCGACTGAAGACCATGAATCAGATCCAATCTTTTCTCAAGCTCTCTGAGTCTTTCCTCATCAAATGAATAATCCTGCATAAAGCCTGACAGATCTCTGTTCATCTCAGTGAGCAGGTTCTCAACCTCGATAAGCTGCTCCGTATACTCAGAAACCTTGGGATTCAGTGTCGCCGCTCTTCTAATCTCAGGTATAACCCTGCCTATCATATCCGAAGCCGGCTTCGTCCCATCGTTGTAAACAGACGAAAGCACATCAACTACAGTCCCCGAGTTCGATGCTATCCTGTACTCTTCATCGATAGTAGCGATCTCCTCCTTTGTAAGGTTCGCCGACTCGATCTCATTTTTCTGATGGTTCAAAAAGTCGATCTCTCTGGCAAGCTCTTCATCCGTCAAATCGTTTTCCTCGATCTCTTTTCTCACGGATTCATACTCTTGAAAAACATCCGAGACCTCCTGAAGTGCTTTGGATAATTCATCTCCGCCAAAACGATCAACGATATCCCTCTGCTTTGAAGGCTTTAGGAGTGACTGGTGTTCGTTCTGACCGTGTATGTCGATACACAAAGAAGCGACCTGCCGGATAACACCGGCAGGCACACTTTCCCCGTTAATCTTATTTACACTTCTGCTTTCTGTGATCTTTCTGGAGATCACCACCTCGTCATCCTCAAACGGGATATCAAGCTCACGGATCAATCTTTTTGTCGCCTCGTCGCGCACTGAAAAGACAGCTTCAACTGTGGCAGTATCATCTCTTCTTCCTATCATCTCAGGAGAGACTCTGCCTCCGAGTGCTATATTCAGCGATCCGATAAGAATAGATTTTCCCGCACCGGTCTCACCGGTAAGGATGTTTAAGTGTTCACCAAAATCGACATCTGCTTCATCGATAATGGCAAAGTTTTTGACATGCAGATTTACTAACACATCTCCCTCTCTTTCTCTCCCATATCTGCCGGTCCCTCAATCCGGCTTGCATGTTCCTACGTGCTACCTTATCCTTTTAACGGTGACTTTACATCCTAACTTGACACCGTCAACATAGGCATAGATCACGGTCGTTCCCGGAAGCTTCGCTTTTACCGTACCGTTTGCATCTACGGAGGCGATATCCGGTCTCGCCGAATACCAAGTTATTCCCGTGGTTATATTATAGATTGACAGTTTTTCTGTCGCATACTGACGAAGCGTAACAGCTTTTCTGTTTATATCAACTACCGTTACATCCACGTGGGCTTCAACACCGTTTGCGGCACGTGCATAGATCGTAGCCTTACCCGGTTTTTTAGCCTTTATCTTTCCTTTGGATGTTACCGATGCTACTGACGGAGTATCTGACCAGTACTTGATCGAATCCGTCGCATTTGTCGGATTCGGAACTACGCCGGACTGGATCGAGCTGCCCTTCGCCACTGTCAGGTTTGCATCCGCTACCGTGAAGTTCGTGACAGGTACAGGCTCCGAAACGGTAACCCAGCAATAGGTTTTTTTCTTTTTCACATCCTTTGATGTCGCGGTGATCTTGACCATACCCGGCGCGACACCGATAACCTTACCTCCGTCGACAGTTGCGATAGATTTATCTCCGGACTTCCATGTGACACCCTTGATCGTCGCATTCGAAGGAGTTATCCTTACACTTAGCTTCACGCTTTTTCCGACCAGGATGTTCGCACTGGATTTATTCATTTTTATCTTTGTAACAAGACGTCTTACGACGACCTTCATTTTTCCTTTTGCTTTGGATCCGTCCAGGCATGTCGCGGTTATCGTCGCCTTTCCGACTTTTTTCGCTTTAACTTTACCTGAGCTTGATACGGAAGCGACCTTACTGTTTGAGCTCTTCCAGCGCAATGTCTTATTGCCCTTGTAGGCATTTTTCACGGAACGGCTTACTTTAAAGGCCTTTCCGACATTAACGTATTTTGTTTTCGGGCTGAGTGTGACCTTCGTCGAGTAGACCGGATTTCTGTACTTGACAGTAAGTGTGTACTCTACGTATGCAGATGAGTTGTCATCGCTTATACCGGTAAGCACTACCATACCCTGGCTCACTCCGGTCACATCTACGCTCGTTCCGTTTTCCTTGAGTATGACAGACCCCGGATCATCCGTATCAAACGGCTCCCAACTCCACTTGACAGTTTTGTTTGTAGCCGTATCCGGGATAACCTTCGGCGTGATGGTGAGCGTCTCACCGATGTAAACCGTGGCACGCTTAAAGTCTCCCTGAAGCTTTGAAACCATATCGATGACGATCACATCGACAACCGCTGTCTTTCCAGAGCTAGTAGTAGCACTGATATAGGTCTTTCCAGCCGATACTGCCGTAACAAGCCCTTTGGCATCCACTGTTGCTATCTTTTCATCTCGCACTGTATACGTAACTGTATCTGTGGATGTGGTAGGCTTAAGTATCGGTACAAGCTGGTATTTTCCTCTGATCGGATCTCCGTTGTACAAAGTGATCGTATCACTCGCAAATGAAATACCCTGCGCAGCCTCTTTACATGTTACAGTGAATGAATAGTAAACATTATCCTCAGTCCTACATGTGACCGTACATGTACCCGGCTTCTGACCTACTACCTCGAGCTGCTTTCTGGTCTCATCATAATCAAGATGCACTACTCCTGCTCTGTCAGTCTTCCAGACAAGCTTTGTCTCTGCTGTGTCCGGGATGAACTTCAGGTTTACAGTCTTTTTATCACCCGCTTCGATATCGAGATGGTCATCCTTGAGGTTTTCAAAAATGATCTCATCGGGACCACCGGTGATCGTAAATGTCGCCTGAGCCATGACCGCATTGGGGTTATACTGCGGTTTACATGCTACCGTGATCGTACCGGGTGCTTTATAGCGCATATATCCGGATTCGTCAATTGTAGCCACTGATGAGTTTGAAACTGTCCATACTAACTCCTTCGATGTAGCATCACCCGGCTCATACTTAATCTCATACATAAGGTTTTTGCCAGTCTGATAAAATGGCAACTTGTACGTATCCTGCAAAAACTCTATTGAAGTGATCGGGACAAGCACCTCGACAGTCATTCGTTGCACCGTCATATTCAACGTGTTTGTAACCATTATTGTAGTACGACCACCCTTTAGTGCTGTGATAGTAGCCTGTTTTTTACTGGGTTCTACATCTATGGATACAATTCCATCTTCGGATGCCTGGTACATCAAAGGCACCTCGGAAAGCTGATTTCCATTTGGAATATCTGCCTTAAGAAGGAATGAGTCTCCGACATTTATCTGTTTTACTCCCGACGGAATAAGTTTGAAATCCGTCATCGCTTTTTCAACCTTTACATAGCATGTCGCTCTGGGATGATGACCTCCTCCGGTATCCATCTCGGCAGTAATCAGGACATCTGATGTTGTTTCACGAAGAGCCTTCGCAACAGCATTTATCCCCTGACCATCAATACTTACCGTATTCGGTTCCGAACTGGTCCAATGTATAGGGCCTGTACTTTGACTCTGAACAGACACGTGAAATGTATGCTCCTGACCAACCATCATGGTTAAGGATTCACTGCTGAGGGTGATCTTATCCGCAATAGTAAAATGAGTAATATAGTAGTCAGGAATAGGATCTGTAGTTCCCTTTAATGCCTGTACCTTGTTTTTATCCAAAACCTTCATCAATGCGACGACCTTGCCCTCACGAAGAGCTGTTATTGTCATATCATTTGTATTTATTGTGGCGTAATTTGTAGCAGGTACATTATAAGCCTCAGGGCTTGTTTCTCCATTGTCCTGAAAGCAAGTGACAGAGAATAAAGCCTTAAAATCATCCAGTGAAAGGTTATATGACTCTGCAAGATTATGATACAGACCCTGCTGTGTAGAAATGCATAAAGTACTGTCCTGCAAGACCGGTAATCTGCATTTCTTTGTCATATATACCCTTTGGATATGTTATCTGGATAGCATCTCCATTGGGAGAGGTAGAATTAGCCAATTCCTTTCCATCGATATCGGTTATATTCCAATAAACCTTTTGATCAAACGACTGTATAGTTCCTTCAAAGTTCACATCTACATAAAGATATCCACCTGATTCCATCGTATGAACAAGACTGTTAGTATACGACCCTGAAGCTCCTGTAGTAGAAACTTTTGGAATTACATACACATATAGTTGCGCGCTTTCCTGCTCGGTACTTCCTCTGGCATAAATAAGAGTACGCCCGGCACCTGTCGCAGTTATCTTTCCCTTTGTTGTTGACACAAAATTTGCCACTCCGATGTTATCACTTTCCCATGTAGCGTCCTCAGCTTTACCAACGTTCAGCTCAAGCTGATAACTGTCTCCGGTGTACAGTATCAGCGCATTTTTATTATTGATCGTTTTTATCTTTGTCACATCATTGGTATAGATTCCGAAATGTACATACACTGTCATGGTTGCCGACTGTAGCTGCTGTCCCTGCGCTCCGTCTTTTACCTCATACACATACACCTGAATAGATGCCTGTCCTGCTTTCAATGCCGTTATGACACCCATCGTCTGCTGGTCAGCAGACGGCGCCACACTAGCAATCTTCTTCTGTTCTTCATTACCGATAGACCATACAACCTTGAACTTTGACTCATCCGTGTAAACGGTTCCATTTGTTCTTAAATAGAGGTTCATAGTCTTGGTTTCCATATCCACCATTCCGGTAATCGGATGGGAGGTTCCTGTACCATAATCTGTCTCAAGCCATACAGTGGTAGGATCAGGATCTCCATCCGCCGCCTTCGCCGGCTGATAGTGAAAGAACACTATCCCCGAAAAAGCTGTTATAAACAAATTAAAGGCCAGCAGCACGCTAATCAAACGTCTGCCGACCCGTC
>ONKC01000079.1 GCA_900318295.1 uncultured Eubacteriales bacterium
TCCGATACCATCGGGCCGCATAAGAGTAACGCAGATAAAAACTGCGAGCTTTTATCAATGTTTAACGGAATCTCATCGGGCAACTGCTTACCGAGATTTGATTCATGCATACGACCCGTGACCTTAAACGGAAACGCATAAGCCTCCTCATAAAAATCAAAAGTCGCCCCCATCAACTCCAGCGCTTCTAACAGCTCTCTCATCGGACGTTTTTTCATCTGTTCCGAAGAACTTACTTCATAGACTCCGTCCGAGAGTCCCATCATAGCGGTAAGAAATCTCGCTGCCGTACCGGCACTTCCGACATATACCTTTGCATCCTTTGACGGCAGGTTTTTCCCGCATCCCGATATTTTTACAGACACCGAACCATCGCTACCATAAGTTTCTTTCAGATCAAATCCGAGTGCCGTCAAAGCCTCCATAAATACGCGTGAATCATCGCTCACTCCGATGCCCTTCAGCACGCTATCCCCATCACTGAGCGCAGCCAAAAGTAATGCCCGGTTCGTCATGCTTTTCGAACCGGGCACTTTCACGCGAATATCAACTGTGCCCCCAAACGGGCTAACATAATATTCTGTTGCCATAAACTTTTCCTTACTTTTTCTCTTGCGGACCAGCCTGCGGGTTTACCGGAGAAGCCTGTGGATTTACAGGCGGATTTTCCACCGGATTCTGCGGTGCCTTTGCCGCATTTTCCTTTGCCGCCTTCTTTGCTGCCTTATGCTTTTTACGAACCGGCATGGTAGCAAAGAATACGATAAGCAGTATCACGAGTATCACGATCAGATAAGGCAGGAAGTAGATGAATATGATAAACAATCCGTGACACACATTTCCAAATGCCGTCAGCGAATCCTCAAACGCATTTGAAACAGTGCCCTTTTCTTCCTCCTGAACGATCTTCTCAACCTCTTTGATCGAAACACTCACGTATGAGTATGCCACATCGTTGTCATAGCGATTGAGCTGTGTTTTGATCTGGTTGATCTGAACCTCGATACTAGTGATAGTATTCTCGATATCAATGATATCCTTGGTTGTCGTGGCTTTTTTCAGCATCTCAAGATAGCGCTGATACTTCGCCTCTAAAACCTCTAATTCAGCCTGAAGGCTGTAGTAGCTTTGTGAGACATTCTCGACATTGGCCGTCTTATTTCTGACCTCACCGATACCTCCTGTCTCCTCAAGAAAATCATCATACTTTGCAGACGGGATACGTACTGTCGCGGTATAAGTAGAATGCTTTTTCTGAGTAGGATTTATGTCCCTGTAGTAATAATAACTGTCCATGCCCTTGTCATCGGTCTCGGTCTCAGTCTCTACGAATCCCTCATACTTCTTGATGAGGTCACGGAACTTCTTAACCGAATCCGCATACTCAAGTGTATCGATGGACATATTGCATCTGAAAACAAGCTTTTCTTTATCGATCTTGTTTGTAGTATTTTCAGACTGCTTGTTGCCTACGGAGTTTGACTCACCTTTGGCTTTATCACCCGCAGATGAATCCGCTCCGGCATCCGCACTCTCCTCGGCAGCAGGTACAGCCTCATCAGTCATGTAGTCAAAGCCCTGCCCGGATTTTGCCTCTTTGGTTGCCTCTTTGACGGAATAGGATGAAGAACCATCCCCGCCGGAACAACCTGTTAAAAGCAAGCAGGCAGCCAAAAATGCAACTGCGTATTTTTTCAAAAATCTACTCATCTGGCCATCCTTTCTATCGCGGCTAAATCCCCTCTGCGATATAGGTACTTGTCCGATAATCAGTTGAAACTCTTTACTTTTTGATAGATGCTCTCAGTATCAAGACCATACTTAGCGACAAGCTCAACTGCAGGCCCTGACTCACCGAATACATCATTCACGCCGATCTTGAGAACCTTGGTCGGAGCCTTCTCAGAAAGGCAATCACAAACTGCAGAACCGAGTCCGCCGATCACTGAGTGCTCCTCTACGGTCACAACTTTGCCTGTCTTTTTGGCAGATGCGAGTACCAACTCCTCATCCAAAGGCTTGATCGTATGGATGTTAATAACCTCAGCATCGATACCATCAGCAGCAAGCTTCTCAGCTGCCTCAAGACAGTTTGATACAGGAAGTCCGCTTGCGATGATGGTAACATCCTTACCCTCACGCAGAACAACTCCCTTCCCGAGCTCAAACTTGTAATCTGGTTTGTCATTGATCACCGGCACTGCCAGACGTCCGAAACGAAGGTAGCACGGTCCCTGATGCTCGTATGCAGCTTTAACTGCTGCCTTTGCCTCTACATCATCACTCGGCACGATGACGGTCATGCCCGGGATAGTACGCATCAAAGCGACATCCTCGTTACACTGATGTGTGGCACCGTCCTCTCCTACGGAGATACCTGCGTGCGTAGCGCCTATTTTTACGTTTAACTGCGGATAACCGATAGAGTTACGAACCTGCTCGAAAGCACGTCCTGCAGCAAACATAGCAAATGTCGATGCGAAAGGAACCTTGCCTGTGGTAGCAAGACCTGCGGCGATTCCCATCATGTTACACTCTGCGATACCGCAGTCAATATGTCTTTCAGGGAACTCCTTTTTAAAAGTTCCTGTCTTGGTAGCAGCTGCTAAGTCGGCATCAAGAACCACGAGATCATCATGTGCCTTGCCGAGCTCAACCAGTGCATTACCGTAGCTGTCTCTTGTAGCGATCTTATCAGCCATTAGATTGCACCTCCTATCTTATCAAGCTCTGCCATAGCCTTCTCGAACTCCTCATCGTTCGGAGCCTTGCCGTGCCATCCTACCTGATTCTCCATGAATGAGACACCCTTACCTTTAACGGTCTTTGCGATGATCGCAGTCGGCTGACCTTTAGTAGCCTTGGCCTCGTCGAAGGCTTTTTTGATCTCTTCGAAATCATTTCCGTTGATGTTGATCACGTTGAATCCAAACGCCTTAAACTTCTCATCGATAGGATACGGTGAGCAAACCTGATCAATAGAACCATCGATCTGAAGGTTGTTATTATCAACGATCACAGTGAGGTTATCAAGCTTTCTTGAAGCGGCAAACATAGCTGCCTCCCAAACCTGTCCCTCCTGGATCTCACCGTCACCGAGAAGTGTGTATACACGGTAAGAATCTCCTGAAAGCTTAGCCGAAAGTGCCATTCCGACCGCTGCCGAGATTCCCTGTCCGAGAGACCCCGAGCTCATATCCACTCCCGGGATGTGCTTTTTATCGGGATGTCCCTGAAGATATGATCCTGTGTGACGAAGTGTCTCAAGATCCTTTACCGGGAAAAATCCACGGTTAGCCAGTGCCGCATAGTAACCCGGCGCTGTATGACCTTTACTGAGGACGAAACGATCACGGTCCGGCTTGTCCGGATTTGCAGGATCGATGTTTAACTCCTCAAAGAAAAGATATGTAAAAATGTCTGCAGCCGAAAGTGATCCGCCCGGATGACCGGACTTAGCTGCATGTGTGCCGACAATGACGCCCTTGCGGACCTCTACGGCTTTCTTTTTTAATTCATTGATATCCATCTATATACATTCCCTCCTAAATCATTTTTCACATGCGTTCCCGCGCCGGCGGCAGGAGTTTTCTCCTGAGGAGCCTGCGAGCGAAGGAGAAAATCTCCGATCGCGTCCGGCGCTATGTTACCTGCTTATTTACCGAAGACAGCGATATAATCCTTCTGGAAGTTCTCGATACCCTTATCGGTAAGCGGATGCTTTGTCATCTGCTCGATAACTCCGTACGGTACTGTTGCGATGTCAGCCCCTGCCAATGCACAGTCAGTCACATGGATCGGATTTCTGATGCTGGCAGCGATGATCTCTGTCTCGATGTCAGGATAGTTAGCAAAAATAGCTGCGATCTGCTCGATCAGATCGATACCCGGTGTAGAGATGTCATCAAGACGTCCCATAAACGGTGATACATAAGCAGCGCCTGCCTTTGCAGCAAGAAGTGCCTGGTTAGCAGAAAAGATCAAAGTAACGTTACACTTGATTCCCTCTGAAGCAAGCACCTTTACAGCCTTAAGTCCCTCGATAGTCATCGGGATCTTTACAACCATGTTCGGATGAAGCTTGGCGATCTCACGTCCCTCAGCTATCATACCCTCTGCGTCAACGGTAGTTGCCTTAACCTCACCACTGATCGGTCCGTCAACTATCGATGCGATCTCCTTGAGCACATCCTCCTGGCTTCTTCCGCCCTCTTTGGCGATAAGTGAAGGATTGGTGGTAACTCCGCAGATAACACCCATCTCTTCTGCCTTCTTGATGTCCTCGATTTTTGCGGTATCAACAAATAATTTCATGGTAAAACCTCCTATCACGATAAATAAAATAATAACTGCCACCCATTATACATTAACACCTTGTCCGTGACAAGATGTAAAAGTCTCCAAATTATAGATTTTTTTTGCGCATTATCCTATAAAAATGCACAGACACTCCTATCCAAAGAAGCACATACCCTCAAGCGAGAACTTCCACAGACCGTCAAACTCTTTTCCGAAAGAGAAACTCCTGGTCACTCTGAAATCAGCATCCCTCTCCTCATAGCTTCCGCGTTTTCCGTTTGCGATCGTGCAGTACCCATGATCGATCCACTGCATAAATACGTTTCCGTCAAACTCGGTCTCCTTGTCGAACAAGAGCTTGGCCTCTTTTTTCTTTCCGTCTATCTGCAACTTTATAGCATGTATAAGTCTGCCCTTTTCCGCGGCAAACGTGAATACGTCTGTCTTTCCGCTGCTCTCCTCGCCTACAAGATAAAGAACACTGTTACTCATATCCCAGCCGACTAAAGGCGGATCCTTTTTCTCCTCGGGTGCTACCATCACAGCTTCACCTGATGCAGCCTCCTCGCCTTCACCGTCCTCTGACTCGCTGTCCTCCGACTCTGTATCAGAATCATCTTTCTTTTTATCCTTATCATCCTCGGACTTTTTCTTTTTCTTCGGCGCCGTCGGATCGACAAGCTTTTTCTTGTACGGTGTCGTCACCCAATCAGAAGTGATACCGAACACCAGCCCCACCTTCGGATTCGAGCTAAGCAGTCCGTCAATCCTCATGATACCCATAGGCGATGATGTGGATGCATAGAGCTTACTTCCTGCCACGCTCACGATAGAGGTCACATTGACCCCCTTGGGGAATTTGAACACATCCTTTGTTTTGCCGCCCGCTGTCGATGAGCAGACAATCTTAAACTGCTTTTTATCCTTTACCAGGGCATAGATGTTGTCATATCCGTCGTAGCAAAAATCCAAAATCTCTCTGATCCCGGTAAAAATAGCCACACCCTCAATCTGTCCTATCCTGTTCACCTTAACAACATGTGTACCCGCAGTCTGGTAAACCACATTTGAGTCTGTAGCATATATCCTTTTTCCGTGACCGGATTCGGTATTTATGATACCTCTCATATATCCGTTGTTGTCGTATATATAGATCTTTTTATCATCCTTTGGAAGCATGAAAAACAAACCGTTCTGGAGACGATAATCGCTTTTTCCTCTCTCATGCGAGTACTGACATTTTTAACACTTCCGTTGTTTACATATCTGGTGTGATCCGGAACTCTCTCATCCTCGACTGTGATCGTGTACTTCACCATCATCTTTGACTGGGTTTTGAAGTAAAAGTAGTACGAGTTTTCCATCGTTCCGAATGGATTATATGCGATTATCGGCTTCTCAAAATCAGGGTTTCCTCTGCGGATCAATCTGTCAAGTCGCTCTCTGCTCGCCTTTGAATGCTTGACGGTAAAGACATCGAGATCATCGAAGTTTAATACATTTTTACCCTCGCCCTCCCTGACGAGCGGTATGGCGAGCTGCTCGGTATCATATCTGAAGGCATGACTGTCCTCCTGGTCGCTCTGCTGGAGGTGGCGTCTGGTACCGAACTCTCCGACCTCATCGTCGGATTTCGTCAGTAAAAATATGCCGCCCGCCGTCAACGCGGCAAGGATCACCAGGGTGATGACAGCGGTTTTCAGTATCTTCTTCATGTCTTGTGTCCTTTGATTTCATTTTGGGTTCTTGTCGTCTCCTGATATGTTTCCGCGCTCGGAGACGGCCAAGTCTGTCAAGTCTCCTCGCGCTGGAAACACATCAGGAGACTGAGAGAAGTATTATTCAAAACAGTCTGGTTCATCAAGTCCCACCGTATTAAAAATTATCGGGAGACTGAGAGACGTATTATTCAAGTCAGTTCGGTATGTCAAATCCCACCGTGTTAAAATTATCGGGAGACTGAGAGACGTTCCTATCTGTCCCACTTATCACACAACGAATTGATCTGATCGGTGAACTTGGCGGTATCTTTGTTAGACAGGCCTTCGTTTTTCTTAATGATGGAAAGCAGGCGCTGGCCGGCGGTGAGAAGACGCGAGAATACGTCCGTAGCACGCTTGGTCGCTGCCTTCTTTCTCTCGGCAAATACAGGCTCTGCCTCGCGGATGAACTCACCCTTTACGATATCGAACTCGGTTCCTGAGTATGGAGCACTTGCGATAAATGCATGCTCCTCGAGTGTGCGGCAAAACTGCTGACACACTGTGTCCTCGCCATGTACGACAAATACTCTCTTCGGTGGTTTTTCCGTAAAGGACTCAACCCACTTCAAAAGGCCGTTCACATCAGCATGTCCGCTGATACCGTTTATCTTTGTTATGCGGGCCTTGACTTCGATAAGCTCTCCGAAAAGCTTCACCTCATCGAGTCCGTCAAGAAGCGCGCGTCCCAGAGTGCCTGCTGTCTGATATCCCACGAATACGATCGATGAATCAGTTCTCCACAGGTTATGCTTCAGATGATGTCTGATACGACCGGCATCGCACATACCGGACGCGGAAAGGATCACTTTCGGATTCGGATCGAAGTTGATGGCTTTTGAATCATCTGACGTGATGGAGAGCTTCAGTCCCGGAAAGCCTATCGGGTTGATACCACGCTTCACGAGGTCTCTGGCCTCCTCAGAGAAGCACTCTTCCACATTTCTGCTGAACACATGCGTAGCCTCAACCGCCATCGGTGAGTCTACATATACCTCAAACTCCGGATACGAGGTTATAAGCTTTCTTTCCTTAATCTGCCTGATAAAATAAAGGAGTTCCTGAGTACGTCCAACTGCAAAGGCGGGGATAACCACGTTTCCGCCTCTTGTAAAGGTCTCCTCGATGATGGCAGCGAGGTCTCCGACATAGTCGGGAACTCCGTCGCTGTGGATACGATCACCATAGGTAGACTCCATAACTACATAATCAGCAGCCTTGGTATACTGAGGATCTCGAAGGATTGGTTTATTTATATTTCCGAGGTCTCCCGAGAATACGACTGTCCTTTCATCCGCACCCTCCTTACAGAAAACCTCTATGGATGAAGATCCGAGGAGGTGTCCGACATCAGTAAATCTGATTTTCACCTCATCACATATCTCTATCACACTGTCATAGTCGCACGGCACCAAGAGATGGATCGCGCCGAGAGCGTCCTCCATCGTGTACACCGGCTTATATATCTCGCCGCCGGCGCGGGCTGCCTTACGGTTTCTCCACTCCGCCTCGAACTGCTGGATGTGCGCCGAGTCACGCAGCATAATCTGAGACAGCTCACAGGTCGCCTTTGTCGCAAAAACCTGACCCCTGAAGCCTCTGGCATATAGCAAAGGCAGTAGACCGGTATGGTCGATATGCGCATGTGTTAAAAGAACAAAATCGATCTCGGATGCATTTACAGGGATCTCCTGGTTCTCGAACATATCGCGTCCCTGCTCCATACCGATATCGATACAAAACTTCTTATCTCCGACCTCCATGTAGTGACAGCTGCCTGTCACCTCATGATCAGCCCCGATAAATACCAGCTTCATGGTTACCTCCATTCCGAAGTTTGCGCGTCAGATTCCCGATTTTCCTGCACTTTTTTCGCACAGCCACCGGCATCTGCCCATTCTTCCACAGATATAGGTATTTTACCACATTTCGCCCTCGTCTGCAACAAAAAAATGTGCCCCGCACAACTACGGGGCACATTCTTAACATCCTATAAATCAGTGTCTTCTCAGATTCTTTTGAACTTAACTCCTTTTGGAACACCTCCGGATCCAACGATCAATTTTTTTATTTTCCTGAATGCTTTTACTGATGCATCAATCTTTATCACAGCATCTTTAGAAATACCGTCAAATGCACGAGCTCCGACCTTAGTAATTTTGCCCGAGTTTATCAGTATGTTCTTAAGAGATGATGCCTTATTAAAAAGCTTGGCTCCGAGTTCTTTTACATTTTTACCAAGAACAACCTTTTTGAGATTCTTTGCTTTCATAAGCATCTGATCACCCAGCTTTGTGACTGAGTTTCCGGAATTAAACTTCTTAACCTTTTTATTTCCTTTAAATGCTTTTGGCGCAATCGCTGTTATCTTGTAGCTGACACCATCCGCCTCAATACCTGAACCAATCGAAATGGTTGTTCCCTTGGCATTCGTAGTGAACGAAGTCAGAACCAGTGTTTTTTTCTTAGGATCAGAAACCGTATATTTGGCAGTAGTTTCTGTCTTTCCCTTTTTCTCCTCACGCTCAATAACAGTCTTTGTCTGCGTCCCGGAACCGTCCGCGGATGGTACCACTTTCGTTGTGATGGTATCAGATGTATAGTCGCCGTTTGCCTTGGTATCCGTTACGATGACCTCAGAGGAGCCATCCGTCTCTTTTGTTTCCTTTCTTTCACTGGTTGCGCCGGAGGGCTGAGTAACCTTAACGGTTTCCGATGTTGAGCCGTCCTTCTTTTCAACAAGCTTGCTCTCCGTCTCAGTGCCGTCCTTTGTAACAGTCTTCGACTCGGTCGTCTTATCACCTGTCGTTTCATCTGTCTTAACACTGGTTTCAGTCGTCTCCAAAACCTCACCGGTATTAGGATCCTTTACGGTCTCAGTGATCTGCTTAGAACCGTCTTCATAGGTTTTGGTCGTAGTCGTGACATCATTTCCGTCGGCATCCTTTTCATTATCAGTAACTTCCTTGACCGGAGTAGGCGATGCGGGCGTCTTGTCTCCGGATCCGCCGCCGCTGCCTCCGCCACCGCTGCCTCCGGGGCCGACGTAACCGCCGCCTGACAACTGCTCAGGAATATCAGATTCGTATTGAGCCTGGGCCAAAGCAGCGATTTCTGCATCAATACCATCAGGCACCTGTGTGTCTTCCGCTACAAAATAAGTTGAAAAACTATCTGTAGCACCGGATATCACACCACTTGCACTTCCCGAAGACACCTTTTCTACACGTCCATCATCTGTTACGTGATAGAGGGCGACCGTCCCCCCATAATTGTTTTCATCTATTCCATCCACATACAGATTGACTTCATTTGCGGGTTCTACCAGATGATCATTATACTGAACCAGCGCTATATCCATAATAGTTGCATGCGACACATGCATAAAACTGCTTATGGCGTTCCACCAGGACGATCCTTTTCTCCATGGTTCGTTCGCTGAATCATTCTTCTTTCTAATCATCGGGTGTACACCACCCTCTCCCGGATATGTGATATCAACCTGTAAAGCATCCACTTTTCCCCCGCCACCATAGGTTTTTACGCCTGCAGATGTGCTCTCAACGTCCTCCCCGTCTCTTTGCTGATTCGGGATAGAGATGTAGGAGTTAAACTTGTCAGGATCAGGATTATCAATGTCTATTCCGTAGATTGAACTGCCTACACCGGGACCTCCCTGTTCCTCGTCCTCGATCACAGGATGTATGATGTTTTTATCTATCTTTCCTTCGGTTATTATAGCTCCTCCATTACCGACAACCGATGAATACCAGTCAACAGTTGCCTCAGACGGGCTGAACAATGCATCTCTGTTATGATAAATTCCGAGTCCTCCAACCGTACAGCCGGCTCCCATAACAACATTTCCCTTCCAGTTATCATGGAGATCGATAAAACCCACATCTCCTCCTTTGACCGTGAGGATTGAATCGTCAACGGATGCCTGATCAAATTTAAGTTTATCAGGATCTTCTATCTCACCGCCTATAAACTGGGCGCCTTTTATTATATCTTTTTCCTCTTCTGTCAGTTCTTCGTGATTAATGTATTTCTTTTCATACAGAGCTTTATAGGTTGTAGATATTCCTTCATGAACTTTTTCACTATCTTTGATCAAATTATTTTGCCATTCGTAGGCTTCATCTTGGAGATTATCCTCAAGCTCAAAAACATCCCTGCATACAAACCATCTTCCCCCGTCCTTTTCTTCGGAGGAGGACTCTCTGTCAAGTGTCACACAGCTTAAGATATCTCCATTAACAGTGACTTTCCCATAGAATCCCCATATATCATAAAGCTTAAAGGGTGAGCTCTCCTTCCCGAAAGTTCTGGTAACACTCGCATATGTTTCACCGGGAGAGATGATCTCAGTTCCGTCACCCTTAAGATCAGTCCATGGGCAGGAATTAACAAAGCCTTTTCCGATTCCGAATTTTTCAGAGAATTTTCCTGATTTTCCTGTCGTATTAGCATCTACATTGTTTCCTTTACTTGTATCTTCAGGAAACTCGTCATACACCAGATACTGCACCGGATGTGATTTCGTTGCATCATCATCCGTTTTGATACCTCCGTCTTTATCCACAAGATAGTATTGATAAAAGATATGCGAACCAAGAGGATTTCCGTTTTCATCATAGATTCCTCTGACCGTCCACCCCTTCGGAGTAGTGCTGAAATCATTCCGATTCTGTCTGATCACTGTATCATAATCAACGTTTGGATAGAGCACATTTGCACAATAATAATATGCCTTTCCAAGATAGGTATAACCTTTGCTTGCTCCGTTACCGGGAAGCTGATAGAGTTCCTCTCCTACTTTCTTTGCATGGCCGGTCTCGGTTTTATCAAGTGAATTGATATTCCCACCATCAGGAATCCAAAGCGCATCAGGTTTACGGACAATGACCTCCGCAAGTCTGGTGCTACCGGTTATTCTATTCGTGTCTTCTTCATCATAATACTCATAGAGACCTATGGTAAAGCTTTCAACGACCGATCCGGGCTTAATAGTCACTTTCTGGACCTTATGATATGTACTGCAAGTCCCTTCTTCTTCATTATGACCAGACGCCTCTTCTTTTTCTCCAAATACAACGTTTGAAGAAAGTGTAGCATCTTCCTTTACCCATTGTCCCCATTGACCTATGCTTCCATCATAGTGCGCTTTAGCAAACCACGGACGTATCTGATCAAGATTGTTTCCGTTACTTGAATAATAGTGAATATAGAAAACAATATCATTTCCTGTCTTAGCGTTTACTTCACCACGATAATAATTCTCATCACTATAGGCAAATACCCTTTCTGCTTCCTTATAGCCTTTTGTCCCATCACTTTCCGAGAGGAACATATCCCATTCTTCATTGTGATCTTCCTGGCTCTCCCAGCTCCATGCACCATCTGCCTTCGCCACCTCCTTCGGCAGCACACCAACACCGGTCATCAGGCTAAGCACCATAACCAGCACCAGCATCCACGCGGTACTCTTTTTTCTCTTGTAAGATTTCATAGGCATTCTCCCTTCCGAACACTGATAGCAAATACCGATTCTTCACTTTATTAATTCATCCTGTGCAGAGTCTCAGAATAACTGATAAGCTACACCAAGTATGTCAATTTTACCACTTTTTTCTAATCCGTTGGTGTCTAAATTAGCACACATTCCCCGCAAATATGCTGTGTCCTTTTTTGAACACGAAAATCGCCTGTTTTCGTACGTTTCAGCTTTTTTTGGTATTGATTTTTTCGGATCAAAGTCGTATAATGCAGATATGAATACAACAGAGATTATTAATTCCCTCCGTGATGAAAACCGGAAGGATTTTCCAAAGGAAATATTTGCAAACGAGCAGGTCGACTTCGTCGGTCATATCGAACGTCTGCTCTCGGAGCGTGGACTCACGATCGCGGATATAGTTCCTCATATGGACTACGAAAGATCCTATGTGTACCATATGCTGAACGGTTCGCGCGCGCCGTCGAGGACTTTTTTGTTGCGCCTTGCCATTATCTTAAAGCTTGATTATGAGGAAACGCAGCGCATACTCTATATCACCGGAAATCCGCTTCTCTACGCGAAAATCGAGTTCGACGCCGTGATCATCTATGCGCTTGAGCGTCATATGGATCCTGTCGGGTTAAACAACCTGCTCGAAAGCGTCAAAGAACCTCTTTTATTCTGGACTCGGCACGAGGTATAAACCATGAATCTACCATCATCGATCACAAATTCATATGATGTGGAAGCACTGGTCCATCATAGCGACCGAACGGAAACCTACCGTCTTCGCGGCAGGATTGATGATCAGATCTACCTTATGAAGGTCAGATCCATATCCGAGAAAAATACCACCGATATAGAAGAAACCACTCTCGAGCGTCTGCGCAGCCACAAGCTTCAGACGCCTCAGGTAGTACTGCGCGAGGATACCGATACACACTGCTATCTTATCCGTGAATATATAGAGGGCGTTACTCTCGAGACCTACGCAGAGAACGTCGGCTTCATATGTGAGGAGGACCTGCTTCGCATAGGAATCGCTTTACTGCAGGAGCTTCGTGTGCTTCACAACCTCTCGGAGCCTGTCATCCATAGGGATATCAAACCCAAAAACATCCTGCTGACCAATCCCGATATCTGCCATAACGCATGCTTTTCCGAGGTTCATCCGCCGCTTGTAACACTTATCGACTATGATACGGCTCGGACTTTTAAAAAAAATGCCACGAACGACACACAGTTTCTCGGAACCAAGGAGACTGCCGCCCCCGAGCAGTACGGCTTTGCCCAGTCAGATGTACGTACGGATATCTTCGGCGTCGGCAAAACACTTATCTATCTGGCGACCGGAACGTATGAGATCGCCGAGTTAAGCATTCGCAATTACAGTAAGCATCTGAAAAAGCTTCTTCGCGCCTGCGTAAGTCTCGATAAAGATGACCGCCCGGCATCCGCAACTGTAATGATCCATCAGTTGCAAAGACTTCTTAAGAAAACCCGTCGACATGAAAAACTGATTGGTTTTTTCCCCTGGATGCATCATTATGACGGCTCATACATTGAGTCATCCGAATCAAACCCGGTGAAACTGCGTGCCATATGGATAGCTACCACTGTTGCAGTTGCTGTTACAGTCGGCGTCTGCAGCTATATTCTCGGACGCACTCTCGGTACTCCTGCCACAAAAATATCTGCATCCGTATCCGATTTTGCCGTCACAACCGGTGCTACCGTCACATTCGCTACCTCCGATGATAATAACACCGGTCTGTCGCTGGGTCAGAACTCTCCTGACACCGCCTGGGATCCCACCCAAACACCTCCTCCGACGCATCAGCCAAAGGAAACGGTCGACTTCGGAGGCTCAAAGTCGCTTGAACTCGCGGTACGTACAGCGCTTGGTGTAGACAAAAAGACAAAGGTTACCTATGCGGATCTGGCCGGAATAGAGAGCATTTTTGCAATCGGAAATCAGAGCTATTCAGATGCCGATTCTTACCGCCACACTGACAACGAGGATCAGCTGATCTATAACCGCGGCTCATATCCGGAAATCGAGACGGTATTTGTCGAGCACGGGGACATCTCAGACCTCTCTCTCCTCGCACAGATGCCAAATCTGAAAAAAGTATTCCTCTCTCACCAGCCACTGACCGACATATCCCCGATCTCCTGGTCGAGACTTGAGGATCTCGCCATCGTTGACTGTCCCGTGAGAGAATATCGCCCACTCACCCGCCTGAAATATCTGACACGCCTCGTGCTGATGGGATGTCAGGGGCGTGATGTATCATTTTTATCTGAGCTTCCTGAACTGCGTGAGCTATGCATAGGACGTATGGATCTGAACAGTATAGGGGTGTTGCGCGATATGCCGATTGAGAGTTTACAATTTGAAAAATGCTTTCTCGATGACAAAGGATATGATGTGATCGGACAGATGCCGGCGCTGACAACCCTTACCCTGTGGAACACAACAGAAGACATCATAAAAAAGATCGGAGGCTCAGGCACGGTTCAGAGTTTGGAGATATACTGGACTTCTCTTCCGGGCGGACTGACTTCTCTTGCAAATATGCCATCGCTTCGCCGTCTGGCTATCAACTGCGCCACACCTGCATCTATGGACGGTGTAGAAAAACTGAACCTGCAATACATTTTTCCGCCGGGAGGACTTGGTGTTGAATGGCTGAAGGACTGTCCTTCTATAGAGGAAATAGAAACAAGCCGAATCAAAAGAGTTGACTGGGATGCGATCGATCACTCCCACGTTCAGACTGTCTACGCAACACCGGCCCAAAAAAAAGAAATCAAAAAGAAACTGAAGAACCCCT
>ONKC01000010.1 GCA_900318295.1 uncultured Eubacteriales bacterium
CCTATGCAAATGTTCAGCCACACTCAGGTGCACAGGCAAACATGGCTGTGTTCTTTGCCCTTGTTAAGCCGGGAGAGACCGTAATGGGCATGAACCTTGATCACGGCGGACACCTTTCTCACGGAAGCCCGGCAAACATCTCAGGAACATACTATAATATTGTTCCTTACGGTGTTGATGACAGCGGATTTATCGATTATGATGAGGTGCTTCGTATCGCCAAAGAGTGCAAGCCGAAGATGATCATCGCCGGTGCATCTGCATACTGCAGAAAGATTGACTTTAAGCGTTTCCGCGAGATTGCCGATGAGGTAGGTGCTTATCTCATGGTCGATATCGCTCATATTGCAGGACTTGTTGCAAGCGGTTATCATGAGAGTCCGATTCCTTATGCACATGTCACAACTACGACTACTCATAAGACACTTCGCGGACCTCGTGGAGGTATGATCCTTTCATCTGAGGAGTTCGCAACAGAGCACAAGCTTAATAAAGCTATCTTCCCGGGAACACAGGGTGGCCCTCTTATGCATGTGATCGCTGCAAAGGCAGTATGCTTTGGAGAGGCATTAAAGCCTGAGTTCAAGGATTACGGAAAAGGAATTATCGATAATGCACAGGCTCTTTGCAAAGGACTTATGAGCCGTGGTGTGGATATCGTATCAGGCGGTACGGATAACCACCTTATGCTGATCGACCTTGTAAAGAAAGGTCTTACAGGTAAAGAGGTTGAGGTTTGGCTTGATGATGCGAATATAACTGCAAATAAAAACACTATTCCGAACGATCCACAGTCACCGTTTGTGACAAGCGGAATCCGTCTCGGTTCAGCAGCAGTTACATCCAGAGGATTTAAGACAGATGATATGGATAGAGTAGCAGAGGCTATCGCAATGCTTATCGACGATCATGAGGCAAATGCCGATAAGGCAAGAGCAATCGTCAAAGAGCTTACGGACAAATACCCTCTCTATTCTATAGACTAAGATGATCAGGGGTATTATTATACCTCGAAAGATACAGTATGAGTAAGAGACTTTTTATCGCAGAAAAACCAAGTGTAGCCAAAGAGTTCGCCAGAGTCATGGGCGTAAACGGCGCCGGCCGTGATGGCTTTATGGAATCAGATGACGCCATCGTAACCTGGTGCGTTGGTCATCTTGTGACTATGAGCTATCCGGAGGTTTATGATGCATCCCTAAAAAAATGGGCCGCCGAGACATTGCCGTTTTTACCGGAAGAGTTTTTGTATGAAGTGATACCTTCCGTTAAAAAACAGTTCGACGTAGTAAGTACTCTTTTAAACCGTGATGATGTGGACACGATCTATGTCTGCACCGACTCGGGGCGCGAGGGTGAGTATATCTACAGGCTTGTGGATGCACAGGCACATGTACCTGACACCAAGAAAAAGCTCAGAGTCTGGATCGACTCCCAGACAGAAGAAGAGATTCGCAGGGGAGTAAATGAAGCGAAGCCTTTGGATGCCTATGATGCACTGAGTGATTCGGCATACCTTCGTGCAAAGGAAGATTACCTTATGGGGATCAACTTTTCACGTATTCTTTCCATACGATACGGAAAGTGGCTGAATGACAGGCTGACTGATAAAAAGTGGACATCGATCGCGGTAGGACGAGTAATGACATGCGTTCTGGGTATGGTCGTTGTCAGAGAATGGGAGATTAGACGATTTGTCAAAACTCCTTTTTACAGAGTGTTGGGAGATTTTTCTCTTGACGGAAAAGCATTTTCAGGCGAGTGGAGAGTTCGTGAAGGATCAAGATACTACGAGCCTGAAATATATGTAACACCTGCAGAAGAGACGGATTCGGAAAACACGTCAAAGACTTCCGATAAAAATGAAAAAAAGAAGGAGCCGCAGCCTGACTTTTCTCTGTCAAGGATTCTATATAAGGAAAACGGCTTCAGAGACATTGCAAATGCAAAGGCTTTGATCGATGATCTGATGACATCTGATGATACTTCATCAAACGTAAGCTCAGGTGAGGCATCCGCCTCAGATGACTCGCAAAGTGTTACCGGTCCGTCAGGCGTTATTGAATCCGTTACAAAAAAACAGGAAAAAAAGAATCCGCCATTGCTTTTTAACCTGGCGGAGCTTCAAAACCTGTCATCAAAGCTCTTTAAGATAAGTCCTGACGAGACACTTCAGGTGGTTCAGGATCTGTATGAAAAGAAGCTTGTGACGTATCCGAGAACCGATGCCAGAGTTCTTTCGAGTGCGGTTGCAAAGGAGATCGGTAAAAACCTAAACGGACTCAGGGATTATGAGTTTGCCGCACCATATCTCAAATATATCGCAGATAACGGGACTCATAAAGGCCTTGAAAAAACAAGATATGTAAATGATAAAAAGATCACCGACCACTACGCCATCATCCCGACGGGCGCAGCTGTCGGCGCACTTAAAAGCCTAAGCGACCTTCACCAGAAGATGTATGAGGTGATAGTCAGGAGATTTTTATCTATTTTTTATCCGCCGGCTGTATACCAAAAGCTCAGTGTTTGTATCGCATGTAAGGCAGGAGAGCATACGGAAAGGATGTTTACCGGTGCGAAGGTTTTAGTTGATGACGGTTTTCTTCCCGTGAATCAATTTAGCTTCACAAAGCCTAAGGATGAGAAGTCAGGTAAAGATCAAAAGACTGATAATGCCACCTCGGATTCCGAAAACGATGATGGTGATGAGGATGAGGATGCTGATAATGCTGATCTTTCCGAGGTTATAGATCAGATTAAAAAGGGAACGCAGGTTATCCTTACCGGATGTGAGATTAAGGAGGGTGAGACCTCTCCGCCGAAGCGCTACAACTCCGGATCCATGATACTTGCGATGGAGAATGCAGGACAGCTTATCGAGGACGAGGAACTCAGAGCGCAGATCAAAGGAAGCGGTATCGGGACAAGTGCGACGCGCGCTGAGATACTTAAAAAGCTTTTCAATATTGGTTATCTAAACCTGAACAAAAAAACTCAGATTATCACACCTGCTCTTAAGGGAGAACTGGTATACGGCGTTGTGTTTTACTCCATGCCGGCCATGCTTTCACCGCGTATGACAGCGAGCTGGGAGATGGGCTTGACTCAGGTTGCAGATGGTACTATCAAATCAGATGCTTATATGGAAAAACTGAATCATTATATCAGTGACCAGGTGTCTGATGCTAAACAAGGAAACAACACTGCAAAGCTTCAAAACTTTTATAATAAAGTTGCGGTGTTCTACAAAAACAATAATAATAAAAATAAAAGGAGTAAGTCGCAGAAGACGAAGGATTAGTGCTGTGAGTCTTACCCCGGATAGGAGGATTTATATGGCAAACGACAAGAAACTGTTGAGGATTCGTGCTCTTGAGACAACTCAGATGCTCGATCTGAGACATACGATCGCAGCAAACATTTTTGCGGATAAAAGATATCCGTACGAGGTGCTGCCGAATATCCATGATTTTATCATCGAATACGGTAACGAACATCTCCATGATTCCAGGTTTGAAAAACGCGGAGATGATATCTGGATCGCTAAAAATGCAATTGTTGCGGACACCGCCTGCATCAATGGCCCTTGTATCATAGATGAGGAAGCAGAGATAAGACACGGTGCATTTATCCGTGGAAATGCCATAATCGGTAAAAAGGCAGTTGTCGGTAACTCGACCGAGATTAAAAACTCGATACTTTTCGATGGCGTTCAGGTACCGCATTATAACTATGTGGGAGATTCGATTCTTGGATTTATGGCTCATATGGGAGCAGGCTCGATCACTTCAAATGTTAAATCCGACAAGTCTCTTATCGAGATTCATTACGGTAAAGAGAAGATGCGTACCGGTATGAAAAAGTTCGGTGCTGTTGTCGGTGATTATACAGAGATCGGATGCAATTCAGTCCTTAATCCAGGCTCAATGGTCGGTAGAGATACAATAGTTTATCCGCTTTCAAGCGTGAGAGGATATGTTCCGAATCTTTCCATATTCAAGACCAACGGAAAGCCGATAGTTATCACAAAACAAACTCAAAAATAATATAAAAATAAACAGCTGTCGCAGAAATGTGACAGCTGTATTTTTGTGCAACTATATGTATGAAGAATCAGAGTTTAACCCATGTGTATGACTTCGGACCGGTCTGCAGTCTGAATGTGACCGGAGTAAAGCCTTTTTCAACAAGTATGGCTACATCTGCAGTCCTTGTGTTGCCGGGTGAGATATTGACTGTGCTCATATTTTCATTATGTCCGAAAGCATAGCCGTAGTTGACCGGCTTTAAGTGCTTGGCTCCGTACGCCCCGAATATGTTTTTATGATAGTTAAACACGTTTGACATTTTTATGGTCTGTGTTCCGGATACGTACTTCAGTCTGACACTGAAAAACAGGTACTGCTGTGTGGCACCGGGTGCCGGATTAGATGAGTTGTTCTGAGCCAGACGTGCTGACTCATCTCCATATGCAAAGCGCTCTATCTGAATTTTGAACTTACCGACCTTTTTTTCTTCCATGTAAAAATCAAAGCTTAAATCCTTTGTTTTCTTTTTCGGAAGGGTTTTAGGATTGTACTTGCTTCCCTTTTTCTTTGATACACCTTTTACAGTCACCTTGCAGGAAACGCTTTTATCACCGTTTGAAGCTGTGATGGTAGTGGTACCCGGGCCTTTTGCGGAAATATTGCCGGTTTTAACGCTTGCTACAGATGTATCTGAAGACTTCCATGTGACTTTACCAAAAAGATTGGTTGTTCTAAGAGAATAGATGCAACCGACACGAAGCTTTAACGATGTTACTGACATGCTCGCAGCCTTTGAATCAGTCACGGGAGCGCATATTCCGAGCATAAGTGCAGCGACTAGGATGATCGCTGATAATTTATTTTTCAAAACATAAGCCTCCTATCTTCACATTTGATTTATTTTATGATATACTCTAATTATGCCAAAAAAAAGTCATTTTGTCTAGCGTATGCTTTGAAAAATGCCACGAATGAGAGGAGAATTTATCTAAAATGGCAATAGTAGATCAGTCACATATTAGGAATTTTTGTATTATAGCGCATATTGATCACGGAAAATCGACGCTTGCCGACAGGATCATCGAGAAAACAGGTCTATTGACAAGTCGTGAAATGCAGGCTCAGGTCCTCGATAACATGGAGCTTGAGCGTGAGAGAGGTATCACGATCAAGTCACAAGCCGTACGACTTGCCTACACTGCAAGTGACGGTGAGGAGTATCTGTTTAATCTGATCGACACTCCGGGACACGTCGATTTTAATTATGAGGTTTCGCGTTCACTCGCGGCCTGCGAGGGGGCGATACTGATAGTAGATGCTGCGCAGGGGATCGAGGCGCAGACTTTAGCAAACTGCTATATGGCGATAGATCATGATCTGGAGATCATGCCGGTCATCAACAAGATCGATCTGCCTTCTGCCGATCCGGAGCGCGTGATTGCCGAGATAGAAGATGTGATCGGGATTGAAGCACAGGATGCACCGCGTATTTCAGCCAAGCTTGGAACCAATATAGAAGATGTACTCGAACAGATCGTAAAAAAGATTCCGGCGCCTTCGGGAGAGAAAAAATCTCCGCTTAAAGCTTTGATCTTCGATTCTTTGTATGATCCATATAAAGGTGTTATCATTTTTTGCAGACTCTTTGATGGTACCGTAAAAAAAGGAACCAACATAAAAATGATGGCAACCGGGCTTACGGAGGAGGTTTTCGAGGTAGGAACCTTCGGTGCTGGTCAGTTTATACCGTGTGATGAACTTGAAGCCGGGATGGTCGGATATATCACTGCATCGCTTAAAAACGTAGACGGAACGCGTGTTGGAGACACGGTTACCGATGCGGATAACCCATGTGATGAGGCACTTCCCGGATATAAAAAGGTACTTCCGATGGTTTACTGCGGCCTGTATCCGGCTGACGGAGCAAAGTATCAGGATTTACGAGATGCTCTGGAAAAGCTTCAGTTAAATGATGCAGCACTTCAGTTTGAGGCGGAGACCTCCATCGCTCTTGGATTTGGTTTCAGGTGTGGTTTTTTAGGTCTTTTGCACCTTGAGGTCATCGAAGAAAGACTTGAAAGAGAGTATAATCTCGATCTGGTGACAACAGCACCCGGAGTTGTTTATCATGTATATAAGACCGACGGAACGATGATCGAGGTGACAAATCCGTCAAATCTGCCCGATCCGTCAGAGATAGAGCATATGGAGGAGCCTGTGGTTGACGCCGAGATCATGGTTACCACAGAGTTTGTCGGTGCGATCATGAAACTGTGCCAGGAGAGGCGCGGTGTCTATATCAGTATGGAATACATGGAGGAAACCAGAGCCTTACTTCGTTATACTCTTCCTCTTAATGAGATAATATATGACTTTTTCGATTCTCTTAAAGCCAGATCAAAGGGATATGCTTCATTTGATTATGAGCTCAAAGGATATGAGAGAGCCAAACTTGTTCGTCTGAATATTCTTATAAACCGAGAAGAAGTTGACGCGCTTTCGTTTATTGTGCATGAGTCCTCTGCTTATGAGCGTGGCAGAAAAATGTGCCAGAAGTTGAAAAATGAGATTCCGAGACATCTTTTTGAGATTCCTATCCAGGCAGCGATCGGAAACAAGGTCATTGCAAGAGAGACAGTAAAGGCTGTTAGGAAGGACGTTCTCGCAAAGTGCTATGGTGGTGATATCTCCAGAAAGAGGAAACTCCTTGAGAAGCAGAAGGAAGGTAAGAAACGTATGCGTCAGATCGGTAATGTTGAGATACCGCAGAAGGCCTTCATGTCGGTGCTTAAGTTGGATGAGGAAGAGTAGGTTTTTCTTTCTTATTGGATCTGGGTAGCATCTGTTGATCCTTCGGACTCCACTTGCGCCATAATGAAACGCAGCACTGCATGGCAGCAAAAGACGGTTAGTTGAATTGGAGATTTGATTGATGTCGGGATTGTATATTCACGTGCCTTTTTGCGTGAGAAAGTGTAATTACTGCGATTTTTGCTCTGTTGGAATTGGAGACGGGGATGATGTTCTCACCGAGAGGATGGTTGATTGCATCATCAAAGAAATGGACTCGGTATTAAGTGTCTCGCATTGCTGTGATGAAACTGATGCAAAAGATGTTGCTGATCGTTTTGAATCGATCAGAGATATTGATACTGTTTTTATCGGGGGTGGGACACCGTCGATACTTCCGGTAAAGCAGATGGAAAGGCTGTTATCGGCGGTTGGTAGATTCGCACATAAGAACGGTTTGGACATAAAAGAGTTTACTATCGAGTGTAATCCCGGTACTGTTGATGAGGACAAGTTAAGTCTGTATAAAAGCTTTGGGATTAACAGACTAAGCTTTGGGCTGCAGTCGGCCAATGATGATGAATTAAAAACTCTCGGAAGGATTCATACTTATAAGGAGTTTTTGAAAAGCTATGAGCTCGCACGTAGTGTAGGATTTGATAATATAAATATCGATCTGATGAATGCGATACCGGGGCAGACAAAAAAGAGTCTGAATAAAACCTTGGATGAGATCATATCACTTGAACCCGAGCATATCTCGGCATACAGTCTGATCATCGAAGAGGGAACACCTTTTTATGATAAATACGTAGATGGGGCGCCTTTTGATGAGGATGAGGACAGGTCATTTTTTCAGATGACTCATGAGAAGCTGACCGATGCCGGATTTGACCATTATGAGATCTCAAATTATGCTAAGAATAAAAGTACCTACGCTTGTATTCATAATTTGAACTACTGGAATCGTGGGAATTATATAGGGATCGGGCCTGCGGCAGCATCGCATTTTAACGGTATAAGAAAGACAAATACTGGGGAAATAAATAAGTATATGGATTATATCGAATCCGGTACGGATACTACGGAAGAAAAAGAGATACTGGATCGTGAAAAACAGCTTATCGAGGTGGTCTATCTCGGATTGCGAACATCTGACGGAATTGTTTTTGATGATCTAAAAAGAGGGTTTGCTCTCGATATAAATAATGCTTTTAAAAACAAGATTCTTAGTATGAAAAATGAAGGCTTGGCTGATTATGATGAGTCTAGGCTTTGGCTTACGCCGTCGGGATGGTGGGTAAGTGATTATCTTATAACGGAACTCATTGAGTTGATCTAAACAGAGGATAGTGTAAATAATCACACTGATGCGTGGAGGATTATTATGAATATTTATGACGGAAGCACCAGACTTGATGCGATACTGACTTTACCTGACGGATCTGTTTATGATCCTGATAAGACGGATGCGAAAAAAATAGCCAAATCACCTATAGTTATCATAATTCATGGTTTTACCGGGCAAAAGGATGAGGATCATTTGCTTGCGGTGGAGCGTGAGGTGCTGTCTGTCGGTATGGCTTCACTTCGAGTGGATATGTACGGACACGGAAAGAGTGACGGAAGATTTTTCGACCATACACTTTCTAAGTGGTTTTTAAATCTGATGGCTATAGTTGACTATGCTGAAAAACTTGACTTCACAACAGATATCTATCTTTGCGGACATTCACAGGGCGGCCTGACGGTGATGATGGGGGCGGCTATGATGCATGACAAGATAAAAGGCCTTATACCGATGTCGCCTGCGTGGGTCATCCCCGATCAGGCAAGAACCGGTGAGATCCTTCAAAACTTTTTTGACAAGGATAACCCGCCGGAGAGTATATACCTGCCAAATGTGGATATGAGCTTAGGAGGGCATTATCTTCGTGAAGCTCAGCAGATAGACGTAAAGAGCGTGATCTCAAAGTACAAAGGTCCGGTGCTCATCGTACATGGAACAAAGGATGAATCTGTGCTATATGAGTGGTCAAAAGAGATTGTTTCTGTTTATGATGATGTGGAGCTTGTTCCGATAGAGAATGATACTCATTGCTTTGATCTTCATGCGGATTTGGCAGCTATAGCAGTGAGAGAATGGCTTGAAAAACAGATTGAAAAATGATCCGGGTTATATTAGAATAACAGATAAAGGAGTGTTTATATCATGACTAAACAAGAACTTAAAAAACAGGTTGATGACTGCGTAAAACAGATTAGAGAGGTTACCGATTTTGTACCGGATGTCGCACTCATACTTGGTAGCGGATTGGGGGCGATAGCCGATGAGATCGGGACTGTGGCTTCGATTGACTACAACAGTATTGAAGGATTCCCCGTATCTACTGTTTCAGGTCATAAGGGAAGATTTGTATTTGGAAAGATCGGTGATACAAAGGTTGTAATAATGCAGGGAAGAGTACATTATTATGAGGGCTATTCCATGCAACAGGTCGTGCTTCCCGTACGTGTGATGGCAGGACTCGGAGCAAAGACTCTTTATCTTACAAATGCAGCCGGAGGAATTAATACTTATTTTGATCCGGGTGATCTTATGATCATAAAGGACCAGATATCGACATTTGTTCCGTCTCCATTGATTGGTGAAAATGTGGATGAATGGGGCGATAGATTTCCATCCATGAACAATATTTATGATTATGAACTGGTTGATCTTATCAAGGAGACAGCCAAGGAGCTTGGTATCGTTGTAAGAAGCGGTGTGTATATTCAGACCACCGGCCCACAGTATGAATCTATCGCCGAGATTGAGATGTTTAGAAGCTTCGGTGCAGATGCTGTCGGCATGAGTACAACTGTTGAAGCCATCGCTGCAAAGCATCTGGGGTTAAAGGTATGCGGTGTGTCATGTATCACAAACATGGCGGGTGGAACTCCCGATAAGCCACTTACTCACGAGGAGGTCAAGGAAACCGCCGACAGAGCAGCGGCGAACTTCAAAAAACTTGTGTTATCTACCATCTCTAAGATGGCATGATCGTATGATAATGTGATAAAGGGATGTCCGATAGCTTCAGACATCCCTTTTTTAGACTTTATATATAAGCAAATAAGTGTCAAACCTGTTCAAGTTCCTCGGAAAGCTGCTCCCATTTTGACATGGCTTCGGAGAGTTTTTCATCGGCAGCCTCTCTTTCTTTTGTCAGTTCCTGCAGCCTGGGAAGATTCGTCCCGATCGAAGGATCGGAGAGCATTTCGTCAATATCAGATATTTCGGCTTCGAGCTTTTCTATGGTTTCTTCAACCTCAGAAAGCGAGCGTTCCAAGCGGCGACGTTTGGCTTGTACTTCTTTTTCAGCTAACCAGTCAGCCTTCGATGAGCCTGATGATGAGTCTTTAGAGTGTGGAGTAGACGAATTATCGCCGGATTTATCATCGGATCGTACCGAAGTAGTATTGTCTTTTTTTATGTTACTGTTTATACTCATAACAGTATCTTTTTTCTCGAGATAGTAGCTGTAGTTACCCTTATAATCATAAAAGACGCCGCCTGATAGATCGAGAATTCTGGTAGCCACACGATCTATAAAATATCTGTCGTGAGAGACGCAGATGACAGTTCCGGTATAGGACTTAAGAGCATTTTCGAGAATCTCTCTGCTTATCATATCAAGATGGTTTGTCGGCTCGTCAAGCAGCAAAAGATTGGCCCTGGACAGCATCAGCTTTGCAAGGGATACTCGTCCTTTTTCTCCTCCGCTAAGTGAGGAGATAAGCTTAAACACATCATCACCCCTGAATAAAAATGCCGCAAGTGTATTGCGTATAACAGTATTATTCAGGTCGGGATAAGTATCCTGTATTTCTTCAAAAATGGTTTTATTATCGTGAAGTATTCCGTGCTCCTGGTCATAGTATCCCAGTTCAACACCGGTCCCTAAGGTAATACTCCCGGAAGTAATGGATTCATCACCGTTTATCATTTTTAAAAGAGTTGTTTTACCGGTTCCGTTATCACCGATGATTGCGACCTTTTCGCCGCGCTTTATCTCGATGGATGTATCCGAGAACAAGGTGTTGTCATCAAATGATTTTTTCAGATCCTCGATAAAGAGAACATCCTCGCCGCTGATCACTGCAGGTTCCAAAGTTAGATTCATGGCTTGCTCGTATTCGACAGGCTTTTCGATACGTTCGATCTTATCCAGCATCTTTTCGCGTGATTCGGCACGTTTGATGGATTTTTCTCTGTTAAACTGCTTGAGCTTTTCTATGACAGCTTCCTGATGTTTGATCTCGGCCTGTTGTTTTTCATAAGCATGCAACAAAGAAGTTTTTAACAGTTCTTTTTGTGACATATAGTCGGTATAATTCCCTTTAAATGACCTGAGGATACCGTTATCAAGTTCCCATACGTTCTCGGTGAATCTGTCAAGAAAATATCTGTCATGAGATACGATCAAAACAGCACCCGGATATGATGCAAGATATGTTTCGAGCCACTGCACGGAAGATATATCGAGATGGTTTGTGGGCTCGTCAAGTATGAGCAGGTCCGGTTTTGTGAGAAGCAGTTTTCCGAGAGCAACTCTGGTTTTTTGACCGCCGGAGAGCGTGTTTATGATCTGGTCCATAGAGTCGCCGAATCCCAGACCGTTGATCACGCCAAGAACTTGGCTTTTATATGCATAGCCGTCTTTGAGTTCGAAATCGGTTTGTAGTCGATGATATTTTTCCAAAAGAGAGTCATCGTTTGTATTAGCTATGGCGTCGGCCAGAGTGTTTAACTCTTTCTCCTGATCTATGATATCGGACCTGACCTGATAAAGTTCATCAAAAATAGTCTTATCCGAGTGATATCCAAGTTGCTGAGGCAGATAGCCTATGGTAGCATCCTTGGATCTGGTGATATTTCCGCCATCGTAGTTTTCTTCGTCCATAAGGATGCGAAGAAGAGTGGTTTTTCCTACACCATTGACACCGACAAGTGCATATTTTTGTTTTTCCTGCACGTGAAAAGAGGCGTCACGCAGGATAGCGCGGTCGCCGTAGTACTTATCAAGATGATCAAATGCCAGAATCATGTTTGTATTCCTCCATTCAACCAATACAGTTTACATGATGCCGAGCCAAAAATCAACAAAAACAATTTTTAGAACAAAAAAATCCCATACTTAGTCTTGCCCTATGAGTTTGAATTTGATATACTAGTGCTATTGGGATTCGAGATTGAAAAATATAAATGATAAAAGGGGATAATACAGTGACTGACAAAAAGATATCGCCGGCGGTTATACACCGACTTCCCAGATATTACAGATATTTGAGCGAGCTTATGGATGAGGGGGTTGAGCGAATCTCGTCATCTGACTTAAGCGAAAGGATGCATGTTACAGCATCACAGATCAGACAGGATCTGAACAATTTCGGAGGGTTCGGACAGCAGGGCTACGGTTATCAGGTGGAGAGCCTCAAGGATGAGATAGGTCGTATTCTTGGTATAGACAAGCGTCATCGACTGATCATCATCGGTGCCGGAAACCTGGGAAGAGCACTTGCAAATTACCAGGGATTTATCAAACGAGGCTTCAAGATAGTCGGTATTTTTGATCGTGATCATGATCTCTACGGAAAAAATATCGGCGGTCTTTTTGTGCGCTCGATGGAAGATCTGCCCGATTTTCTTTCAGATACTCCCGCAGATATCGCCGCGCTTACTCTTTCAAAGACAGGCGCGCTAGAGGTTGCGGAGCTTGTTGCAAAGCTTGGAGTAAGAGGCATCTGGAACTTTACATCGTGTGAACTTATGCAGTCGGAGATTCTTAAAAAATCCGATGTCAAGATAGAAAATGTCCATCTCGCTGAGAGCCTTATGAGGCTTTCTTATGCGTTGAATGACGGATCTGACGAGTGAAATTACTCATGTAAACTTAAGTAAATACGTTAAGATTTTGACGGAGGCGTATTGCTATGAGATATCTTTTTACGGGACAGGATGCAAAAAAGATTGACGTTCATGCTACCGAGGTTGTAGGGATGCCATCGCTTGTTCTGATGGAGCGTGCTGCTATGAGTGCAGTGAAGCTTCTGCTCGAAAGAGAACAAAGTGATGCGAGATTTTTGGCCGTTTGCGGCCCCGGAAATAACGGCGGAGACGGAGTTGCCACTGCCCGTATTCTTCATGAGATGGGATACAAGGCCGCAGTGGCTTTTGTTGGTCAGCCTGAGAAGATGAGTTCGGAGACCCAAAAGCAGATGGAGATCGCTGTAGGCTGTCATGTTCCCGTGATCCCTATCAGTTCCATAAAGGATAACCAGTTTGACGTGATCATAGACGGCCTTTTCGGAATCGGCCTTACCAGAGAGATCACGGATGTTTACGAACAGATCATAAATGAGATAAACGACAGTGATGCGATCGTTTATTCACTTGATATCCCGTCCGGTGTACATGCCGGAAGCGGTGAGATCATGAATGTTGCAATAAAGGCCGATACAACTATAACATTCGGAGTAAACAAGCTTGGGCTTATACTACATCCTGGCTGTACGTACGCCGGAGAGGTGATCATCGCCGATATCGGTTTTCCAAAGGAAAGCCTGACGATGATCAAATCTCCGTATTATTACTATGAGCCACAGGATATCAGACATATGTTACCGGAAAGAAAGCCGAGGACTCACAAAGGGAGTTTCGGACATGTGCTCGTGGTAGCAGGCTCGGAGACAATGTGCGGAGCGGCCTGCCTTTGTGCCGAAGCTGCTTATAAGTCAGGAGCAGGCCTTGTAAGAGTTGTATCGCCGGGTATAAACCGTGATATTATTCTTGAAAAATGTCCCGAAGCTCTTTTTTCGGAACGTGATGAACTCTCTGAGGTTACGGATTGGGCAGATGCGATAGTGATCGGTCCGGGACTCGGGCTTGATAAGGAAGCACAGGAGATGGTTCAGTATGTGGTTGAAAATTCACCCGTGCCTACGGTTATCGACGGAGACGGGATAAAGCTCGCCAGAAATTTCACATCGACTCTGAGCGAGAACTTCGTTGTGACTCCTCACATGAAAGAAATGAGCTATCTGACAAACCGAGATATAAATGATCTGCTCAAAAATCCTGTAAGTGCCGCATTTGATGCGGCTATGGATCTCGATGGGATAGTAGTATGTAAGGACGCAAGGACTGTTGTGTCCGATGGACACAGCTGTTATATCAATGTGTCGGGGAACAACGGAATGGCGACAGGAGGCTCCGGAGACGTTCTTGCAGGAGTTGTCGGCGGATTTTTGGCACAGGGAATGGAACCCTTTGATGCCGCCAAGTTGGCTGTGTATCTGCACGGACTTGCGGGCGATGTGATGGCTGAAAAATTGAGTAAGTATTCACTGATGGCCTCTGATCTTTTGGACGGCCTGGGTGAGGTAATAAGAGAAGGTACCAGAGAGGAGATAAGGTAAATGCTTTACGATGACAAACGCTTTGATCGATGTTTTGCACGTATTGATCTGGATGCGATCAGAAAAAACATAATCGAAGAAAAAAAGCTTTTAAACCCACAAACCCGTATTATGGCTATTGTCAAGGCGGACGCATACGGTCACGGCGCGATCCAGGTTGCCAGAACCTTATCTGATTTCGTTTGTGGCTTCGGTGTGGCTGTCATTGAGGAAGCATTGAAGCTTAGAGCGGCAAGGATCGATAAGATGATCCTGATCCTTGGATTCACCGGCACACAGTGGTTCGAAGACGTGGTAAGACACGACATATCTCAGACTGTTTACGAATACAGTATGGCCAAGCAGCTTGATTCGACGGCGGCTCTTATGGGTAAAAAAGCCAAGATCCATATAAAGATTGATTCCGGTATGGGCAGGATCGGTTTCAAGCCCAATGAAGAATCACTTGAGGTGATCAAAAAAATATCCAGACTTCCAAATATCGAGCTTGAGGGTATATTTACGCATTTTGCAAGAGCCGATGAAGCAACGACCGAGTATGCTAAAAAGCAGCTTGATATTTTTTCGGACTTCGTTAAAAAATGTGAGGAAGAGGGTGTAAACTTCAGATATCACCATGCCGGTAACAGTGCATGTATACTTCAGTACAAGGATGCCGGACTTGACTTTGCGCGCTCGGGCATCTCTACATATGGTCTGTATCCGTCTGAAGAGATGAGACATGATACTATCGAGTTGAAGCCTGCGATGGAGTGGATCTCAAAGATTTCATTTATCAAAAATGTCGAGGCGGGGACGCCTATCAGCTATGGCGGTACATATGTTACAGATAAGGACTCCGTGATAGCTACTGTGCCTGTCGGATATGCCGACGGGATGAAGAGGTCGCTGTCAAACAAGGGTAGAGTTTTGGTAAACGGAGAGTATGCACCCATAGTCGGAAGAATATGCATGGATCAGTTTATGATCGATGTGACTGATATACCTGATGTGAAGGAAGGCGATGCTGTTGTCATCATCGGAAAGTCCGGTGATAAGAAGATAACGGTTGAGGAAATAGCGAATCTTGCAGGCAGCTTTAATTATGAGTTTGTATGCGGCATATCAGGAAGAGTTCCCAGGTGGTTTATAGGAGAACCTCGAGTATTTTAAGTATATTGGCTGTTGACACAACTTTGACACATTTTAGTCGTATCTTGATTTTCGGAAAGTATAAACTTTCTACTCCCACCCTATTATACGCTTTGATACCTTCGGGTATCGACGGAGAGGCCCCGAAAGGGGTCTTTTCGTTTGTATGAGTATTGGGAGTATTTTTATTATAAAAATATAAAATAGTGCTAGATTTTTTGCTCGGCATATGGTAAAATATGAAAGACGGATTAGCGTCGAAAACACTAAAGGAGATAATTTCTTATGGCTGATTTAGAACAGGAAGAGATCCAGACTAAAGTAAAAGGATTGTCTATCCGTATTAAGATCATGATCATATCGATCGTTCCGATGCTGGTTCTGGCTACGGTGCTCACCATTTACGGTGTGACCAGCATGCGTTCCGGAATGAGAGAGGAGGCTATGGCAGGCCTTGAGTATTCGGCTCATGCTATGGCTGCCGCTTATGATGCCATCAGTGCAAAGGATTATGTACTTCAGGAAAAGGGTGGAGTAGGTACTCTTTACAAGGGCGGTTTCAATGTTACTCAAAATGAACAGTTTATCGATAAGTTTACCGGAGATACTGATCTTGAGGTTACTGTGTTCTTTGGGGACACCAGGTACGCCACTTCTCTTAAGGATGAAGCAGGCGATCGTCTCATCGGAACCCAGGCTGATAAGGAAGTTGTTGATATCGTTATTGGTCAGGGAAAGGATTATGAGACATATAACCTCGATATCAACGGTCAGAACTTTTTTGCTTATTATATTCCGATTACGAATAAAGACGGATCCAATGTAGGCATGTATTTTGCGGGTAAGCCTTCATCAGAGGTTGATGCGACGATCAACTCAAGACTTATAATGATGATCATTATCGCCGCTATCATGGTAGTGATTGCCGGATTGGCAAGCTTCCTCGCATCAAATGCAATCGCGAGAGTTATTTCAAATGTTCAAAAGCTTGTTGTCAGTGTTGCTCACGGTGATTTGAATGTTCATATCCCGCAGAAGTTCAGAAATCGTAAAGACGAAGTCGGCCTTATGTCCAGGGCTATGCAGCGACTTATCGAAGTCTTGCAAAAGGTTATCGCCGATATCGTAGGCTCAGCTGACCAGGTTGACAAGCATGCAGAGAAGATGAATGAGATGATCGAGACCTCGGTTGACAATGCTCACGAAGTATCAAACTCTATGGAGATCATATCTCAGGGCGCCAATTCACAGGCTCGTGACACTGATTCAGCCACTTCAAATGTAAATGATATGGGTGAGGCCATAACCGAGATTGTTGAGAAGGTTGAAAATCTGACCGAGACATCCAACGAGATTAACGGAGCCAGAGAGGAAGCCGAGGACATTATTAACGAGCTTTCAGAGTCGTCAGACCGTACTATAGAGGCTGTTGAAGTCATTGGTAAGCAGGTTAAGCTTACGGATGACTCAGTATCGAGAATATCAGATGCTATCGTTATGATCACATCCATTGCCGAGGAGACAAACCTTCTTTCGCTCAATGCTTCCATAGAGGCAGCAAGAGCAGGGGAGGCAGGTAAGGGCTTTGCGGTGGTCGCTTCCGAGATTCAGAAGCTTGCAGAGGAAAGTGCAAAGAGCGCGGATACTATTTCTCACATTATAGATAATCTGTCAAAAGAATCAAAGAATACCGTCGAGGCTATGAACAAGGTCCAGGAGATCGTCGAGGTTCAGCAGCAGAAGCTTGTTGAAACCAAAGAGAAGTTCAACGGTGTCGGCGAGGGTATCAATAAGTCTCTTGTTGCCATCGAGGAGATCGGACGTGATACACGCGCTTGTGATGAGGCCAGAGTTCATGTTACTGATCTTATCCAGAGCCTCAATTCGGTTTCAAAAGAAAATGCATCTGAAACAGAGGTTACCATGGCTTCCATGGAAGAACTTGCTACGACGATGCAGATGATCAACGAGAGAGCTGATGACCTTAGACGTCTTTCCGAGGAACTCGACGAAGAGGTACATTACTTTAAGTTCAATTCGGAGAATATAGATGAGATATCCTGATTTTTTACAAAAGCATGAAACAATCGGATTTATAGCTCCATCATTCGGCTGTGCGATAGAACCCTATCGCGCAGCTTTTATGCGTGCCAGAAGAGTGTTCAAGAAAAAAAGGCAGGGAGAGCAGCTGGGAGAGAATTGCTTTAAGGATGACGGTATAGGTATCAGTACATCTCCTGAGGATTGTGCAAAAGAGCTTATGGAGATGTACGCATCTGAGACCAATCAGGCGCTGATTTCATGCGGAGGCGGGGAGTTGATGTGTGAGATCCTGCCTTATATCAATTTTGAGGTGCTCTATAGAGCAAAACCCAAGTGGTTTATGGGGTATTCGGACAATACCAACTTGACATTTTTACTTACGACAGCACTTGATATAGCAAGTATCTACGGCCCGTGTGTTTCTTCTTTTGGTATGGACCCATGGCATCCGTGTATACATGATGCATTTGATCTTCTTTGCGGCGACCAAAGGATCGTTAAAAAGAATGAAGAGGGCGTGCTTGCCGCAACAGTAAAAAACTATGATGGCTGGGAAAAAGAATCCGGAAAGGATGAAACACATCCTTATGAACCCTATCACATATCCGAGCTTTTTATGCCGGTTACTTATGGGAATGTAAAAGAGGCTGAGGGACGTCTGGTAGGCGGTTGTATTGATTGCCTTGTAAATATATGCGGTACAAGATTTGACAGAGTATCCCGTTTCAATGAAAAATATGCAGATGAGGGCGTGCTGTGGTTTTTGGAGGCGTGTGACTTGAATGTCATGGATATGCGTCGCGCATTGTGGAATCTGAGAGAAAGCGGTTGGTTTGATTCTGCCAGCGGATTTTTGATCGGTCGACCGATGCATTATGATGAGCCGATGTTCGGAATTGACAGGCATGAAGCTGTGATCGGAGCGCTGGGGGATTTGGGCGTGCCAATCTTTATGGACCTCGATATCGGGCATCTTCCTCCGATGATGCCGATCGTTTGCGGGTCATACGGAAAAGCGGCTTGCAGAGGGCGTTCTTTCTCGCTTTCTATGGAGTTTAAGTAAAAAAATTGCCTTTTTTACGAACTTTTTTGCTTTAAAGGGTTGACGAATCCTGAAAATATGGTATAATTGGCTTTGCAAATTAACCCGAACAGTTGTATTTTGCGAAATCTACAATTGGAGGGAGGTAAGGTGTGAGACTATGTCTAGTGTAATAGTAAAAGAGAACGAGTCACTGGATAGCGCACTTCGTCGTTTCAAAAGAAACTGCGCGAAGGCGGGTATTCAGCAGGAGATTCGTAAAAGAGAGCACTATGAAAAGCCTAGCGTCAGACGCAAGAAAAAGTCTGAGGCTGCTCGCAAGCGTAAGTATAAGTAATACTTTGCGAAAAATGGAAGCCTGTTTTCTATTGAAAACAGGCTTTCTTAAGTTCTAATGGTGTAACGCGTGAGCTATATGCTTGTTTCATAAAGGGATTGAATAGGAGAGTCGTATTGGAAAGCCAGTTTGAGTTAGACATTCCGGTTGAACATGAACAGAATATATTCGGACAGCTTGATAAGTATGTTAAAAAGATAGAAAAAACCTTGTCTGTCAGTGTTATACTCAGAGACGGATCTGTTTTGGTCAAGGGTGATGAAAGTGCTCTTGATCATGCCAGATATGTTTTTGACGAGCTTTTGGGCCTTTCTAAACGCGGAAATCAGATCACCGAGCAGAATGTGGATTATCTGCTGGCGATGACTAAGGAAGAAAAAAGCGTATCTATGGCTGATATTGACAAGGATCTCTTGGGGTATACGATTTCAGGAAAGCCAATCAGACCGAAAACCCTGGGACAGCAAAAGTATGTTGCCCAGATACGTGATAAGATGATGGTGTTCGGCCTGGGACCGGCAGGAACAGGAAAGACGTATCTTGCGATGGCAATGGCTATCGCGGCGTTTAAGTCTGATACTGTCGGAAAGATCATTCTTACCCGTCCGGCGATCGAGGCCGGTGAAAGCCTGGGATTTTTGCCGGGAGACCTTCAACAGAAGATAGATCCTTATCTGAGGCCTCTTTATGATGCGCTGTATCAGATAATGGGGGCCGACAGCTTTATAAAAAACAGCGAGAAGGGCCTTATCGAGGTTGCGCCGCTTGCATATATGCGTGGTCGTACCTTGGACAATGCATTTATCATTCTTGACGAGGCGCAGAATACGACACCTGCCCAAATGAAGATGTTCCTTACCCGTATAGGATTTGGTTCTAAAGTGGTGATCACCGGTGATCTTTCACAGAAGGATCTGCCGTTTAAGGCAGAGAGCGGACTTGAGGTAGCAGTGAAGGTGCTTGAAGGGATAGATGATATCGGATTTTCGTACCTGACGAATAAGGATGTGGTGAGACATCCTTTGGTTCAAAAAATCGTGCATGCGTACGAGAAATACGAAGCGAAGATGACATATAAACAAAACAGGAATAGCAATAACAAACGACGGGGCGGCGTATGACTGTAATCTATGATAATAATACTGATCATGAATTTGAATTCGCGTCAGATGATTTCGTACGCGAATTAGTCAGCAAAACATGCGAAATATTGGAATGTCCTTATGAGGTCAGTGTCAGTGTATCCGTGGTCAATGAGGATGAGATCCACAGGTTAAACAATGAGTTCAGAGACATCGACAGAGCAACGGACGTGCTTAGCTTCCCTATGAATGAGTATGACGCGGCAGGTGTTTTTGACGGCGATACTTTTGAAGCATCATTGACAACAGATCCAGATACGGATGAGCTTATGCTGGGAGATGTTATAATCTGTGCTCAAAAAGTAAAGGCTCAGGCCGAAGAGTACGGTCATAGCGAAAAGCGCGAGTTTGCATTTTTAGTCGTTCATAGCCTGCTTCATTTATGTGGCTTTGATCATATCGAGGACTCTGATCGATTGGTCATGGAAAGTAAGCAAAAGGAGATTCTAGACTTATTAGGTATAAACAGATTCTAGGGTATAGTTCACGGAAAGCAAAAGGATAAATTATTTATGGCTTCACAAAAGAAGAATTCAGACTTCCTTAAGCAAGGCGGTATCCTCGCGATCGCCTCTCTTTTTGTGCGCCTTATCGGACTTATATATCGTATTCCGATGTCAAACATACTCGGTGAGGAAGGAAACGGTATCTACGCCGTTGCTTTTGAGATCTACGATCTGATCCTCATAATATCGTCCTACAGTCTTCCTCTTGCCATGTCAAAAATAGTATCAGCACAACTTGCCAGGAAAGAGTATAAAAACTCGTCTCAGACCTTAAAAGTCGGGATGATATTTGCGGCTGTTTCGGGTGGAGTTTTCGGAAGCGTTCTCCTTTTCGGGGCTAAGTTTATCGAGGATCATGTATATCCTGAGTATGCGGGAGTTCATATTCCGCTTCGAGTTCTCGCTCCGACCATCCTTATCGTGGCATTTTTAGGAGTTTTCAGAGGATTTTTCCAGGGCATGAAAACAATGATACCCACAGCGGTATCTCAGATAATAGAGCAGGTAATAAACGCTATCGTGAGTGTTTTGGCCAGTTGGCTTTTTATGAAGTGGACGATCGGAGATCCACTCAGAAGCGCGTGGGGTGCTGCCGGTGGTACTCTTGGTACCTGTCTTGGTGCAGCGGCCGCACTTTTACTTTTGGTATTTTTGATAAGCATATATAAACCGATCCTTAGAAAAAAAGAGAGCAGGGATCGCACATGGCACGCTGATACAACAGGAGAACTCTTCAGAGTGCTCATCCTGACAATCCTTCCTGTGATACTTTCTCAGACGGTTTATAATATAAGCGGCTTGATCGATTACAAGATCTACGGATACTTCTCTTCACAGAGCGGAGTAGATGCCGTGACCATAAAGAGTATGGTCGGCGTTTACAGTTCGAAGTATCGCGTAATGTGCTCCGTTCCGATCGCACTTTCCACGGCTTTGGCATCATCTATGATACCGAGTGCGGTTGCTGCCTTTACAGAAAAGGATTTCAATCAGCTTAGATACAATGTGGCTAGTGTTGTGAAGTTTAATATGATAATCGCATTTCCGTGCTTTATTGGATATACGGTTTTGGGCATGCCTATTATTAAGCTTTTATTCTCGTCGAACTATATACTCGGCGGAAAAATGCTTGTTATTGGTAGCTTGGCGATAGTGTTTTATGCACTTTCAAACGTTACGGGAGGTGCACTTCAAAGTATAAACAGGATGAGTCTGCCCGTGGTGCATTCCGCAGTATCATTGATACTGCATATCATAATAGTGATGATCTGTGTTAAGTATACAAGCATAGGTATATATTCTTTACTTGTGGGGAACATCACATTTCCGCTTGTTGTGTGGCTTCTTAACCTGTATGCGCTGAAGAGATGTATTCCAGGTGGTTACAGGCAGGAAGTCGTAAAGAGCTTTATCGCGCCCTTGGCCGCCTCAATCTGGATGGGCATCATCACGCTTGCCGTATATGAGTTTTTCGGGCTTTTTACCACATCGAATATCATACGGACCCTGCTCAGCCTTGTAATAGCGGTAGTTACGTACTTTGCCGCGCTTTTGTTGCTAAACACCGTTACACGTGATGAGCTTGTGGAATTTCCATTTGGATACAGGCTTTATGCCCTTGCGAAGAAGATGCGATTAATGGCGTAATAAACATCGGGAGGGGCTTTGCCGTCCCGTTTTTTTCCTTGCAAACTTATAACAGATATGATAGAATATATGAGTCGGAAAACGACAGAATGGAGGAACAAAACATGGCCTGGTGCCCTAAGTGTAAAAACGAATATCGTGAGGGTATTACGATATGCCCTGATTGTGAGATTGAGCTTGTCGACGAGCTTGTTGAGGAAGAAGAGATAAATGACGCCGAACCAAAGCCTGTCATACTTATGGAGGCTGCTGATGAAGAGGTTGGTGAAAAGGTTGTAAGCTTCCTTCGACTCAACGGAGTGGTTTCCGGGGCTGTACTTCAGGACGATGATAGACTTAACGTGATCGTTGCGGATTTGGAACTCGATTCCTGCGAGCAGCTTTTTCCGGGATTGGAAGTGGGCGAAGAGGTAAGCATTGACAGACTTTATGAGCTTGTGCCTGATCTCGAGGATCAGTTCGATGAGGTCGAGAACGAGCAGGCCGAAATGGAGTTTTCTGAGCTTAGAAGTGAGGCAAGTACGGTATATGTCAAAAAACGTGATAAGTATGCCGACCTTAAGTTCTCCGGTCTTTCGTTTATCGGCTTTGGTATCATAGGAATTGGTATCGTGGTGCTGAATATGCTTGGCATAATTAACCTGTTTAATGTATATTCGATGATAGTGATGAGTCTGGTGTTCGTGGTATTTTTCATCATCGGATTTGCGACGCTTCATCGTGCATCCAAGGTAAAAGAAAGTGTTGCCGTCGAGGATGAGTTTACCAAAGAACTTGAGGATTGGATCAAAGAAAACCTCAGCGATGAGCTGATCGACGAGTGGTATGATGATACAAAAGAGGATCAGGAAAACTACTTCGAGATCCATGATAAGCTATGTAACACCATTAAAATGGAGTTTCCGAACATCCATCCGTCATATATCGAGGAGTTGGCTGAAGAGAGATACACCTCTTACCTTGAGCGCTCAGGATATGAAAGTCCTGATGATGTACCTGAGGCAGATGAGACTTCTGAAGATGATGTAGCAGATGTTCATGATGATGAGCCGGATAATGACTCACCGTTTGAAGAGGTAGACTGATGAAAAAATCAAAGCGTCAGGTTGAAAATGACAGCAAGATCAGTAAAGTCATGGCAGTGCCCGGACGCATAAAAGAAACTAAAGAAATCATTGAAAAAGAGATTAACAGGCAAACGAAAGGACGAGTTATGAAAGCACTTATTAAGTTTTTATTCAAATTGATTTTTAAGCTGATACTTATTGCTGCAGCACTTATCGGAAGTGTTATCGCGCTGAATAAGTTTGCGCCGGATGTATTTGATTCTCTTACCGACTGGCTGAAAGATAACAGAAACGAATAAAAGAGTTTGAATGTGTATGAATAATAATTCTCAACCGAATAATAAGCTCATGTTATCGGATGATATTTTGATGCAGGTAGAAAAGCCTGCGAGATACACCGGTGGAGAGCTTAATATGGTCAAGAAAGAGCCGTCAGAAGTGGCGGTTCGTTTTTGTATGTGTTTTCCTGATGTGTATGAGATCGGGATGAGTCACTTGGGTATCCAGATCCTGTATTCGATGTTTAATTCATGGGAGGATACCTACTGCGAAAGGGCATACTGTCCGTGGCCGGACCTGGATGCCATCATGCGTGAGAAAAACATCCCGTTGTTTTCATTGGAAACCCAGACTCCCCTGAACAAGTTTGATTTTTTAGGGATAACACTTCAATATGAGATGTGCTATACGAATATCTTACAAATGCTTGATCTGGGTGGCATTCCCTTACTTAGCGAAGACAGAACATGGGATGACCCCATAGTATCTGCAGGCGGACCGTGCACGTATAATCCGGAGCCTGTTGCAGATTTTTTTGATGTTGTCTATATAGGTGAAGGAGAGGTTACCTTCCGTGATCTTTTGGATGTGTATAAGGAAGCCAGGTCTGAGGGTGTATCAAGAGAGGAGTTCTTGTACAGAGCCTCCATGGTTCCGGGTATCTATGTTCCGTCTCTGTATGAAGTCAGCTACAACGACGACGGAACCATTGCTTCTGTGGTACCGACCGTATCAGATAAGCTATTTAATGAGCTTTTGAAAAATGATCCGACGCTGACAAAAGAAGAGGTCATAAATCGAATTCCTAAAAAGGTTGTCAAGCAGGTCGAAACTGATCTTGATCATACATACTATCCGGAAAAGCCGATAGTTCCGTTTATCAGAGCTACACAGGACAGGATAGTTTTAGAGATTCAGCGAGGATGCGTAAGAGGTTGTCGCTTCTGTCAGGCGGGTATGATATACAGACCTATCAGGCCGAGGAGCCTTGAGTATTTGAAGTGGCTTGCCGTACAGATGCTTGATGCTACGGGCTATGAGGAGATGACTTTATCGTCGCTTAGTTCAAGTGACTATGGTGAGCTTGAAGCACTCGTGACATTTTTACTGGAACAGAGTGAAAAATACCACTGCAATATTGCCTTGCCGTCACTTCGTGTCGATGCATTTTCGCTTGATGTGATGAGTAAAGTTCAGGATGTAAAAAAATCCTCGCTCACCTTTGCTCCCGAAGCGGGATCGCAGAGGATGAGAGATGTGATCAATAAAAACCTTACTGTAGAAGATATCTTAAGGGGTGTGACAGAGGCCTTTCATGGTGGCTGGAAAAGAGTTAAGCTTTACTTTATGCTTGGACTTCCCGGCGAGACTGATGATGACATCGCAGCGATAGCGGAGCTTGCTGATCTGATCGCTGCCACATATTTTGACGAGATACCGAAGGAAGAAAGGCAGGGGCGTCCTGAGATCACTGCCAGCACTTCATTTTTCGTACCGAAACCTTTTACTCCGTTTCAGTGGTCGCCGATGGGGACAGCGGAGTACTTTGATGAGAAGAGACGTTTTCTGACGCAAAAGGTACGTGATCAGTTAAATCAGAAATCTATCAGATATATATGTCACGATGCTGTTACATCTGAGCTGGAGGGTATTTTTGCAAGAGGCGACAGAAGACTTGCCCCGGTTATAATGGAGGCTTATAAGAGAGGACTTATCTTTGATGCTTGGACGGATTGGTTTAAGCCGGATGAGTGGAACCGGGTTCTCGATGAAATGCAAGTTGATCGAAATTTTTACAATTACCGTGAGCGTGGCGAGGATGAGATATTCCCGTGGGATTTTATCGATGCAGGGGTGACGAAGTCGTTTTTGCGTCGTGAGTATGAAAAGAGCAAGAGGGCTGAGACAACGCCGAATTGCTTTGAGAAGTGCTCAGGGTGCGGGGCAGCGAGGTATCAGTGTGGCGTCTGCTTGTCACATAGCAGTAAGAATTAGTATACAGGACGGCCACATAGGCGGTCGGTTGTGGCCTGTATGGTGAATCGATACTGACCTTATTTATCAATCAGTAATCTTGGAGATTGTTATGAACGAACAGAGAGTTATAATTACCAGAATTGAGGATAGGATCGTCAGCGCGTATATGATCGGGGAGACGATCTATGATCTTTTAAGTGCTGCTGATAAAGAGGATGATGTTCGGGTTGGAGATATTTATGTCGGCAGGGTGCAAAATGTCGTTGATAATATAAAGGCGGCTTTTGTGGAAATCGGAAACGGTAATGTTGGTTATCTGCCGCTACGAGAGGAGCAGAAAAAGACCATAAAGGCTGAGCAGGAAATCATCGTTCAGGTTAAAAAGCCTGCGAAAGGAAGTAAGGATGCCGTATTAACTACGGATATCGAACTTTTGGGTCGGTATGTTTTTTTGAAAAAACATACACTTAAGGATAAAGGTCATGTTCATATCTCAAAGAAGATTAAGGATGAAAATACAGTAAAAAGACTTGACGATCTGGCAGAGACTATGATTGAGATCGGAATAAGTCATACATTAAAGTCTGATTCCGATGAGTCAGGTGTGCCTGTGGTCACTATCAGAACGAATGCTGCGGATGCTGATGAGAAACTTGTAAAAGCTGAGTTTGACAGGCTTTTTGACAAGTGGAAAAGCATCACGACTCATGGAGATCAAAGGACAGTATACTCAAGGTTATACCGAGAGCCACCCTTTTATATCAGGCATGTTAATGGATACAGGTCAGACAGGATCGATCGGATCATCACTGATCAGGATGATATTTATGATGAATTATGTGAAATGCTTCCTGAGATGAACATAGAAAAATATGAGGACACTTCTTATCCGCTCGAGGCCAGGTATGCTGTATCTACAACGATCAAAAAATCATCAGACAGACTTGTATGGCTTAAAAGCGGAGCAAATCTGATCATCGATAAGACTGAGGCGATGACCGTAATAGATGTAAATACGGCTAAAGCTATCGAGGGTAAGAGAGCAAGTGAGAGTACATTTTTCAAGATAAACTCTGAGGCGGCCGATGAGGTCGCAAGGCAGTTGAGACTCAGAAATCTCTCAGGTATTATCCTGGTTGATTTTATAGATATGAAGGAAAAAGAGCATGTAGATGCCCTTATCTCAAGACTCAGGGATCGATTAAAGGATGATCCTGTAAAGGCAATGTATATTGATATGACTGCTCTTGGAATAGTTGAGA
>ONKC01000052.1 GCA_900318295.1 uncultured Eubacteriales bacterium
CGATACTCTCTGTAAGCCATCTTTGAAAGTGTCGGTACTACCACGTCTCCTATCTTCTCACCGGACTTCTCGTCGTACTCATACTGAGACTTGGTGTAGTATAAAAGCATGGTATTTTTAGCCTTGCTGTATACGATATTCGGTTTGATGTCTGCCGCGGAATCATTTCCGTAGATGTTTCCGTTTGGTGACTCTTTGGTTTCCTTTGTAAATGCCATAACTGAGCCAAAGCTCTTTGTTGACTTGTCAAAGAAACGTCCGCTAAGGTCCTTGTGCTGGAGTATCTCGGTTCTCAACGACTTGTTTGTAAACTCTTTTGTCGCATCTACCCAGATAGCTACCATACCACGATCGCCGAGATCTACAAGCTTCACATCCTCATCTGCTGTTTTGTCATTGTCAAGCTGCTTCGGTGTGCTCCACTTGCCGGTCGATCCGGTATAAATGGTGTAATATGCTGCTGTCTTGTTGACATCGAGCTTTCTCGATGCATCTGCGTCGATAAACACTGCCAGATAGTTTCCACCACCGATGGACTTCATATCCACGCGTGTTCCGGCATATACCTTCTGCTGAAGTGTCTTTAATGCGATACCCGGATCAGTAGTCGCTGTAGCACTTATGCTGAGTCCGTTCTCATCGATAGCGGTATCGCCGCCTCCCTGCCAGCCCGGTCTCGTATCCATGTACTTAAAGTCGGTAGGTTTGAGTGTAGAAGCATCATCATCCATCGCTTCTCTGGTATCAAAGCCCTCAGCTGAAAGCGGTGCTTCTCCAAAGAGTGAGAGCGGCTTTGTCTCCCACTTCCATGTGTGCTCAAGGACAGATACTCTTGCGGTAACCTCGGCACTGAGAGTAACCGTACCGTAGTTACTGTTCTTGTTTGATCTGTATCCGGTAAAGAACTTCATGTTGAACTTCGCCTGTCCCTTTACCTTTGCCTCGATACCGATGATGTCTCCGCCCCACTTACCGTCTGCATCTATGGATACAAACGGAGCTACATCAAATACTCCTGACTTTTTGAAGTCATTATTTTTATTTTCGATCATCTTGAAGAGGTTCATGTACTCTCCGTCGGTTCCGAGAGCCGTCATATCCTCTCCACCCTCTACTTTTTCCATATAATAACGATGTCCGTAAACCAGAGGGTTGTCTATGATAAATGTTGCTCCGAGATCGGCTCCCACACTGAATCCAATCGTGACCGTGATACCTAAAGGAAGCATAAACTCACTGCTTAGCGAGTATTTGCCGTCCGCCTGCGCCACAAGCATAAAGCTGTCGAAATACAGCGCTCCGTTTAACTCAGGATTCAGATCCCTGTAGAAGGTTAAGGAGAATGAGAACTTGAGTCCGATCTTTAAGTTTGCGGAGATCTTTTTCTTTTCCTTCTTGCCCAGGAGTTTATCCTTGATCTCCGTATCAAAGTCCTCATCGGCTTGGTCCACTGCGTCTTTTTTCTCTCTGAGATCTGCTTCACTTACCTCTGAGTACTTTGGCTTTTTGCTCTTTTTATCAGTCGGGATCGGCTGGCCTGCCGCCCTCAGATCCTCGATGATCTGGTTGGTCATACGAGCCTTGGCGTACTCCTCATCTGCCTCAGCCTTTTTCTGTGCTGCGGTCTTTTTCTTGAAAAACGTCTCGTCAACAACATCATCTTTTCCCCATCCGAGGGTGATGGTGACGAAGGACATCTTTGTGTCTTCACTGAGACGGAAGTCGAGCTTATCCTTTGCTTCTCTCTTTTTATTGAGATTTGCCTCCATCTCTTTATAGTATTTGAACTCTTCGGATGTTATCTTTCTCTCACCGGATTTTGTGTCGGAAGTAAGATGTGAATCATCCGTAAAGCTTAACTCTCCACCGAGATCAAGTACCGATACGACCGCACCGATCATCTCAACGATGGTTGAGTCACCGCCGCAGATAAAGGAACTCATCAATACGAACGGCTGGATCGCCTGTCTCAGTTTGATACCCGTAGTCCTCTCCGGATATTTGATACCAAGCTGATCCTCTACCTGGACCTTGATGCCGGTTCCCGGTGTGAGCTCGAGTTCAGAAGGATTGAAGATGAATGAAACGCTTCCGTCAAGCGCGATATCCATCGGAATCCTGCTTTCTCCGTCTGCTACGGTAAAGCTCTTTCCGTCTGCGGTCTTTATGGTCTTACCTGCAACGGAGATCGTTGTTCCGTCTTTTCTTACAAACTTAAGGTAAGCTTTTTTCGGGATACGTGATGAATCCCTGCTTGCAAAGTTGAAGCTAAGCTTGTAGTTTGTATCACCGTTGTCGACATCCTGATAGTTCATACTCTCAAAACTCTCATCAGCCAAAAGGTTGTTTACGTCTTTGGCCTTTTCGATCTTTGAAGACTTAGCATACATAACTGCATCGGTCAGAAGCTCAATCTTGGTGAATGCTTTCGTCTGAGCATATATATAACCGTGCATCGATGCACCTTCTTCACCATCATAGTTTACTGCGATGCTGTAGGTTCCGTCAGGCTCTAAAGTTCCGTCTCCACCGAACTCATAGTAGCCGTCTCCGCCCTTATAGTAAGCGTTCTTTTTATCAAGTGTCTTGGTTTTAGAAGTATTCTTTCCAAGGACAACACTTGCTCCGTTCACGTATTTCTCAGTAGCATATCCGGTGAAAAGCTCTGTGTCCTTAACACTTACAGCTCCCGCGATCTTGTCACTGCTCGTAGGATCTGTCTTTCTGACTTCATAATATATCTTGGCATCCTGTTTGTTCACTCTGTACATCCAGGTATCGCCCTTGTGCTTCTTTACATCGTCGATATCACTTATCTTGTTTGTTCCGTACATCGCCTTCAGCTCGGAATCGCTGAGAATACCGTCTTCATTGGTATCACAGGTAGCATCCTGCCAAAGGATGGTATAATGCTGATCTCCGGCAAGCTTTGGATTCGCAATGCTTGTAAACGGATACTCCTTGCCCAGCGCGAGAGAATCGCTCACCGTGAAGCTGTAGTCTGTTTTCTGATCAGCTATTCCGACCTCATCACCTGAAGGATCGACATACATAACAGTCATCATATCCTTGTAGCTGTCATCGCTTCCCGGTCGTGCCATAACACGTACTTTTATTTTGCCTTTTATGGTCTCTACCGTTATGACGGGCGTCCCGCGTTTTTCACTATGTTTGATAGTCGCTGCTAACGCATCATCAAATAATCCTCTGCCGATTCCCATACTGAAATTATAACCGGGTAACTTGATCTCTTCTATCCAGTTATAGTATCTCTGCCATTGTCCGTTTGCAGGAGATATATCTACCTTTCCGGTCAAACCTTCTCCGCTCTTTTCGCTGATGACATTAAGTGCAACTCCCTTGTCATCGATGGCTGTATACTCACCGACAGCGATACCTTTTTTAGCCGGAGCCGCATCAACGCAGACTGTATCGAGCGCTGTTACCTCCAGCGCATCGTCTGCGGACTTGTTCATCGCATAGCCTTTATAGAGGCCCGAACCGTCTGAACTTTTGAATACGTATTTTACCTTTTTCGGTCTGAATACAGGTGCCAGAACGAGACAATTGTCTACGCTTTTCCCGGTACTGTCCGTATATGTTTGAGAGTTTTCCTCATAGAAGTCCAAGAAGTCGCCGATTGAGTACTCGTCACTCTCGGAAGCCGGTATATCAACTCTGTTTTCAAGAGACAGATCAAGCGGCTTAACAGGGTTTCCTGACTTACCGATCACCATGAAACCAAGAAGCTCGGTATTGTAGTCAGCCGGCATCACACCGGTAGAAGTCTTTTCTTCTGATGCAGCGTTAAACGTCGGAGTGAGTTTCACGCTCTCGCCCGGATAAGCAAGCTCTGCGCTTCCTCCGGCGGTACCATCTACACTGATCTGTCCCAGTTCGGTAAACACAGCGCCTGCCTTGCTGTTTTTATCTGAATCATAAACCCTCTCTATGTAAGAGTTTGATCCGTTATATGAAAACATCTTGACTGAGATGTTTTGCTTTTTATAATATACTCTGACACGATAGATCTCTACACTGGCTCCGGTCAGACGATTGCTCTTGTCAACATTACCGCGGACAAAATACTTGATCTTTCCTTTGCCCTTCATTCTTCCATTCATCACAATAACGGCAGTAGACTTTGAGATCTTTCCCTCGCTCTCATTTTTGAAATAGAAATTATCCTGTCTGTTGTCATTATCATCAAAGACGCAAAATCCTACCGCACGTGCCGGATTCATCTTTCCATCGTAGGTAAAATCTCCGAACCAGCTAAGGACAGGAACATCCTTATCGGTATACTGTCCCTCGCACCATTGTGAAGAATACTCGATCTCTACCTTCTCCGCATTTGTGAAATCGATCTCCTCTCCGGTATTGTTTCCATCTGCACTCAACGGGATATCCGTCCATCTGTCGTATTCACCGTCATGACCGGGGTTCTCATCGGAGTTCAGATACTCGATCACGGGTTCATGACACACAACACTCTCCGGTGTGTTTACCGGATCGTATTTGAGGATAACATTGTTTGCGTCTGAGGTTTTATCAATAGTCTTTACAGCTCCACCTCCGAATCGGGGGCTGTTAAACTTAGCCTCGAGAACCTCATTCTGTATCTCAGGCTTTTTCTTTGTCTGCTTTGCACTTGATTTTTTCGATGCCTTCTTTTTGGCTTTGGTTATGGTAACCGTAGCTATACCATCGGACAGATCAGTCTCTCCGTCTCCGCTGTTTACACCGATGGTGAATGCTACATCCTTTTTGGTAGACTTATTTAGCACCGGGATCTTGACTGTCTTTTCGGTTTCTCCCGGGATAAATACGATGGGCTGTGTCTCAAACACGTAGTTCACGCCATTTTTAGCAGTACCGTCAATAGCAGTCATATCCGTGACGGTCATACGGGACTTGGCGCCATCTTTGACAACAGTTACCGTGACGTAATCTGCACCTGCCGGTGCTGTATAAAAGCTATCCTTGAAGGAGTAATTAGCTTTTACTTCCTTCTCATCGTCACTGATATTGATATATCCATGATAAGATTCACCGAGCACACTTCCATCGGCGTTGATGAGCATGATTGCTGCCTGCTCATCACCCTCTGATGTCTCATCGTCAAGAAGCTCGATCTCTACTTCCTTTTTATACTCTCCCTTTTCAAAAACAAACGTATGGTTTGCTCCATCGACAGCTTCCGCTATCTTCTGGATGTCTGACTCTCCGTCTTTCATCAGTTTGTCAGCCTTTGAATAATCAGGATCCGTATCTGTGAGCTCTCTCCAGTCCTTCTGAGTCTCTACCTCTCCCGTCTGTGCCTTTATACCACGCTGAAGAGGGCTGAGTCCATCATTCTTTACCTTCTTTTTCTTTGGAGCCTTTTCCTTTGCAGTGATCTTGAATCCATCATCAATCTCCGCTGCACTTCCGGAGGCTACCTTCTTCTCACCGGAAGCCTTCCCTTTTTTCTTATAGTTTGCTGTAACAGCATCGGCAAACACGTTCAGCATCGAGGTTGTCCCCTCAGGTGCTTCGATCTTTTTGCCGTCCACATACAAACGATAATCTTTATCGTATGTGGTAGTTACATCAACAACCTTCAGAGTAACGGATGCTTTGGTATCGATGCCACCCTCTCTGACAATGGTGATCTTCTTTTTTTCATCCATACCCTCGTTTAGGCTTATCCTGCTCTCGAGAAGATTAAAAGCACCCTTCGGGTACTGTTTTTTACTCTTTGCGAGTTTCTTTCTCAGAGCCGCCTCTGACGTGGCCTTGGCTTGCTTCTTTGCTGCTGCTTTAACTGCCGCACTTCTTCCGATACCGGCGAAATCCGTAGCTATAAAGCCCAGAATCAAAAGCACACACAGAAGCCTTTTCATCGTGGTTCTCTTCTCCATATCATAACCTCCTGTAACTGTAATCCTTTATCTCAATCCATACTGAGATATAATAAAAAAGGGCGTAAAAAAAACAAACACCCATACGCTCGATTCCTATGATACCATATTTTCGACACTTTTGCAACAAACAATCGCTTTTCTTTTATTATTTATATGTGATTTTCTTTACACGGGAGCTGATGATCGCTTTTTTCATCTGCTTTTTTGTGATCTTTTTAGATTTCACAACGACCTTTCGAACGTTTTTCCGATTTGAAAAACACTTTTTTTGCACGGAGACAACAGTATAGACCACCCCGTCCGACATACGTACCTTCGCAGGAATAGTAGCGGCACTGGCGCTCCCGGATACAAGACTACGGTAGTAAATAACCGTTTTTGCTTTTGAACTCTTGATCTTGTAAGATGCTCTCGATGCCCCTTTGCCTGCCTTCTCTACGGTTCCTTTTTTTAGTGGGGCAGGAGTCTTCGTCGGTGTCGGCGAGGCCTCAGGTCCAACAGTAGGCTCAGGTGCGGCATATTCTTTGGGATCCAGTTTTTCTGCGGCATCCAAAATATCGGGCAGATACAACTTCCTATAGGCATAGTTTCGGTGCAGGTTATCCGGCACGGTAGTATGAGCGATCGACTCGGTAAACCATTTTTTAAACATGGCCGGCTCTATTTCCTTGCCGGAGCTCCTAAGCTCAGACAGGATCACTGCCATCGCGCCACTGACTACTGCCGTTGCATGCGATGTGCCGTCAAATCTGTCGTACCGCCCATCCTTCGTTGCAGAGTATATGTACTCTCCCGGTGCTGCGATCTCATACTCCGCACCTCTCCCCGGGTCTATATCCCAGTTCGAAAAATCGGATACCTTCTCATCCTCCCCATAGCTCATAACTCCCATTACAAAATCATACGCTGCCGGATAGGACGGACTGTCTGCGGTATTGTCATTCTCGTTTCCCGCGCTTGATACCAGCATACACTTTTTAGAAGCCACGACCAGTGCCGGCCTAAGTCTGGACAGGCCCGAGTTATCTCCCTTTGTGGCGAAGGACATATTTATGATATCGGCACCGTTATCAACAGCGTACATTATTCCCTCTATGGCAGCATCTATCGTAAATTCCTTGCCGGATGCGAGCTTTATGCACATAATACGGGCTCCCGGCGCCACTCCGGTTATCTCTGCCGTCTCAGTATCGTCCATGGCGATGATGCCCGAGATCTGAGTGCCGTGCCCGTGGCTGTCGTCCACAGGGGCGTTTGAATTGTAAATGTTTACCCCATTTATATCATCAACATACCCGTTCCTGTCATCATCTATTCCCTTTTTCCCATTTTTCTCGGCCTCATTTACCCACAGGTGGTTTATCAGCGCAGGATGTGTTATATCCACACCTGTGTCGATAACGGCTACGACTGATCCTGCTCCGGGCACGTGGCCTGTCTTTTCTATGCGCTCCTTCGCCTCAGGCTGGCCGATGCTTTTTAAATGCCAGTATTTCGCAGGCTTTGCTTCTGCCGCTCTGACCGATACTACCGACATGCTCGCACCACAAGGTAATCCCGCCACAAGTGACAGGATAAGCAGCAGTGAAATCCTTTTTCTTAGATTCTTTTTCATAACAATCGCCTCATATGCTTCGGCTCCATTTGTTGTTGCATTTTTCTTTTTGTATTATACTAAAAATGTCCTGCTTTTGCAAGGCTTTACTGTATCTCACGCCACCTGTTGACATTATCGGAATGACGACATCTCTGAAAGCGTGGAGGAAGCTGAACCTGAGCTGGGGTGTTACCCCTGTGCTCAGCGAAGAGTTCAATTCTGTGGATGTGGTGTTCTATCATGCTATGCAGAAAGCAAAGCAGGTATTCGGACTTTCCTCAGGTGACAACGTGATTCTTACGGGAGGACAGACAAACGGAAAATCAGGAAACACCAACACGATACGTCTTGAAACTATCAGCTGACATATCTCACGCACGGAGAGATTTGAAGCATTTCTCCCTTCAAAAAACCTCGATAGAAAGGAGCTTCAGGGGCGTAGGGTCAAATGCATTATCGTTCAATGTATACGCACTCATATCCATCCCTCCTAACTGTAAAACAATCCCACTTCACTACATTTTGACAAGAAACTCAGCGATACCAAAACCATCTGTTTATTTCACCGTGCTCTGTAGCACAATTCCATCTTCTTCCTCTTTCCACCCAATATATGGTATATTTTTTCCCCCATCATTAATCACCGCCTCCATCATACGGGAGCGGGCAAGTGTCAGAAGACGGACATTGTTAAGCATTTTTTCTATGGTATCTATCTTTTCTTCGATACCTATTATTTCTATTTCACTCCTGACAATTGAAGCAATCGAATCGAGTGGTTTAGCTGATTCTTTTTGTGGCTTTTTCTCACACTTTTTTATATTATGTCTCGCACTCGAGCTTATTTCATTTGATTGTAGTCTTTCTACTTTTTCACTCGGATCATCTGCATTTTCAACGTCTTCATAAATCTCAGATGTGACTATATTGATTGGCACATACTCTTTTTTATCTTCCTCTCCCATAGTGACTACAAATGGATTAAGCATAAAAAAATCCACATATTGTTCAAAACTATCAAATACATCTAACCATTTTCGCATATTGCCGTCCTCAGGTTCCAGCGAGGAATACAAAACCTGGTATTCTTTGCTTTTATCTTTGCATTTATTTTTCCTAAAATCTGCTTGATATTCTTTCCATCTCTCCTCTTCCTTGTTTTTCGGATATTTCAGATAATTCTTTATCTCCAAAAGTGTCAGGTCCACGCGATCCTCTATATAAGATTTTACACCTCTATTTAAATTATATGAAGAGCTCTTTTTTCCGGACCATCCGCCATTTTTCCACACAGAATCAGTAGGCCACAAAAAAGCTCCTCCCAGTGTACGCATATCGCGTATACAGGTACTAACGAATCTATACTTATAGTCCTCGTTACAACTCAATAACAAATAGCTCGAAAAAGGATATATGTACTTATTATTCCACGCAGGGAAGCCCTCTGAAACAGACATCTGTGGAACACTGAATCCAAACTGATCGGATGTCAGCATTAAAATCGGCTTTTCCATTACAATCTTATTATCAACAGCATGTTCCGGATTCTTATCAGCAGGTTCCGGATTCTTATCAGCAGGTTTTAAAAAAGTCTTTTGATCCTTCAATATGCTCTCTCGGTTATTCAAAAAAGACGTTAGCGCATTATAGTATTCTCTTCCGGCAGATTCAAAATCGTCGCAAGAATCCGGATCTCTGTAAGGAACAGGGTTGTCCTTAATAGATTTATAAAGTTCTTCCTGAAGCTTTAATGAATCTAAATAATCCTGAATTTTTTCAACTCCATAACTTTTAGGATATTCTTTGCTTGATCCCATGTTATCATCCCCCCGTTTTTCACAGATTGGATACGATTACCTGTGTGTTTTGTTAACACGCTTATTTCCGGATACAATGGCTCCGCCAGGGCATACCAGAACACAAAGATGGCAGCCGACACATTTTTTTCCATCCAGGACAGGCTTTCTTTCCTCATTCAACCGAATTGCCTGATGCCCACCGTCGGAGCAGGACAGAGCACACCTTCCACAACCGATGCAACGCTCTTTCAGAAATTGCGGATATAGTATGGTATCACGCTCGAGAGCATCTGTTGTTTCGCTTACCGTATCAAGAGCAAGTCCTATGGCATTGGTCACATTTTTAAACCCCTTTTCTGTCAGATACAGATTCAATCCTGCCTTCAGGTCATCGATGATCCGGTAACCGTACTGCATAACAGCTGTTGTTACCTGGACAGTCCCGGCACCCAGAAATATAAACTCGAGGGCATCCTGCCATGTTTCGATTCCACCCATGGCCGATATGTGCAATCCCTTCAGTTCAGGATTATTTCCAAGTTCAGATATAAAACGCAGAGCGATCGGCTTTACCGCATTACCGCTGTATCCTCCGACAGCACTGCGCCCATGCACGGCAGGTGCCGCCACATAGGTATGCATGTTCACACCGGTGATCGATTTAATCGTGTTTATGGCTGCGACTCCATCAGCGCCGCCTCGCTTTGCTGCTTCGGCAGCCGGACTCATGGTCGCAACATTTGGCGTAAGTTTTGCCAGCACAGGAATATGGCATTCGCGTTTGGCCGCTGCCGTGAACCGCTCTACTAATTCCGGAATCTGACCGATATCACTTCCCAATCCGTATTCCATCATATTAGGACAGGAGAAGTTCAGTTCCACGGCGTCCGCACCGTTTTTCTCACACAGTGCGGCCAGTTCGCCCCACTCCTCTTCGTTCTGACCCATGATCGAAGCCAAAATGAATTTGTTCGGGTATTTTTCCTTCAATCGGCGGAATATTTCCATGTTTTCGGCCACGCTGTGATCCGATAACTGTTCTATATTTTTAAATCCGATAATGCTTCCATCATTACCCATGATCGCAGAAAAACGCGGCGACGCCTCATGGATATCCAGCGAGCATATCGTCTTGAAACACGCACCGGCCCATCCTGCGTCGAAGGCACGTGCACACATATCATATGTACTTGCAACGACAGAGGAGGATAACAAAAACGGATTCTCGAGAGGTATCCCGCATAAATTGCAATTCAGACGGCTTTCGTCTGCTGGAAGGGGTGTTTCGCACTCCGGCTTCACCTGGTAATGGAGACGGTTGATCAAATCCTTTATCGGGACCTCACCGGGTCTTACACAGGTTTTTTCACAGGGGGCTGTGCACTTCAAACATGGATTCTCTTTCGGAAGTTGCAGCGCCGCTGTCTGTTCATTTTTAAACCAGATGCTTCTCAGAAGGGAGGACGGGTTCAGGTTCTCACAGGCATGATCACAGGGCGCATCCATACATAATGCGCAATGGATCATATCAGATCTTACAATACCGGATTCTGTTTTAATCATCGCCTCGTCCCCCGTAAAAGATTTACCTGTCATAGAACCGATACAGACCGCTTCTATTATAGCAAAATGCCCCTGCTTTCGCAAGGACATTTTTAATCACTCTCTATTCACTTATGGTCACAAATCACGACTATAAATCAGTCTTTTTGACATACTATTCCAACAACGGAGAAGGAGAGATTTGAACTCATATCCAACTCTGAAACCTACGAAAAAAGGAGGATCAGAGGCTTCGCTCACTCACAGGTATACATAAAGGTATACATTTACTTCGTTTGTTCATTTCCGTCATACAAAAGCTTTTTCCACTCTTTTTTGGCTCCAATCCGAGATATATCAATGCCTTCATCATTCATCTGACATATGTGTTCGCTAATATCATCCAGAAACCTACAGCGTTGTTTTTCATCCAAAAGATGCTTGATGCACAGAATCACAGCGAATACCATACCATTCGCTACGCCGGCTTGATAGTACTGTTTATAAAGCTTAGGTCTCTTTTTTATCCTAGCATTATAGAGCCGCCCATAATGCGCACAAACATTACGGACAAATACGAGCGTCTCCATCCAACTTTCCAAATATGTGTATCCAACACCGAACGAAGTTGCTATTTCCTTTTTATCTGCATTCTTCAATATCTTGAAAAGCTTAGAAATGTCCCCAAAACTGCATATCTCTACCAAGGCATAAATTGGAAGATTCCCGTCCTTATAATTCGTCCGAAAATTTCGAACTATAGGTGAATTGCTGTTTTTCTCAACCATATCATGAATATTATTCATCAGGTCTTCGTAATATTCTGAGGATTGAATAATGCTTTGGTCAAGGTAGGCGAGCGGTCCGTATTTTACTCCGATGTAATTTGCAATGGCAGCTCTAAGATGAATCTCGATCATTTCGATGTTAGGCGAAAGAATATGTCGAAGCGCTGCATCAAATTCGTAGAGTTTCAGAATATCTTTAAATTTTGTGTTCTCAACAAAGGTTCCATCATTTTTCTTGTATTCAATCCCATATGCTTTGATTAAGCGATAATATGAAACTCGGGACAGGACGTCTTTTGCTTTATCAGTATCATCAAATTGAAGTCCCAGGTCTTTCAGGTTGCATATCTGTTCTTGAACTGTTGTCGCACGCTGTTGTTCTTTTTTCTCCATATATTTGCCCACCTAATAAAATGACCCGACGTGGTCCGCATCATTGAGAGGCGTGTCGGGTACTGTTGAGGATATATTAACACACAAGAAAACGCTTTGTCAATACGTTTTTTTATTCATTTTTTCAGACAATCTTTGGCATATACGCGGTTTTAGTTGTAGGTAATAATTGGCAAATACGCAGTTTCATGCATGGTACAATTCAGGCGTCTCACAAAAAACTTGACTGCGTCGAGTTTTTGAAAGAACGATTTGCGTTCTTTCCTGGGCGGCGTGCTCGTGGCAAACCTGTCTTTTCTGTAAAACAAAAGAAGGCCCAATGGACCTTCTTTTGTTTTACGGAGAAGGAGAAATTTGAACATTCCCCCCACTCCGAAAACCACGAAAAAAGGATGGGTTAAAG
>ONKC01000089.1 GCA_900318295.1 uncultured Eubacteriales bacterium
ACATACTTTTCCCCGAACTTGAAAAACTAGTCCCAACGCTCCACATAGCATCTGTGTACGCACTTTTGAGCGAGTTGCCGGGAGCATCTTATATTGCTGAGTGTCATATGACTCATTTAAAATCTCTCTTGTATAAGGCTTCTAAAGGTCGTTACGGTGATGATATGGCAGAAACCATACGCGAGACTGCCAGAAGTTCTATCGGATCCATAATGCCGGCCAAATCACTTGAATTACAACACACTATCAGGCAAATACAAGCTATCTCTGTCGATATCGACGAAATCGAAAATTCCATCGATGTGATAATGGATTCTCTGGCATCCCCCATAACAACTATTCCGGGAATCGCCAATCGTATGGGTGCAATGATCATTGCGGAGATAGGCGACTTCACAAGGTTTGACAACGCAGATCGTGTACTTGCATACGCCGGTATATCGCCAACAACTTATCAATCCGGGCAATTAAATTCGAGTTACGCCCATATGGAAAAACGCGGTTCCAGATACCTTCGTTACGCCTTGATAAATGCAGCTAAGTATGTGAGTCAATGGGATCCTAGATTCGCTGCATACCTTGCAAAAAAGCGAGCAGAGGGCAAGCATTATAATGTTGCAATCACACATGTTGCGAAGAAACTAGTGCGCACAATCTACCGCATGGAACTCACCGGAGACGCCTACAGGGGCTAATCCTTCTCAAATCCAATACCTTTTCTGAGAGCACCTGTTCAGATGCTCTGTTTGTCATGCAGTTTTCAAAGATCAAATATATCAAAAACACTTTTTCGTGTTCTGATCACAAATATTTGAAAAACCTCAAATATCCTCTTGACATTTAATAGTTAGTCTTTTTCAACCTGATATTTTTCAGCATGGCCAAAACGCTCTTTGCACAGGTTTCAGCAGCTTCTTTCTTAAAAGATTCATATTCGACACTATGAGATCCATCGGATTTATCCGAGATGGCCCGCAACACCACAAAGGGCGTACCATTCAGATAACATGCCTGTGCGATAGCTGCTCCCTCCATCTCACAACACAATCCGCCAAAGTCAGATACGATCTTTTCCTTCTGCTCTTTATCGGAAATGAATTGATCCCCGGAACAGATTCTTCCTTCATAGACATGGATATTTGGAAAGTTCTCCTGCACGGCCGCGACCGCCGCCTTACGCATCGACTCATCCGCCGGAAATGCATAAAGGCCGGTATATGGTATTTCTCCCTTTGCAAATCCGATTGCCTCTACGGTAAAATCATGCTGAACAGCGTCAACCGACACAACAATATCTCCGATATCCAGTTTATTGTCCAGTGAACCGGCAACACCGGAATTGATGATCTTTACGCAGCCATAATTGTTGATCAGTGTGTTCGCACATATACCGGCATTGACTTTTCCCATACCACACTGTACGATGACAACACTTTTCCCTTCGATGGTACCCTCGCAAAACTCCATACCGGCAATCTTCGTTGTTTTTTTGATATCGGCTGTCTTCTTCAGGAGGCTGACTTCTTCCTCCATCGCACCGATAATCCCAATCGCCTCCGCATTCTTATCCCCATCCGACTCGCCTTTCATGCCCTTGGAATACATGTCGGAATAGACACTGGTAATCGATGTCGGAAGTTCAAAGTGCTGATAATCCTTGCGGTCTGTCCAGTCACCGCCCCATTCAAATCCTTTTTCGATGAAAAGCCGGTAGCACAGGTCATCCTTTTCAATCTTATAATCAAAATCCTTCGTCCTGTCGAGATAAGGCGCGCCGGTTGCCGGCTCTATCAATTCCTTCACTGTACCATCCTCGTTTGTCACGAATTTGTGGTACGGGTTGTACAGGGTATTGATATCAACAGCCATTCCCAAACCATGTTTCGATACCGTGGTCGTATGCGATATGAATCGGAAATTGAAACTGGATGAATTGTTATCCCTCATCTGGGTTTCATCATCCGCCATATAATTATCAGGTAATACCATCCGCTCAATCGGATAGTCCGCATCATATAGTTTTTCGAGTATTTCCAGAACATCCTCAGCGATGAGCTTGTGCACCACCATCTCTCCCTGATGCACATTCCCATCCTTATCCTTGTGCAATGCCTGTATGTATCGCAGATCCTCACGTGGAACTATACAATCCTCTTTATATGTATTTCCCTGTTTCATTCTGTAAAACAGTTCATCCGTTATAGGCCAGATAGAAAAACCGGCCCTGTCAGCTTTGATTGGTTTATACTCCTGTTTCTCTTTTTTTGCAACCCTTACAGTTAGAGAAAGCTTATACGTCTTCTTGGTCTTAATCTTCAGATAAACGGTTGTGCTTCCCGTCTTCTTTCCGTTGATCCGTATCGCCGTCTTTTTCCCTGCACCGGCAGCCACAGCCGATACGATCGATTTGTCCTTAACGCTTACCGTGAGTTTCTTTACGCTCTTTTTTGTTGTATTCTTTATTCTGATGGTAGCACTGTCACCTACCAAAATAGAAACTCTTTCATATGCAAGAGCGGGTTTCTTCGCTGAAGCTTCTGCCGGGGCAGAAATAATAGCTCCTATCAGCAAAACTCCAACCATGACTACACTCATTATTTTTCTGATTTTCTTCATCATCTGTTCTCACTTTCTTTTTTTAGAACACATTACTCGCAACAACCATAACGCTTCCGGCGATTATTCCTAACAGCAGAATATACTGTGTCCTCCTTAAGTTAAGTCCCAAGCGCCCCTATCGTGATAATCTGCTGATCCGTTTTCGCGCCGGATGTATCGCATCCTGTGGACATACGAGTCTGCATAAATGGCATCCTACACACCTGCTCCCGTCAATTTTGCATCTCTCCAAGTCTCTATTCCGCCCATACCGCTGATATGCATCCCCTTAAGAGCAGGATTCTGTCCCATCTCCGCAATAAACCTGAGTGCTATCGGCTTCACCGCAGTTCCGCTATATCCTCCGACTGCCGATCTGCCTCTGACCGCGGGTGCCGAAACATATGTATATGGATTAACCCCGACAATGCTTTTTATGGTATTGATCGCTGCGATACCATCGGCGCCACCACGCAGGGCGGCTTCTGCCGCCGGATTCATCGAGGCGACATTAGGGGTGAGCTTAGCCAATACCGGTATCGTAGTACTTCTTTTAGCCGCTGCCGTGTATTTCTCAACCAGTTCAGGGATTTGCCCGATATCTGAGCCTAACCCGTCCTCCTGCATGTTGGGACACGAGAAGTTTAATTCAATCGCATCAGCACCATTTTCCTCGCACAGTTTAGCTAGCGCCCCCCCCCACTCTGCCTCATCCTGATCATCCATCCATATCCCAAACAACGCCTTCGCGGGATCAATCGCCCTGCATGCACTCGAACAAGGTGCATCCATACATAATGCACACGAAATCATATCGGATCGATTTATGATGTTTTTCTTTAACACCGTATCACCTCAAAAATCCAGTTTCAACTGCACACCCTCATCCAACAGCGGCATCAGCTTAGGTCGGATGACGTGCTCAACTATGAGTTCCGGCTTCGACCTTCCCGAAGATATTCCCTGGAACGCAATATAGAAATACATAAGCGGCATGGTTTGCTTCGTAATTGTTTCAATTTTTCATTTACATCTCCTGTACTTTGCACATTCCATAGCTAAACAGCTTTTCCTTTTTAATAAAACGAACATATCCATACATCAGCCCAATCGCCACCACTGGTCCTGACGCTATACCTACCGCTATTCCCTCAAGTGCGATCTGCCCGAACAGCATCGAAAAAAGTATCGGCAACACAGCAATAGCCATACCGATCATTACGATCGCTCGAAGCAATCTTCTCGTGTATTGGTAGAATACTCCTGCAATACGTGAAAAGCATATAAAGATTGTTGCAGGAGCCAGTATTATGAGCATTATAGTTGCGCGCCCTGCAGTCTCGGCATCATCGATATCAAAAGCCGCCGGCATAATGAATGACGCACACAGTATGATGGCGGTCAGCACAATACCCTCTATCATAGCTGCACGTTTTGTGATCTTTATGGAATAATCCATACGTTCACTGCTGTTTTTACCTATACTGTCATTCATCGCAACAATTTCATATTCACTTATTCCTTCGCTCAGATAAAACACGCACTCAAAGACATTTATCACTATTGCTACGGCTGCGACTCCGGATGCTCCGTAGTTTTCAAGAGTATTGGTATTTACCACCATTTCAAACAAAATCATAAATATAGCAAGTGCGCTTTCCGGGAAACCTACCCTTGCTATCTCCAGTACTTCCCGGAAGTTCAGGTGCCATCTGAACCTGATCCCGTGTTTTTTTGTGAACAAAAATGTGCATACTATAAGGAGCTCAACCATGTCCGATATTACCGAAGCTAATCCCACTCCAAAAAGTCCCATCTGAAGACCAAGCTGCCAGGAGAGCAAAGCATTTATGCCTACTCTGGATACGCCCGCAACATAATACTGCACATAGCCACCGCGATACAACACATATGTAAGTAAAAAGGTATCAAACAAAGCCACAAGCGGATTGAACCGCATCGCGTTGAAGTAATCCAGCGCACCATCATACACAGCCGGATCATCCGCCACAAGCCGGACAAGATCGGGCGTAAAAAGAGTATAAATCGAAGTCAGAATAATCCCGCAAATACCGCACACTATCAACGTCTGGCTGAATAAATCTCCCATTTTTTTGTGGTCGCCTGCACCATGTGCCCTTACTATAAACGCTGCTGCTGCTACACTTATGAGATAGCCGATAAACACTTCAAAATATATGTACGGTTCTATTAGATTGACAGATGCAAACGCCTCATCCGTAGAGATATTTCCGATCACAAACTCATCTACTAAAATCCCTATCTCTTCAAGTAAAATGCCAATAGTTGCCCCGATGAATACCGGGAAGAATCTTATATCTCTTTTATCCGGCATGAAATAAATCCTCCTACCTTAGTTTTGATCATATTTTACCAGGAACGAACTTCTGTTAAAACTCATTGTTGTCAGGTGTCGGTTACCGAAATCCCTCTTCTCCAGATAAGACGCAACAGTATAAGCAGAAAGGGATTTGATGCTTAAGTCCTCATCTGCCATATCGAAAGAAACCCCTCCGTCCTTTGAGATGAGTTGCACTCCCTCAGGTCTAATAAATACCGTACATTCGGCAAGAACTGCTTTGTTATCATTCATCTGCCTTATGAACATATTCATCTCTTCTACAAGCAGCGTGACGCGACCGATCGTCCGGTTATCTACGCTGTGATCATGTAAAAGCATCTCAATCTCGTGCTGCACCCTTATGATATCCTCCGGATCAGTACTCAGATTATAGGTATAACCGGTTTCGTCCCCGAAAGTCCTATTCAGAAGCAAAGGACTATCCTCCTTGCCATAACGGAGCCTTAAGAACAGTACCACGGCAAAATATGCAACAATCGGTCCTCCTAAAAGACCGACAAATACACCGAATATATTCAGAACTACTCCAAATATAACAACAAGAGATACACTGAAGATGATATCTCGCATGGCACAGGCGATAAGTCCCAATAGTATCCTCTCTATGATCAGATAGTAGGATGTAACAAGATATAACAGACTGACAAAAACAGAGCCAAGTGCCGTCACACGTACAGTCTCCTGCACATAATGGGCGAGTTCGGGCGATGTTACGTCCAAAATAGACGGCACAAATGGTGCAAAAATGATCAATGCGACAGATACTGCTATTCCCTCTATGATAGCCGTTTTCTGCGCAAGCGCATAGATGTAGCGCAAACCATCTTTGCTGTGTTCCCCGTAGTATACGCTCAGAATAGGTGAAACCGCCTCTCCGATGCCATCAAAGAGTAACTGAAACTCCCTACACAGTGTTATGGTTGAGACTATGATCAGATACTGTGAACCGAACCTCGCACTGATAAAAACATTAAGTATCGCAGTGAAAGCAGCGAGGAAAAGGTATGAACTGGAATCGATGATGCTGTAGCGCACCACATCCTTTAATACTCTAAACGAAAAATAAAGATTGAACCGAAGAGAATTGCTCTTCTTCAAAAAGTGGATCAGATAGATCAGCAGAGAAACGGCATCAAATATGAATGAAGCAAGCCCGATGCCCCTGATCCCCATAAACTGACTCAACACAACTGAAAAAACGATGTTACCAAGACCCTGCACACCGCTTGCAATGGTGGAGATAGTCTCATCACCATCGCTGTATACCGCTTCACCTATGAGCATCTGTACGGGCATGATCAGGATCGTAAATCGCATCCAGGAAAGATAACCCGAAGCCTGCGAAAAAATCTGCCCATTAACACCATCGCTTTTTAAATATGCCTCTCCAAACAGACTTATCGCTACAAACATAATTACTCCGATCACAATGGACATAAGTAACCCCAGACCGAAAACCTGATCGGCTCTTTCCTTGTTGAACTTGCCCATCTCGGTAGAGTAAAGGATCGGTACTCCTAATGATATCACAGATCCGAAAAACGCTGCAAGCGAATACATCGGAGTCACCAACGTGACGCCTGCTACGGCATCTGAGCCAACAACGATACCGGCAATAATGGAATCCGACATCAAAAGCAAAGAAACCACTATCATGGTCAAAGTACCGCCAAGCAGCATGGAATAAAACTTTTTTGACATCAGCGTGGGCCGGTTTTTCTTTAATAGACTCATCTGTCTTCCTCCGAAATATTATTCATTTCCCCTGTACTCAATTACAACCATTATACCTTTTTTTTTTCGGATTATCAACAGATTATTTCTTTAAGATAAAAATGTACGAATAAAAGAAACCCGCACTTCAATCCTTTTTCTTTAATTTCATGCAAGCCTACGGATTACCTGCAGAATCCAGCAAGTTCGGCTCGACTTCGCTACCAGCATTATCTGCGAAACCAGCAAACGCCTCGTTCCCCCGTCCGATGAGATCATCAACGAAACCCAACAAGTTCGGCTCGACTCCGCTACCAGCATTATCTGCGAAACCAGCAAACGCCTCGTTCCAGTCGCTTCGCTCCTTACACTCGGTCGTTTGCTGGATTTCTATGAAATCAGGATATCAAAAAAGAGTGCCACGGCAAGCAAGCTTGCCTGGCACTCTTTTCGATATCCTGTTTCGCAGATAATCTCATCGTTTCGAAAACTGCGGTGCGCGTCTCGCTTTTTTGAGACCGTACTTTTTACGCTCTTTCTCACGAGAATCGCGGGTAAGGAACCCTGCCTTCTTGAGAGCCGGGCGGAAGTCCTCATCCGCCTTGTTAAGAGCTCTTGCGATGCCGTGACGGATAGCTCCCGCCTGTCCGGTAAATCCACCACCGTGAACTGTTACCTTGACATCATATTTGTCAGCTGTGCCGGTTACTTCCAGCGGCTGACGAACGATGATCTTGAGAGTCTCAAGACCGAAATAATCGTCCATGTCTTTTTTATTGATGGTCACCTTACCTGAACCCGGTGTGATATACACACGTGCTACTGAAGACTTTCTTCTTCCGGTGCCATAAAATGTCGTAGCTGCCATGTTATCTCTCCTTTCTTAATCAAATCTCAAGC
>ONKC01000053.1 GCA_900318295.1 uncultured Eubacteriales bacterium
GCACTTGCCTACACACCGGGTGTTGCGGAGCCCTGCAAGGTTATCGCCAAGGACAAGGAGGCTGCATACAAGTATACCATCAAGGCAAACACTGTTGCGGTTGTTTCCGACGGAAGTGCGGTACTCGGACTCGGAAACATCGGACCAGAGGCTGCGATGCCTGTTATGGAGGGTAAAGCGGTCCTCTTTAAGGAGTTTGGAGGAGTGAATGCATTTCCGATCTGTCTTGATACGCAGGATACCGATGAGATCATAGAGACGGTCGTACGCATCGCACCGGGCTTCGGAGGGATCAACCTCGAGGATATCTCGGCACCCAGATGCTTTACGATAGAGCAGGAATTGAAAAAAAGATTGCACATCCCGGTATTTCATGATGATCAGCACGGTACGGCGATCGTCGTTTTATCGGGTATTATCAATGCATTAAAGCTTGTGGATAAAAAGAAGGAGGACTGCCGCATCGTAGTGAACGGATCCGGGGCAGCGGGCATAGCGATCAGCAAGCTTTTGCTTCGCTACGGCTTCAAGCATCTCATTCTTTGCGACAGTGCAGGTATAGTTCACAAGGATTCAGACAGATTGAATGATGTTAAAAGAGAGATGCTCAAGGTTACGAATCTTGAGAACAAAAAAGGAAATCTCGCAGATGCCATGGTCGGTGCGGATATTTTTATAGGAGTTTCCGCTCCGGGAGTTGTTACCGAGGAGATGGTCAAATCCATGAACAGAGATGCAATCCTTTTTGCTATGGCAAATCCGGTTCCGGAGATCATGCCTGACCTTGCTAAAAAAGCAGGTGCGAAGGTTATCGGTACCGGAAGGAGTGATTTCCCGAATCAGGTAAACAATGTTTTGGCTTTCCCGGGTCTTTTCAGAGGAGCACTTGAGGGAAGAGCCGAGCAGATCACGGAGGATATGAAGCTTGCTGCTGCCATAGCTATTGCTTCGCTTATTTCCGATGATGATCTGGATGCGGACCATATCATACCGGAGGCATTTGATCCAAGAGTTGCCGATGTGGTCAGCGAGGCAGTCAAACAGCATATCAAATAAGGGATGGAGGAATTATATGGATTTTGAAAGCAAGACGTTACAGGAACTCAGGGAGATAGCTAAGGAAAAGGGTATCGAAAAATACTCTTCCATGCGAAAGGCTGATCTGATCAAAAAGCTCAGTGAAGGGAAGGCTCCTGCAAAAGAGCAGGAGAAAAAGCCGAAGAAAAATCCTCCCGAGAAAAAGCCTCAGCAGTCTGACAGGTCAGCTGAGCAAAAGCGTGATCACAGGGAAGCATCCGGTGAATCTAGGCGTGACCAGAGAGAATCATCAGGGGAGTCAAGGCGTGACCAGCAGTCTGACAGAAGACAGAACTATCACAACAGCAATATGAGATCTCGTTATCATGATGGTTCTGACGGTGTGATCAGCGTCCAGAAAGAAAGACAGATCGAGGAGGTGGCTCCCACCGAGCTAAAGGACCTCGACAGCGGCATCACCAAAAACGGAATCCTCGAGATCATGGTCGAGGGATATGGCTTTATCCGTTGTGACAACTATCTTCCGGGCGAGGATGATGTATACGTATCACCTCAGTTTATCCGTCGTTTCGGTCTTCGTACCGGTGATATCATCACGGGAAATCTTCGTAAGAGAACCCAGAATGAAAAGTTCTCTGCGCTTCTTTATATGAAAAAGGTAAACGGTCTTCCGACCAGCTATCTTTATGACAGAAAGAAGTTTGAAAACCTTACTCCGATCTTCCCGAATGAGAGAATAAGACTTGAGACTCCGGGGTCGACTGTTTCCATGAGGATGCTCGATCTGATCTCGCCTATCGGTAAAGGCCAGCGCGGTATGATTGTCTCACAGCCAAAGACCGGTAAGACGACTCTTATCAAGCAGGTTGCTAAGGCAGTCACTAAAAATCATCCGGATATGAAGATGATCATCCTTCTTATCGATGAGAGACCGGAGGAGGTTACTGATATCAAGGAGTCTATCGAAGGCAATCAGGTTGAGGTTATCTACTCGACCTTTGATGAACTCCCGGAGAATCATAAAAGAGTGTCAGAGATGGTTATCGAGCGTGCGAAGCGTCTTGTGGAGTGCGGCGAGGATGTGATGATCCTTCTTGACTCGATCACCAGACTTGCGAGAGCATACAACCTCACGGTGATCCCGAGCGGACGTACTCTTTCGGGTGGTCTTGATCCGGCCGCACTTCATATGCCGAAGAGATTCTTCGGTGCGGCGAGAAATATGCGTGAGGGCGGAAGCCTGACGATCCTTGCCACCGCTTTGGTTGATACGGGATCTAGGATGGACGATGTGGTGTTCGAGGAGTTTAAGGGCACCGGTAATATGGAACTTATGCTGGATCGTTCTCTTTCCGAAAAAAGGATCTTTCCGGCTATCGATATCACGAAGTCGAGTACGAGACGTGAGGATCTGCTTTTGGACGATGAGGAGCAGGAGTGCGTCATTAAGGTGCGCAGGATGCTCGGTGGGATGCGCTCCGATCAGGCGATGGAGCAGGTTATGGACATGTTCAAGCGTACGAAGGACAACCGCGAGTTTATTGAAATGATTAAAAAGGTCCGCGTATAATAGCGCGAGTCTCCGCGGTCGGACTCGCGCGTGGAGGTTTTCCGTCATCATACACTATGAGCCATAGAACGCACGACTACTTGGGATTCGCCACCGATGTTCGATGGCTCAGGTATCCGAAACACAAACGCACTTGTTTCGTGCGACGTCATACTTCGTATGTTCTATCCGCAGAGCTTCGCTCTGCTTTAACATACGAAGCATGCCCTCTTCGAAACTGCGTTTGAACGGGGGTGTTTCGGATACCTATCGAACATCGGCGCTCATCACCAAGCGTCGGCAATGTTCTATGACTCATAGCGTATGATTTCCGGAAAACCTCTCATGCTGCGACAACCCATGGCTTTTCATATGAGCTATGTCAGAGCGTCATTTACGAACTTATTCTGCGAACATTGCCGAACAAGGTTAGGCTGACGGTGTATCCTGATAGCTCGTCAAAAATCACCTGTTTGAGCGTAGTTTCGAAGAGGCACTGTTACGTATGTGAGAGCAGGACAAAGTCCTGCGGATACACATACGTAACAGCGCGTCGCACGAAACAAGCGAGTTTGATCTTTTGACGAGCTGAGATATCAGGAGACTCCGTCAGCCAACCGGCGTTCGTGCGTTCGCGGGATAAGTTCGGTAAATCACGCTCGACATGAGCATAGAAAAACCATAATAAAAAAAGATGAAAAAATGAAAAAAGTGCTTGCATTTAACGAACATGTATGTTAAAATAAGCAAGCGTTTGTATGGAAATAACGATTTTTCGTTGGATTATATGTCAGGAGGTGTAACATGCGTGAAGGAATTCATCCGGAGTACTATCAGGCAAAGGTAGTATGCAACTGCGGAAATGAATTTGTGACAGGCTCGACCAAGGAGGATATCCATGTCGAGGTTTGCTCAAAGTGCCACCCGTTCTACACAGGACAGCAGAAAGCTGCTCAGGCACGTGGTGCGATCGAGAAGTTCAACCGCAGATACGGACTCAAATAGCATTATATCGAAAATACTTAGGAGACCAAGTTTATTCTTGGTCTCTTTGTCTTATTATAAAGTTTGTTTTTTGTGGAGAGACATACTCTCAGGGAAGGAGGATTTATGGCCAGATATTCGGGAATCGGCGGTCAGGCCGTGATCGAAGGCGTGATGATGAAGAATAAAAGCGAGTACGCCGTCGCAGTGAGAAAGCCTGATGGTCAGATCGAGATCAAAAAGAGTAAAAGCACGAGCCTTCGTGATAAACATAAGGGTTTTGATATCCCGATCATACGAGGTGTAGTGACCTTTATTGAGTCATTTACCATGGGAATGGGGGTTTTAAACTACTCGGCGTCCTTTTATGAGGATGATGAAAAAAAGGACATGACCGAGGAGCAGAAAAAGAAGGCTGAAAAAAAGGACAGCATACTTACCGTGCTGATCATGATCCTGGCGATCATCCTGGCGATAGGTATTTTTGTGCTTGCTCCGTTTTTTGCTATGGAGGCCTTGAAAAAGGTGATCCCATCAGAGATGCTGAGAGGCTTTTTAGAGGGTGTCCTTCGCGTGATCATTTTTATAGCTTATGTTAAGCTGATAACGCTGGTTGAGGATATAAAAAGGCTGTTTAAGTATCACGGTGCAGAGCATAAGTCTATCAACTGTGTTGAGAACGGAGAGGATCTGACAGTCGAGAATGTGAAAAAGCAGTCTACTGAGCACAGACGTTGTGGAACAAGCTTTTTGCTTTTCGTTATGGTCGTGTCGATCCTGTTTTTCATGTTTATCATCGTCGGAGCTGTGTGGCTTCGTATGCTTTTAAGGATCCTTCTCATACCTGTGATCGCTGGTCTTTCCTATGAGCTGATCCGCTTTCTGGGCAGTCATGAGGGAAAGGTTGTATATGTTATTTCGCGTCCCGGAATGTGGTTGCAGAGACTTACAACGGCAGAGCCGGATGATGAGATGATAGAGTGTGCGATCGCATCGATAAACGCCGTGTTTGATTGGAGAGCATTCCAGGGTAAGCCTGCTCTTCCTACCGAGATGGAGGATGAGGATGCCGATGCTCAGGAAACTGCGGATGTGCAGTCTGATACCGTGAATGAGGCAGATGCTAGTACTGAGGGAGAGACTCAGGTTGCAGCGCGGACCGAGAATGATCATCTGCAGGCATCGGAAACTGAAACCGATAAACCGGCGCAGGATATGGCAGCAGAGTTTGTGACAGAGGAAAGCGTAGAGGACATAATAGTTGAAGACTTTTGACGAGATTTTTAAAAATGCCGAGGCAGAGCTGACAAAAGCAGATGTACCGGAACCTGATCTGAACGCGTGGTATCTTCTGGCGTGGTGCGTAGCTATCGACGATTACGAAAGCGGGATCGGAGACGATAGTAGAACACTGAAAAATGACGATGATGTTACCATCGTCATGGACATCGCAAAAAGGATGCCGGACCGTGCTTGGTTTATGCTCCATAAAAACGACATTGTAAAGAAAAGCATCGCCGAGACATTTATCAGGCTTGTCGGTTACAGAAAAAAGAGAGTTCCGCTCGAGTATATCATACGATACACTGAGTTTATGGGACTTCCGTTTTATGTCAATCCCTCCGTGCTGATCCCGAGACAGGACACGGAGTGTGTGGTTGAAAGAGCGCTGGATATACTTAAAAATGACTTCCCGGAGGGTGGTGCTGATGTACTTGATATGTGCACGGGCTCCGGATGTATAGCGATAAGCATAAAAAAGCTGGGTGAAGCGGCAAGTGTTACGGCTACGGATAAGTCAATTGAAGCACTTAAGACAGCTGGGGTCAATGCAAGGATAAACGATGTGAAGATAGAACTTCTTCAGGGGGATATGTGGGAAGCCATTAAGCCGGGTGCAAAAAAGGTATCCTGTGAAGTAAAGGATGCCAAGCATGATCTGAAAAAAGAGGATACCGGTTTTGATCTTATCATCAGTAACCCGCCTTATATCAGACGGGCTGTGATCGAGACTCTGATGGAGGAGGTCTGCGACTACGAGCCGGTGATGGCGCTGGACGGAGGAGAGGACGGGCTTGTCTTCTACAAGAGTATCATTGCGGAAATCGGCACATTTTTACGAAATGGCGGAAGTCTTGTTTTCGAGATTGGATATGATCAGGGAGAGGCTGTGGCCTCGCTCATGAGAGAAAACGGGTTTAAGGATATACAGATCAAAAAGGATTATGCCGGGTGTGACAGAGTTGTAAGCGGCCGTCATAGAGGGTAGTGTGAAAAATCTCGTCGCCACTTTGTCGCTACGCTTCGGAATGGGGGATAATAAAAATGTTTGAACACGTGGAAGATATTTCACTCAGATATGATGAGGTGTTGTCGGAGCTGTCATCGCCGGAGGTGATGAACGACGCCGAGGTCTATAGAAAAAGGATGCAGGAGCAGGCTGAGCTTGAGCCTATCGTGATGAAGTATCGTGAATATAAGGAAACTCTGGAGGGCATCGAGGATTCAAAGATGATGCTCGAGGAGGAGTCCGATGAAGAGATCCGTGAGATGGCCAAGGAGGAGCTTAGCGAGCTAAAAGACCGTCTTGAGACTATCGAGAAGGATATGAAGATACTGCTTTTGCCAAAGGATCCCAATGATGAGAAAAATGTCATCGTCGAGATCAGAGCGGGAGCCGGCGGAGATGAGGCTGCGCTTTTTGCGGCGGATCTTTTCCGTATGTATGCCAAGTATGCCGAGCGAGAGCATTGGAAGGTGGACACGATGAACTCCAATGAAAACGGCATAGGAGGATTCAAAGAGATCGTTTTTATGATAAACGGGAATGGGGCGTACTCAAAGCTTAAGTATGAGAGCGGAGTTCACCGTGTACAGAGGATCCCCGTCACGGAGTCCGGCGGAAGGATTCACACTTCGACGGCTACGGTCGCTATCATGCCCGAGGTTGAGGATGTCGAGGTCGAGATAGATATGAATGACTGCAGGTTCGATGTGTTCCGTGCATCGGGAAACGGCGGACAGTGTGTCAATACGACGGATTCTGCCGTCAGGCTCACACACATTCCGACCGGAATCGTGATCTCATGTCAGGACGAAAAGTCACAGCTTAAAAATAAAGACAAGGCGCTCAAGGTTCTCAGAGCTCGTCTTTACGAACTCGAGCAGGAGAAGGCTCACTCTGAGGAGGCGGAAAAAAGACGATCACAGATAGGAACAGGAGACCGCTCGGAGAAGATCAGGACTTACAATTTCCCACAGGGAAGAGTGACCGATCACAGGATCAAGCTTACTCTTCATCAGCTTGATTCGGTTATAAACGGTGATCTGGACGAGGTTATAGACAGTCTCATAGCTGCTGATCAGAGTGCTAAGCTGGCAAAGCTTGAGAATTGACTAAATTGCTGATTTGGTGTAAAATATAATTTTAGGAATGTAGAAAGGAGGGACGGCTTATGAATATAGAAGTACAGTGTTGTGGATTGGTACTCATGCTGATCATTTTTATCACAAATGTGCTCATGCGAAAAGGACGTCCCCTGATCTATACATCAAAACTGTTCGTAGCTGCGTTGTCAGTCTCTATCATAGCGATCTGCTTTGACATTCTTTCCATGGTGGCGCTTTATTATATCGACGTGATCCCGGAGTGGCTTACGGAGATGGTGTGCAAGGCATACATAGTATGTCTTGTTTACGAGGCTACATCGGCACTTGTTTATTCGCTTTATGACTGCTTCTCATACAGGCGATACCGCAGATTTGCTTATATCTGTTTGGCGGTCGATATCGTTGTATCAGTGCTGATAGCTGTTTTGCCGATAGAGTTCAACGTGTCGGATCCCTCGCATGCATTTACCGAGGGAGCGGCTGTCCTTTTGACGTATGCAGCATGCCTTATGGCCCTGTTTACAACGATGATCATTTTGATATTTTTTGGAAAAAGGATGAACAAGCAGCGACACTCGGCAGTTGTTTTATGGGTTTCGAGTTGGGTTGTGGCGGCTCTGATACAGTTTTTCAACAATAAACTGCTTTTGATAGGCTTTGCGACCGCGATTGGTATGACAGTGCTTTTTGCCGTATTGGAAAACCCGACAGCAGGTATAGACCGTGTGACAGGTACATTTAACCTTCCGATGCTCCATGATTATATGAGTCAGGAGTTTAACCGTGGCAAGCGTTTTTCGTTGATAAGTATTTCTTTTCAGGCTCATGCCGGCCTCATAGAATCCGATGACGAGATCAGATCATCGCTTGTGAAGTATTTCGACGAAGTGGCGCACAATCTGGTATTCCGTAACACGAGAGCCGGGTTTGTGCTTGTATACAAATATGGAACCGAGGATATATCTTCGATTGTAAATAAACTAAAATACGACTTTTCATCCGATTGGGTTTACGGAGAAAAAAATGAAAAATCTCATCTTCTTAATCCTTCATTTTTGGTCATGGAAGACAGTGAGGAGCTGGGATCTCCGGCAAGCATTTTTGCACTGGCAAACTACGCATTCAATACTGGTGTCGACAGCTCTGGGGAGGTTATTTATCTTGATGACAGTAAGGTAAAAGAAGCACTGGAGTTTGAGAAGACCAAAAAAGAGATCATATCTGCTATGAAGCAGGACAGAGTCGTGGTATTTTTCCAGCCGATATGGTCTGTGAAGGATAAAAAGTTTGTTTCTGCGGAGGCACTGGTCCGTATCAGAAAAAATGACGGCACGATCATACCGCCAGGTGTGTTTATTCCTGTGGCGGAGGAGACCGGACACATACTTGAACTCGGTCACATCGTGTTTGAAAAGGTATGTAAGTTTATCAGGGATAAAGAGCCTAAAAAACTCGGTATCGAGTATATAGAAGTGAATCTTTCGGTGAAGCAGTGTGAGCAAAGAGAGCTTTCCAACCTGTATCAGGGTATCATACAAAAATTCGGAGTTGATCCCAAGTATATCAATCTCGAGATCACAGAGTCGTCATCGATAGAGATACGTCAAAATGTACTTGACAACATGAACGAGCTGATACGCTTCGGTATAGAGTTTTCTTTAGATGATTTTGGAAACGGTCAGTCAAATCTTGACTATATCATCGATATGCCTGTGGCGATAGTTAAGTTTGATCGTCAGATGACGCAGTCTTACTTTACCAATGAGAGAGCGAGACTTGTGATGCAATCAATCGTAAAAATGGTTCATGAGATGAAACTCAGGATAGTAGCCGAGGGTGTCGAGCATAAAGAAGAACTTGAGGAACTCGAGCGGATAGGAGTGGAGTACATACAGGGATTTTATTTCTCAAAGCCCATACCTGAGGCGGAGTTTTTACAGTTTATTAAAAAGCACAATTTAGGTGAGTAAAGCAGATAATTAAATGAATGGAGGAGTAGTGTTATTATGACTATCACATGTTTAGACTTGGAGGGAGTTTTGGTACCGGAGATTTGGATCGCATTTTCGGAGGCCACAGGACTTCCGGAGCTTAAAAGGACCACAAGAGATGAGCCTGATTATGACAAGCTTATGAAATATCGTATCGATATTTTACATAAAAACAACCTCGGATTAAAAGAGATTCAGGAGACTATCGCAAAGATAGATCCGCTTCCCGGAGCAAAGGAGTTTTTGGACAAACTCAGAAAGGAATGCCAGGTCATCATTTTGAGTGATACCTTTACTCAGTTTGCCGGACCGCTGATGGAGAAACTCGGTCAGCCGACGATCTTTTGCAACACCTTAGAGGTGGCTGATGACGGTACCATCACCGGATATAAGATGAGGGTTGAAAAGTCAAAGTATGCGACGGTAAAAGCTTTGCAGTCTATCGGTTTTGATACGATAGCAAGCGGTGACAGCTTCAATGATCTCGGAATGATCGAGGCTTCAAAGGCGGGATTTTTGTTCCGATCAACACCAGAGATACAGAAAGCGCACCCTGAGTTAAAGGCATTTGAGGAATATGACGAGCTGCTTGAGGCGATCAGAGGAGAATTATGAAAAAGAAAATTATAGCTATATTGATGATAATGACGATGCTTCTTTCGGCCTGCGGGGACGAAGGAAGCTCGAATTTTGTTCAGGAATTGTTTAAGGAAGAAACCAAGGAGGAGCTGACCCCGGCACCGGAAGAAACGGTCGAAAAAAGCGACGGAACCTGGGCAATATACTGGTATCTGTGCGGGTCGGATCTCGAGAGCGAAAACGGCTTTGCGACAGATGATCTGAACGAGCTGATGCAGGTCAAGCTTCCGGATAATGTAAAGGTAGTTATCCAGACAGGCGGAGCAGCTGCATGGCAGAACGAAGTGATCAGTGAAAAAAAGATCGGAAGATATGAGTACTCAAAAGACGAGTTAAATCAGATCGAAGAGAAAAAACAGGCCAACATGGGTGACGGCGACACTTTGAAGGATTTTTTGAAGTTCTGCAACAAAAACTATCCTGCCGATCACAAGATGGTTCTTTTCTGGGATCACGGAGGCGGCACACCTTCAGGGGCAGCGCTTGATGAGAACTATGAAGGAGATTCGCTCTCACTTCCCGAGATGAAAAAAGCGTTTGAAAAGACCTGTGAGCCGGATGCGGAAAACCCGCCATATGATATCATAGGCTTTGATACCTGTTTGATGGCTACAGTAGACGTTGCGAATATTTTTAAGGACAAGGCAAGATATCTTGTTGCGAGCGAGGAGACGGAGCCCGGTATCGGTTGGCATTACAGTTCCTGGGTAAAGGCTCTTGCCGATGATACCACTATAACTCCCGCAGAGCTCGGTAAAAAGATATGTGACAGCTACTATAAGGAATGTGAAAAAAATGATTTTGCAGAAGAAGCGACGCTTTCGGTCACCGATCTATCAAAGATCGATCCGGTACTTACCGCTTACAACAGCTTCGGTGATGAGGCGTTGGTAAAAGCTTTGAGTGACGGAGCATTTTTAGGTAAGTTTTCACGTGTTGCAAAGAAGACCGAGAACTACGGAGGAAATACAAAAAACAGCGGATACTCTGATATGGCGGATATGGGAGATCTTGCAAAGCATGCAAAGGACATCCTTCCGACGAACTCGCAGGCGGTGCTTGACGCGCTTGACGAGGCTGTTGTTTATCAGGTTAAAGGTAAGTATAAATCACATGCACACGGACTGTCATGCTTTATTAATTATTCGCATGATGAGGAGCTTTTATACAACTACACAAAGGCATCCGGAAGTGAAGCGTTTGAGCATTTTTATACCTACAATCTGACCGATGGTTTTTCGGAAAAAGGTTATGATTATGTATCAAAGCTTTTAAACGGCGAAAAGATCGAAGAAAAGGAACACTTCAACATCAAATCGCTGGATAATAAAAAGCTTAAAATTACCGATGATAACACTGCGGTTTTGAAGGTCGGAAAGAAAAATGCCAAGTATCTGGCAAGCGTATGTTATGATCTGTTTGTAACCTATGATGACGGCGAAACTTTTGTCTGTCTCGGTACGGCAGGGACTCCGGATGATGTGGTAGCCGACTGGGAAAACGGTATTTTTAAGGATAATTTCAGAGGCGTTTGGGGAAGCATAGATGAAAACCCTGTCTACATGGAAGCGGTGTGTATGAATGATGATTATACGATCTATCAGATCCCAATCTATCTGAATAAAAAAGAGAAGTTTTTATCGGTGGCATGCGATACGGCTACACATGAGTTTACCATACTCGGGGCTCAGGACGAAATGGAGTACGGAGTCGCTCCGAAAAATGTCACGAAGCTTAAGGTCGGAGACAAGATCACACCGGTTTTATATGTCATGACCGGAGATGATGTAAAGGAAGTAAAAATGGATTCCTTTAAGGTTACCGAAAACACTGCATTTGCAGAGTCGGACCTCGGAGACGGAAAGTATGCGATCGGTTTTGATATGACAGGTACTGACGGTAAGCAGGTAACCTCAGCCTTTGAGATGTTTGAGGTTAAAAACGGAGTTATGAAGTATCTGTGATCTGCGATTTTTTTCTTGCAAAAAAAGCCTGTGTATGTTATAGTTAAGGTGGAACTATGGGCAGGTCAAGGATGACCCAGGATCAATATCAAAGGAGTGATAAGCTATGGGACATGGAATGGACATCAGCTCTCTGAATACGTTCAACCCGACTCAGGCACTGTTTAGTTCTTCAAACAATGCTTTAAAGAACTCATCGAGCAGTTGGATGACGGGACTTTCTGATCTGAAGATCATTCAGAGTGGGACGTACAAGAGGGCCCTGCAGAGCGTGTATGACAAGCAGGACAAAGACACGATAAAGAAGTCTGTATCCGAAGCGATCTCGACAGATGCCGAAAAGGCAGTAAAGAACTGGAAGGATGAGGACATCGATTCCAAGGAGATCGCGCGCAGACTGGGTGAAGCGGGCGGCACGTTTGACGAGCTGTTCTGAGCTCATTGATCGGGAGGAAAGTTTTTGAAACTTAGATGTGAGGGCACGCGGTAGCGTGCCCTCACGACTTTTGTTTTTTGGACGCGAAGCGACCGGATGGCGTATGCATACCTGCCTTCCCCTTGAGGGGAAGGTGGACGCGAAGCGGCCGGATGGTGTGCATATGGCTGCCTTCCCCTTGAGGGGAAGGTGGACGCGTAGCGGCCGGATGAGGTGAAAATGAGACGAGTATTTGTTCCGCCCGAGCAGGTGGGTGAAGACAATATCATCATATACGGTGATGATGTAAAGCATATGAAAGACGTCCTTCGGATGAAGGAAGGAGATAAGGTCACTGCTACCTGCGGT
>ONKC01000055.1 GCA_900318295.1 uncultured Eubacteriales bacterium
ACATTCAGATTCATCGCGTTGTCATCGACCACGAGAACCTCTGCCTCAGGTGCCACAAACTGCGGGATATACGGTCCCTTTATCATATCATCCGTATGTTCCTTGAACTCACCTATGGGTTCTTTATCTACGATCTTTTGATCCAATGTCAGGATGAACTCGGAGCCTTCTCCGTATTCACTCTCACACCAGAGCTTTCCGTTCATAATCTCAACAAAACGTCTGGAGATATCCAGTCCTAATCCTGTTCCCTGGATACCTGTATTCTTCTCCTCATCCAGTCTTTCATAGGCGGTAAAGAGTTTATCCAGATCTTCTTTTTTGACACCGATACCGGAATCCTTTACGCTTATCCTAAGCGAGCATTTTTCTTCATCCTCACTCTCGACCTTTGCGATAAGAGAAAAGCCACCGACGCTTGTATACTTCAGTGCATTTGAAAGGAGGTTTAAGACTACCTGACGTATTTTTTCATAATCTCCGTGAAGTGTCTTCGGCATGTTCTCATCAACATTTACCTCGAATTTTAACTCTTTTTGCTCGGCTCTGACACGTATCATAGTCACCAAAGCTCTGAACAGATCAACCGTGTTGTAATCCTTTTCCACAAGGTGCATTTTTCCGGATTCGATCCTCGACATATCAAGTATATCATTTATCAAACCAAGAAGTGATTCGGACGCCGTACGGATATCGAGCGCATAGTTGATGACAGAGGTAAAGTACTCCTTTGGAACCCCCTCAGCGTTTTCCCTGAGAAGCATCTCATCCATACCCATGATAGTATTGATAGGTGTACGTATCTCATGAGACATGTTTGCAAGGAATCTGGACTTCGCCATATTTGCCTGCTCAGCCTCTTCTTTCGCGGCGCGTATCTCCTGATACTGTTTTCTCACGACCGTGGAATTCATCAGTCTCCATACAAAAAGTCCTACTATCAAAAGCAGCAGGAGGATACTGATTATCTGAGTCAACGGCATTTCCAAAAATCCTGGCTTTTTGATTATTTTTACAGTTGATTCCTGCCGGACCTCACCTGATGCGCGGTCAACAACCTGGACATGCAGCGTATAATCTCCGTACTTTAGCTCTGTGTACTCCAAGGTCGAAAGGTCATCCTGGTCAACAGTGATACCCTCATCATCGCTTCCCTCAAGATATACTCTTACACGTGGATTGGACATGGTATAGTCCAAAGCCGCCACGTTTATCTGAATACGACCTGCATCCTTTTGTATCATATAGTTTCCGTTTGCATCCGGAAGAATTGTCTTTCCGTCAACAACCAGTGATTTTACTCCAAGATAGATCTCTGAACTGGAATCAAAAAACTCGTTTATATTCATCCTGCATACGCCGGTCCTTTCGGACACATAAAGCGTACCATCCTTTTCGAGGTAACTGAACGAGTTTCCGGTCGGAACTCCGGGAAGACCGTTTGAAAGCGTGAACAGTTTGTAATCCCTCACGTTATCATCCAACAGCTCCTGCGCTCTTACACAGAAGATTCCGTAGGATGAAAGGATCCAAAGATTATCATTATCTCCAAAGTATATATCGAAGTTATTATTGTACGGGAATGTGCTCACATCCTTTACGAGACCATTCTGAATATACTGAATGGAGTTCGATGTGATCAGCCAGTCTACATTTCTTGTTTCATCGCGCTTTATCCTTAGGATAACATCACTTGTAAGACCGTCATCTCTTGTAATATCAGTTATCTTGTCTCCGTCTATAACATGTATTCCGTTTCCGTCTGATGCCGCATATATCCGACCGTCAACCCCCTCCTCTACCGAAAGTATTATGGTATTTGTAAGTCCGTTGGCCTCGGAATAGTTTTTGACAACCTCACCGTTTTTGATAAGACTTAAGCCCCCGTTTGTGCCGATTATGATCGACCCATCCTTTAAAAGAGTCGCACATCTGGTCTCATTGCTCACAAGACCGTTGGCCGTGGTATAGTGGATCATCGTGTTATTTGCCGTATAGCAAATAGCACCCTTATCATCCGAATATGTACATATCCAAAGGTTATCCTTATCATCCTTTGTGATCGCACGAATACGTGTCGTACCTATATACTTGGTAAGTTCGTTCTCGACAGGAAGACCGCTGTCCTCAGACAAAATCTTTAATCCGTCATCCGCTCCGATATAAAGCAGACCGTTTCTGAGACAGGTAGCGTTTACGACTGTAGGATCGAGACCTGCAGGACGCATCATATCGCGGAAATTGCTGCTCACGACCTTCATTACACCCTGTCTGGAGGATGCAAACCAGAGATTCCCCTGATAATCCGCCGTCACCATCTCGATGGAATTATCCATCGGAACATCCTTCAAAAGCTTAAAACTCCTGGTCCTGTCTATGTATCCCGCTGCCATCGTCGAGCACACCCATATCCTGTCACAGATATATGTCACGCAGACTATCTCACCCTCAAGAGGCGCTACACTTATCTGCTTAAGACCTGCTTTGCCAAGGTTCGGAGTTCCGTAAAACAGCTTTCCGTCAACTGTTCCGAGATAAACGTTCTCCGGATTGTGAGGATCCGGATACGCAACAGAAACCGCACCCACTCCAAGTTTTTCCGCATAAAACTCGGCTCCGACCTCGCCGTTCTCTATTCTGACAACATCTCCGTTTCTTGTTGTGGCAAATATCCTTCCGAGCTGATCGCAGTTCATTCGAGAGATATACTGACCGTTTAACGACGGATGATCGATCAGCTTTACCTTCATCTGATCATCGATCGTTACCATTCCGCTGGAAGTACCTACAACTATGACTCCGTTCGCGCACTGACCTATCCCTCGAATAGACGACGAAGGAAGACCGTCCTTATAAGTGATCCTTGTAGTATTGTCCCCGTCTATCACAACGATACCGTTGTCATTGGTACCTATCCACATCCTCTTTTGTGAATCTTCAAAAATAGACCGACCGCTGGTAAGTCCTCCTGTAGAATCAAATCTCTCGAATGTGTTTCCATCATAACGAAGGATACCACTATAACCTCCGACCCAAATATATCCGTCACTCGCCGAGTATACAAAATTGGCATCGGATGTAGGAAGACCGTTTTCGGCATCAAAAAGCTCTGACGTATAGCCAACTCCCTTTATCTGACCGGAAACAGCGTACCCTCCTCCGATCTTTAACCCGGCATACCTCGGATCGGAAGTCATACCTTCCTCGGCAGCTCTTGCAGTTGACGCAAACAGGCCGCACATAAGCATGGCAGCCATACAAATCGATATCAGTCTTCTAAGCATATCTCGCCTCATCAACGTCCTCCGGTCACATTCGCTTGTCAGATTTCATTGTATTTTTTAAGAATAACCATAACATCAGTCATCGAATCCATAAAGGCCTCCACGCACTTCGGATCAAACTGACTTCCCGATCCCTCCTGGATTATCTCGATCGCCTTTTCCGGTGAAAACGCCGGTTTATAAACTCGTTTGGATGTCAATGCATCAAACACATCAGCAACCGCCATCACTCGGGCAGACAACGGGATAACCTCCCCGTGAAGTCCCTCGGGATAACCTTTTCCGTCCCAGCGCTCATGGTGGTAAGCCGCCATATTTCTCGCTTCTTTAAGATAGTTCTCTCCATGAACCGTATCTATAGCACGTTCTATGATCTCACGACCTGCAGTAGTATGCGTCTTGATGATCTCGTATTCTTCATCGTTAAGCTTTCCGGGCTTGTTCAGAACGGCATCCGGTACATTTATCTTTCCGACATCATGAAGAGGTGCTGATATAACAGCATCTGACATATACTTAGGAGTAAGCTTCTCAGCATAATACCCCTTTCTCTTTAACCCATCAAGTATGATCCTCACATACGCCGCCGTCTTTTGGATATGAGCTCCCGTATCGGAATCACGACTCTCGACCATGTCTGCCATCGTGATGATAAGTCCGTTCTGCATCTGCGCGGTCGCCTCTGTATAGTGTCTGAGGTCACGCATCTGCTCAGCCACGGATATCATCATCTTGCATAAAGCATCATATAAAAACTCTATCTCATCATCAGTTTTTATCCTGAGGTCTCGGAAATCCTTAACCTTTTGATCCAATGTTTTTTGCTCTACGTCTTCGACTGCAAAATCATCCACGGCTATCGCGATGGCTTTCAGCGGTCTGACCATGAAGAACTTCGTGATCCACAAAGCAGTCGCAACTATGAAAAGGAAGAATCCTACTATGATAAGTGCCGTATGGGTCAGGTATTTTTTCGTATAGTTTTCCATACTTGAATACTCGACATCAGCTCCGGCATAAGCCACGCAACGTCCCTCCGAATCCTTTATCGGCGTATAAGCCGTCAACAGATGACCATACTTGTCATCGCTCTCCATCACAGGTATCTCCTTACCTGCCAACAGATCATCCTTGTATGGAAGAAATGTCTTATCAAATTCCAAACGTGTTCCTATCATGGTATCCTTTTCCTCAGGATCCACATCCATTACCAGATAAACGCCATCCTTTTTGATTTGATATACATACATGTACTTGATGCCGTTTATGGCTTTCATCGCTTTTTGTATCGACTCATATGAACTCCTGTAGTTCGTCAGATTACAGGTTGAGGCGGTCATAAAACTCTTCATATACTCGTCGACCCTATCAGCATCTACTGTTTCGGCGATAAACTCAGACGCCTTCTTAACCGTAGATGAATAATCATCGTGCACCGTATCCTCATACAATTTGAGTGTAATGAGGCTCTGAGCCGTGATCAACAGGATTCCCGTAGCCAGGATCAGTACAAAAATACGCCCACCGAGTGTATATGTCCCTTTGGCACTTTTGTCAAGAGCATCGATTCCTTCTGCAGATACCGGCTTCTGATGCCAATTACTGTTCCACAGATCCTCACGGATCTTCTTCGGGATAGCCGAATACAGGAGAAAGGCTGCTACAACACAGATCGTCTTATCCGCAATGTCAGCAGTTACACTTAACACTACACACATTATCCCGTATATACCTTCGCTGTCTCCGGCAATATATCTCGCGATATCGGCAACATCCGCATAATTCGGTCCGCCTGTCAAAACCCAGTTTATACCCGTTCCCAGAGCACCTCCGACCAGAGCCAGCAGGATAACGAACGGTATGTTGTATCTTTTCTTGTATAGTTTATGTCGACGCAAAGCAGCAACGGAAATCAGGGAGACTAAAACTCCCACACTCATATAATAGATGGATGTCGGATTAAAAACAGAACAAATGACGGAAGTTCCGACTGCCGTGGATAATCCCCAAAGGCATCCTGTTACGGCTGAAACGACTATAGTACCAATGGTATCCAAAAACAGTGGGAGTTCAAGCTTTTGAGCAACAAAAGAAAGAGTCACATTGATGATTATACCAACCATCATGACCACTACACGCATTATATTGATTTTGGTTTTATTCATGCTGTCTTCTCCTCGCGCAAAAAATCAGACAAATCCAAGCTAGATTATACCACTATCCGCTCCCAAGGTCAAGCATTTGAAAGTTGACAGTTGATAAAAATATTGATATAATCGCACTGTATCAACGTACACTATAAACCGTATTTCCGCACAGGAGCACTCATGTTAAAAATACTTCAATCATATCAACTTGATTTTATGCTTATCCTGTCAGGGATATGCGTTCTTCTTTTGATTTTTTCAATCCTTGTCAAAAACCTGACAACCAGGCATCGTCCTGCATTTATCCTTCTGATCCTGTCTGCTACTGTCCTCATCATATCCGACCGATTTGCATATATTTATCGAGGAGACGTAAGCACAACAGGCTTTTGGATGGTACGCATCTGCAATTTCCTGACATTTTTATGCATCATCATGATCCTGTTATTCTACAATTTGCTTTTAGCTGCTATGATCGTGGAAACGGATGAGCAAAGAACAAAAGCGCCCCTCGGGCTTAAGATAGTTTCAATACTTTGTTCCATTGGCATCATTCTTTTGATAGTATCCCAATTTACGGGACTTTACTATACTTTTGATGAGTTTAATCGGTACCAGCGATCTTCGCTTAACATCGTAAGCTTTGTGATCCCTCTCATCTCTATTATAATCCAACTTGTCGTCGTCATTATGAACAGAAAGCTTTTTTCAAAAAAGCTGTTTATGGCACTTACACTGTTTTGCGTGATCCCCGTAACAGCCGCTGTCTTTCAGATATTTCTCTACGGTCTTTCACTAAATAACATAGCCGCTGCCATAGTCGTTTTATCGCTTTACGGCATAGCGATGAACGATATGAACTCAAAAGCCAAAAGAAGTGATTCGATTGAGATGGATCACTTAAAAGACAGTCAGAAACGCATGAATCTTCTGTTCAACCAGACCGCGTCAACACTTATGTCCGCTCTCGATGCAAAAGAAAAATACACTCAGGGACACTCCGGACGAGTAGCTAACTACGCCAGAAAAATAGCCGAGCTTTTGGGCAAGGATGAGAAGGAGTGTCAGGAAATCTACTACGCCGGCCTCCTTCATGACATCGGAAAACTTGGCATTCCGGATGAGATCATAAATAAACAGGGTAAGCTCACCGATGAAGAATATGAGATAATGAAACAGCACCCTGCCTTGGGTCAGCAGATCCTATCCGGCATCACCGACATGCCGTTTTTGGCGATCGGAGCAAACTACCATCACGAAAGATATGACGGTACCGGTTATCCGGAGGGCCTGAAGGGAAAAGACATCCCGGAACTTGGACGTATCCTCGCAGTCGCCGATGCATACGATGCCATGTCTTCAAACCGAAGCTACCGTGATGCCATCCCCCAGCAGAAGATCCGAGAGGAGTTTATCAAAAACTCCGGAACTCAGTTCGATCCTGACTTTGCGAAGCTAATGCAGCATCTGATCGATCTGGATGCCGAATATACGATGAAAGAAAAGACCGACACTCCGGGACTTGATACAAACACGGTGATAGATTGTGACAACTACAGAGATGAGATCTCAGAGGGACTCCTTATCACTCCGGAGCCTACCACTATCACATTTTTATGCGATGAAAAAGACGGCGGTCTTCCCTCTCTGGTACTCTTCGATTCACTTGATGCAAAGGTTTACTCAGAAGATCCTCTAAAAAGCGAAATGAACTACTTCGAATACGGAGAGATCCATTTCGACGGAGAAGCTTCTGTTACAGGAGCAAGAAAAGTAAAGGTCGATGTGATGGATATCTCAGAAGGCCTTGATTCAAATATAGATGACTACGAGATCATCGCCGCCCGTTACAAGGATCATGCGATGTTCACTATCCGTCATGAGCACTATGAAACTCAGGTAACTGTAGCTCTCCCGGACAACACGAGATTTTTATACGTTGGTATCACCGGAGAAAAATGTCTCATACACGATATCAATGTCACTAAATCCGATACTCCTATCGGCGAGCATTATATATCCCGAATCGCAGAAGAGATAAGCTATATAAATGTTCCGCCGGGTGACGTTCCAAACGTCCAGATTGACGGCTACAGATCTGATTCCGTCAAGGGAATCCCGATCTACGACGGTGTAATGGAGGTACACTTCCATACCATGAGCCTGCCTACGGCAAGACTTGTATGGCACACTGCTTTTATCAGTATCTTTACTTCTGACAACAAACGTTATGAGGGGCCGAATTTCAGAGAGTTTGCCCTGATCCGACTCGACGGCGAGTTCTGGGATGATTCCGACGGTCTTTCGGAAAACAATATGGATACTAAAAAAACAAAAGATTTTGTAGACTGGGATGAATGGAAAAAACTAAACAGCGCCGGCATGGATGTCACGGTCCGGCTTGAAAGAAAAGATAATGTGATCACCACGACTACGGAAAACGCCGGAATCTCCATCCGCAACTTAACCAGCGTTGATGACAGTATCCAGGACATATACCTTTCACTGTCCGGCGATCAGGTCGCACTCACCGGTATAACAATAAACAGAGACGTAGAGTGATACTTCCAGACACGACATAGTGTGAAATTTAAAGCCCCGCACCCGCGGGGCTTTTTTAACAAAAACAGTGTATTATTTATTAAGCACTTCATGGTTAAGCTGCTTCATGGAATTGGCCCCATCGGTAATCTCGAGTATCATAAGAAAAACATTCGCTCCCGCATCGAAAAAGTCTGCAACCACATCCATCGCAGTAGCCATGACCAGAGCATCCTGTGGAATCCCCAGCTGTGAAAACAAAACCGTAAAAAGCATGATCGCAGCCCCGGGTATCGGCGGTACAGCTATCGCCAAAAAGCCTGCCGTCACCACTGTCATGACAAGCCACATCAGGCCCACCTTTAATCCGTAGGTTTCTGCAAAAAACATAGAGATCACTACCAGATATATGACAGTCCCCTGCATATACATAACATTTCCCATAGGATACGAAAATCTGACATATGAAGGCTCTACGCCGAGCTTTTTTTCGCAGACTTCCATACCTGTTGTAAAAGCCATCATACTTGACCCTGTCGATAATGCCAGGATGTAGGCAGGAAATATCTTTTTCACAAGCTTGATCGGTGATATTCTCACCCTGATCGAAGTAAATATAACGACGATAACGCCCCATACTATCGTTAGTATCGCTACAATCAACAAAGGTTTCCATACTGTAAGCAAAGCTGAAATTCTGCCTCCCCAGATCTGGTGGAGTAAAGCAACAAATACGAAAACCGGAACTACCGAGCATACCGTAGATGTCAGCCACTGCGTCAGTGTTGTGCCTTCCCGGACAAAAGTCACCAACGATTTTGTTCTCTCTCCGAGGACCAAAAGCCCTACTCCGACGAACAGTCCTATGACAATGATCTGCAGAGAGTTTCCTGTTGAAAACGGATCTATGGGATTCGATGGGATGATATCAAAGAACATCCCGGTGAGCTCTTTAATCTTAAATGATGCTCCTCCCGACTCTCCCGTCGTAAGTTCAAAAAAAGGATATGAAGCCAGCAAAGCGACCGAAGCTGCCAGCATCGTAAATATAAAGAATCTGGATATAACCTTTTTCCCGATACGAGAAAATGTTGATGCGTCTCCCACTCCCAAAACTCCGCTCGAGATGGTCAATGCGATCATAAATCCCGAAAACGTGGAAAGCAAACCCAAAAAACAGTTGATCAATGGAGCGAGTAAGCTTTCATCTATACCCTGTTTGATTCCTACGGGCATAAACGTTCCCAAATATCCAAGCGCACCGGCCACCACCACGGCAAGCAGTATCTTAAAGAGACGCCCCTTCTTTGCTCTTCCCGACAAGGTCATCGAAACGGCATTCTGTCCTCTTTTATATCCCCACATGGGCACCAGACCGATGGTTTCAAGAAGGATAAATGAACTCTCCTCGTTCGATGTCGGATCAAATGCAACTCCGTTATAAGTCATCCTAAAAACATGCCGTCCATACTGCCTTCCGATCAGCACGCATATCTTTTTCACCTCATCAGATGAATCCTTGATCCTTAGAAGGAGCTCCTCGATCACCAGGCGGTTGCGATGGATGTTGCGGGATTCCTCACCGATCTCCTTCATGTAGGACTGAACGTCCTCAGATATTTTTTCTATAGCTACATTGTCAAGGTCGTATTCTTTCCACACCTTTGCGCTCATGAATATCCTCCTCGTCGATTCATGCCTTGATTATATGCATCCTTCCCTGAGACTCTTTATAAGAATCGGGGATGACTCCGCCAAGCTTTCCGATGTAATCGATCAAAACCTCGATATCCGTCTTCGTTTCCTCGGTCAGTTTTCCGGAGAACATAGACTTACTATAGCCGTTTCCTCCATCTCTGATGATATATGTCTGACCTGCAAGGGTATATGTCTTTTCAGTATCCAAAGGCTCTCCGCCTATCTTTACATTTGAGATCCGTCGCTCTTTCCCGTTTATCTTTACAAATGCCCCGGAGGCATCTGTCTCGATATCTGCTTTCTTGGACAGATCCACATCGTAGGTAATTCCTGAAAAATGAAGCAGTCCACCGTTTTCACCGGGCAGAGACATAACTGAGAACTCCAAAACATCCAAAAGCTCTTTTCCGGTTATCTCATAGGTCACCAGATTGTTTGCCGACGGATGTACATTCATCAATTTTCCATAAGTGATATCACCTGCGGGAATGCTGTCGCGAACACCGCCTGCATTGACAACTCCGATATCAGTTCCAAGTGAATCACGATATGCATCGGCAATAAAGTCAGCAAGATTTGTTTCGGCCATTCTGACAATCCAGGACGAGTCAGGATTTTTTGCTACCATATCGAATCCGACTGTTCCGATCTTACGATCCAGTATCTCCTGGAACTCTGCCTTTTCTCTGTTTATCGCATCTGTTATCTTTGGCTCCTTTATATGATAATCACCGACAAGTCCCGCCGATATCTTTCCATCGGCTGTGATGGTCATCTTTCCTACATACTGAAGCCCTGTTCCTGTCTGTGTCAGAAGAACATCCTTTCCGTCCTTGCCTTTCTTTACTTCACAGTTCATCACAGTATGTGAATGTCCGTCAAGAACGATATCCAGTCCGCTTACATTTGGGATAACATCTATCGATCTGAACGGTGCTTCCTCCTCATCAAGTCCCAAATGAGCCATGAGTATTACATAATCTGCACCCTTGCTCTTCACCGCATCTATCTCAGCCTGTATAGCATTATAGAGTTCTTCCTTGGAACCACCCTTAAAACCGTAGATATAGTTTCCTTTATCATCCTGGAAATACTTCGGAGTCGATCCAAGTATAGTGCCCGGAGTAGTTGCTCCTATAAATGCTATCTTTTTACCTCCCACCTCCATGATCTTTGACGGATCTGCGACAAGCTTACCTGTCCTAAGATCAGTAAAGTTACATGAGATGTATTTATATGTCTTTGCTCTGTCCATCAGCTTGAAAAGCTGTGGGATCTGATAGTCGAACTCGTGATTTCCGAATATAGCAACATCATATCCGACATCGTTCATCAGATCCACGATCGATTCACCCTTGGTGAGAAGTCCGATAGGACCGCCCTGTACGGCATCTCCGTTATCGACTAAGACAGTATCATCCCCGCCGCGCTTTAACTCCTCTCGGATACTGTAAAGGCCTGCATAACCTATCTTTGCATCTACACCACAGTGAACATCGTTGGTATAGAGGATCTCTATATTTTTTTCCGATGACATATCCATCCCGTGTGAGGATCCGTAAGCAGTCACATCCGTGCATACCTTGTCCTTGTCGACTTCCTCCTCATATACGGCCACGAGACGTTTTTTATACTCCGGATGACGCTTCATGTAGTCCTCAAGGACTATGTCTATCATCTGCGATCCCTGCTGCGTTCCCGCAAGGATAAACGGCTTTCCTTTGTTATAGTTTGCAAAGTAATAATCGAGTGAATCAAAAATATCCTTTTTCTGCTCATGACGCTGATATTTCGCAAGCTCAGCCTCTGTCTTTTTTTCAAAAATTGCCCCGT
>ONKC01000059.1 GCA_900318295.1 uncultured Eubacteriales bacterium
AGGCAAAAACCAAATGGATGCCTCCCCGAAAATATAGGGAAGCATCCATGTGTTCAGCCTAGTTCATAAGTATGTGTCCAGGATTATGGGTACATATCACTTCGGTCGCTTGCCTTTTCTTTTGCTTAGATATTGAAAAAAATCTGTTAATCATTTATAATCGAAGATAGTTGTAGGGGCGGAGCATTTTTCTGAAGATACTTGACTTGCAGCAGGGAAGTTCCTTCCGTAAAGAGTTTAGACAAAAGGACGATACTATGAAAAAAAGATTGGTTGCGGTGTTGTTACTAACATGTATGCTTATCGCGACAGCATGTAGTGGAGAGGATCCCATGACAGATATCAAATGGTGGCAAAAAACCAATGTATATGAGGTTTATGTAAACAGTTTTCAGGATTCGGACGGCAGCGGTTATGGTGATCTGAACGGTATCACCGAGCGCCTTGACTACCTAAAGGACCTCGGTGTCGGGGCGATATGGCTGACTCCGGTGTTTGATTCGCCGATGGATGACAACGGATATGATGTTGCCGATTACTACAAGATCAATCCGATGTACGGAACCGATAAAGACATGGATGTTTTGCTTGACGAGGCAAAAAAGAGAGATATCCGCGTCGTCATGGACCTCGTGTTCAACCACACCTCCGATAGGTGCAAATGGTTTGAAGAATCCGCAAAAAGCAAAGATAATGAATACAGCGACTGGTATATCTGGCGCGATGCGAAGCCTGACGGGAGCGAGCCGAATAACTGGCGAAGCATATTCGGAGGCTCTGCGTGGAAGTGGTGTGAGTCGCGCGGCCAGTACTATCTCCATACTTTTGCAGTCTCGCAGCCGGACCTGAACTGGGAGAATGAGAAGGTCAGACAGGCGCTTTTTGACGTCGCAAACTACTGGGCGGACAAAGGCTGCGGCGGGTTTCGTATGGATGCAATCCCGTATATCAAAAAGCCGTCCGATCTTTCCGACGGACCCTCAGACGGTGTGGACGGAATGGTCGGGATACACGATATGACCGCGAACACGGATGGCATACTCGATTTCTTGCAGGAGTTCAAAAAAAATGTCCAGAACGGGCGGGATATTTTTACAGTGGGAGAGGCAAACGGCGTTCCCGCCTCAAAACTGGATCAATGGGTCGGCAAAAACGGCGTCTTTGATATGATCTTTGAGTTCAGTCATGTCAATCTGGAGTTCGGCGGCCAGGAGGTTTGGTGCAAGGAGAAAGAGTGGAAGCTGACGGATCTGAAAAAAGCGCTCGGTGACAGTCAGGTAGCAACAGCGACCAATGGTTGGTATCCGATCTTTTTTGAAAACCATGATAAGCCCAGATCGATCGACCATTATTTTCCGAAGGATGCCGATCCCGTACTTGCCGGAAAAGCGATGGGTACGATACTTTTGACGCTTCGTGGCACACCATTTTTATATGAGGGCGAGGAGCTCGGTTTTAAAAATATCGCGTGGCCATCCATCGATGATTATAACGATCTCAGTTCGCGCAGTCAGTATGAAACGGCTCTGGAGAACGGGCTCAGTGAGTCTGAGGCGATGGAATGTGTGTACCGTTTCAGCCGTGATAACGCCAGAACACCGATGCAGTGGGACGCATCCGACAACGCCGGGTTTACTACCGGAAAGCCTTGGCTGCCTGTCCATGAGGATTATAAAGAACAAAACGCCGAGAGCGAGTCTAAAGATCCCACATCGGTTTTAAACTGGTATAAAAAGCTGGCTGCTTTTCGAAAGGATACTCCTGTGCTGATCGACGGGACCTACCGTGAGATCATGGCCGGCAGTGAGCAGGTGTATGCATTTGTCAGGGGAAACGATGATAAAAAGCTGATCATAGCGGCGAACTTTACCGGAGATACAGCGGATCTTGACCTGGCTGAGGCCGGGGTGACGGAGGCATCTGAGGTGAAGGTGCTACTTGACAGCTATGGAGATAAGGAGAATGAGACCGGGAAGGTCGATAGGCTCAGGCCCTATGAAGCTGTGATAATCGAGGCGTAACTCGGAAGAAACGGAGGATTATTATGAAAAATATGATAGGTCTCGGATTGACTATTCGTATAATTCCGGTAATATTAACGGAAAAGACTATGTCGGGGGACTAATAGGTCAATCCGGAGGTGTGATCCTGTCACCGATCGCACCGTTTTATCGAAATGATAAAGAGAGCCGGATGACCTGATAGAGATATTGATAGGTGATGCCGGTGTTGATCCGGAGACTGCCGACCTCAGCAAGTATGCATCAGATTACCTGAAGTTTTGCGGTGTATCGGATGATACGATCAGAGATTTAAAAGAACGACTCACAAAGTAGATTTTTGGGGCTTTCGGAAGAGAAACACGGAAGCCATCATGATGCTGTAAAGCATACAAAATGAAAAAGAAACTATTGTAAAACGCACGAAAAAATGGTATTATAATATTCGTAACGATATTACTCTCAGTTAGTCGTAGATATTAGTTATGAAGAAGGGAACGACAAAGAAATTTACAATCAAAAATGACAAAAATTTATTATTGTTTAAAGGAGATTATCATGGATTTCGAAAAACTGTTCAGTAACCTTACTGAAGATCAGATGGAAAAGGCAAAAGAGTGCAAGACTCCGGAAGAGTTTCTGGAGTTGGCAGGAGCAGAAGGGATCGATCTGACTGATGAGCAGATGGAAGCGCTCTCCGGTGGCGGTTTCATATCTGCTATTCCTGGTAGACTTATGTAAAAGTGGAGTGAAGGACGAGATTAGTTATGATCGATAAATATGCCAATCCAAAAGCTCTTGAAAAAATGCGGAGAGCCGATGATCTGGAGGAAGCCCTTCACGTATCGAATCCCGGAATTATACTGACAATGATAGCCTGTGTGGCTCTCATTGTCGGTATATTTATGTGGGGATTTTTCGGTTCCGTACATACTGACATCAGTGTCACGGCAGTAAGACTGCCGGGTAGCTCATCGATCTCTTGTATAGTGGATAGCCGGGAATTGTCTGAGATCAGAGAGGGCGATCGGGTTATGATAAAGGGAAAGACCTTTTATGTGGAAACACTCTCAACGCACTCGATCAAAAGAGTTGATGTGCAGTCGCTCATGGCAGGAGACGAGTCTATGACTGAGGCTGTAATGGGAGACAGAAACTTCGGCTATTCAGTACTGATAAACGGCGAAGATATGTCGGATATAGATGACGGAGAAATACTCTCTGCGACTATCATAGCAAAAGAGCAGTCTCCAATCTCACTGCTCTTTTAACGGAGGAAAGTCGATGCACAGAGTAAAAAAGGTCCCGCCTATATTGCAGATGGAAGCCGTGGAATGTGGTGCGGCATCTCTTGCTATGGTAATGGCTTATTATGGAAAATGGGTGCCGCTTGAGCAGGTCCGCGCCGAGTGCGGGGTAAGCCGTGACGGCGCTACTATGTCAAATATAGTTAAAGCTGCAAGATACTACGGACTTGAGGCAAAGGGAAAAGCTGTTAACTTGAGCGGCATCAGAAAGATGACGCAGTTTCCCTGTATCATTTATTGGAATTTCAATCACTTTGTTGTTCTAAATGGTTTCAGTAGAAATCATGCTATCATCAATGACCCGGCCAGAGGGACTGTCAAGGTTCCTATGGAGAGATTTGAAGAAAGCTATACCGGGATGCTGGTAGTGTTGTCGCCCGGTGAGGAGTTTGAAAAAACCGGATCGAAGCCGAGTACAGTAGCTTTCATCAAAAAAAGAATTAAAGGCATGTATGGTGCTATTCTTGTCATCATGCTGCTTGCGGCAGTCGCGTCCGTAGCGCAGATCCTCTACACCTCAGTGGGGCGTGGGTTTATGGATTATGTTCTGACCGGAGAGAATCCCGGTTGGCTTACGGGGTTTGCGATCGTCATGCTTATATCGGCGCTTGTGGTAAGCGTTCTTTCAATTCTTAAAGAAATCGAGCTGAAACGTTTAGAGGGAAGGTCGGCAGTTGTTTCATCAAGCAGATTTATGCAACACCTGCTAAGGCTCCCCGTAGGTTTTTATTCTCAACGTTCGGTGGGTGATATCCAAACACGTCAGATAGAAAATGAGACGATCATGTTTACTCTGATGTCGCTTCTTGCGCCATCATTGATAAATATAGTGATGCTCATACTGTATGCTGTTGTGATGTTTTCCTATAGTGCCCTGCTTACCTGCGTGGGAGTGGGGATGGTCATTGTAAACGGTTTCATCGCAAGGTTTATCTCTAACAAGAGAAAAGATATCACGAGGTCTTTGACCCAGGATACCGGAAAGCAGTTTGCCATAACGGTCGGAAGTTTCGATATGATCGAAACCATACGCTCCGTTGGCGCGGAAGAGGGTATTTTTACCCGCTTTGCCGGAACACAGGCAAAGGTCAACAGTTCGCGTGTCAGACTTCAAAGGATCAGCGAATCGCTGGAAATGATCCCACAGCTTTTGATACAGCTCGCCAATATCGCCGTACTTTGCATTGGTGTATGGATGATCATAGGCGGAGTTCTCACTGCCGGTTCTCTGCTCGCATTTACCGGTTTTCTCGGTATGTTTGTAGACCCCATGAATCAGATCATCCAGCTCGGTCAGACGATCCAGGAGATGGAAGTGTCAATGGATAGAGTGGAAGATGTTTGTAAATATCCTACTGATGTTTCCGAGGATGGGTTTGCGTCGGAAGAGGAGCTTGCTTCTATCCGAAAGCTGTCAGGGCAGGTTGAACTGAAAAACATCAGGTTTGGATATTCGCCTTTAAAAGATCCGCTCATACAGGATTTCAATCTGACGCTCACACCCGGGAAATGGGTTGCGTTGGTCGGAAGCAGCGGAAGTGGAAAATCAACCGTTGCTAAGCTTATTTCCGGATTGTATAAGCCATGGGAAGGGGAGATATTACTTGATGGTATACCCCTGTCTGAGGTACCGAGAGAACAGCTGAAGAGCTCAATGGCAGTTGTGGATCAGGATATCGTGACTTTTGATGACTCCATATCTGACAATGTTCGTCTCTGGGACAGGTCTATAGAGGAGTTTGAGATCATTTTGGCATGTCGGGATTCGGATATCCATGATGATATCATAAGGCGGCCTGAGGGATACTTTGGTCGTGTGATGCCGCGTGGATGCAATTTTTCGGGAGGACAGTTGCAGCGACTTGAGATCGCCCGCGTACTGGCGATGGATCCGACGATACTTGTACTAGATGAGGCAACAAGCGCACTCGATGCCGAGCGTGAGGCAAAGGTGATGCAGTCGATACGTGATCGGGGTATCACCTGTATTGTGGTGGCGCATCGTCTGTCAACTATCCGCGATTGCGATGAGATCATAGTGATGGATAAAGGGATGATAGTTGAGAGGGGCACACATGAGGCACTGATCCGCAAGGACGGAATGTATGCGGATCTGATCAGAAATGATTGATTTTGGAAGGCGGAGTATAGATGGATCAATTTGAATCACAGTTTCAAACGAGAGCGCGATTGGATCGTGAAAATACGGAAAATGCCTATGAGAAACTGGCCAGGAGTCTGACCGGAAACCGCCTGACATTTGAGAAAAATGAGCGCGAGAGGGTAACCGGAGCGATCCAGTCCGTATTAAAGTATAATGGTGCAAAACCCGGTGAAGTCCCGGAGGATGTGGAAGATTTCAGGGATCGGCTGTCCTATATGTGCCGCCCGAGCGGAACCATGGTTAGGGATATAAGGCTTGAAGGAAAGTGGTACAAGCAGAACTTCGGGCCGATGCTTGGAAAGCTGAAAAATGGAGAGATAGTAGCCGTTCTTCCATACGGTATGACCGGCTATGCGTATTTTGATTACAACTCAGGATGCAGGATACGGGTCAACAAAAAGGTGGCAAAAGAGTTCGAGGACACAGCTATACTGTGTTACCGTTCGCTCCCGCCGGGCAAGCTCTCTCTTTCCGATTTCTTTTCATTTTTGATCCATTCGTTTGACATGTCTGATTATGCGTTGGTATTCATAATGGCTTTTCTTGTCACCCTTGTGGGAATGCTTCCTACGATCGCAAATCGCATTGTTTTTGATGAGGTGATCCCGTCAGGATATACGGGGCTTATATTACCTATCGCAGCGCTTTTGATCGGGGCGTCAGTAGCAACCCTTTTGTTTACTTTGAATAGAAATCTGGTTATCGGACGCATATCACAAAAGCTCACGGTATATGCGGAATCGGCATTGTATTCCAGAGCATTATTACTGCCTTCGAGCTTTTACAAGCAGTTTTCCTCCGGTGACCTTGCCGGCAGGATATCACAGGTGAGTATGATAGTCGAGCAGATGGTGCAGTTGTGTTTTGGCGGAGGACTTACGGTATTACTCGGCCTGATCTATATCATACAGATTGCTTTTATCGCACCGCCGCTGGCTCTTCCTGCGCTGGCTGTGCTTGCCATACAGGTGGGGATCATAGTAGTGACCATGATCCTTACCATGAGATATGAAAAAAAGGCTCAGACATCATTTACGAAGCTGTCCGGTATGGTGAGCTCGATGCTTGGCGGTATCCAAAAGATCAAGCTGGCAGGCGCGGAGAATCGAGCCTTTGCAAAGTGGGCAGGAGAGTATTCCGATTATGTACAGGCGACATATCGCAGACCATGGTTTCTCTTTACGGTAAATGCGATAGTGACGATGATCGGCCTTATCGGTGGTATCGGGATCTACTATGCAGCCGGAAACGGCGGTGTATCGGTGGCCGAGTTTATGGCGTTTAATTCTGCTTTTGGTATGATGACGGCAGCGGTGACACAGGTCGTGACTATGATGCCGATTGCCGTTCGGATCAAGCCTGCATTCGAACTTCTGGAACCCATACTCGAAACTGTCCCGGAGGTGGATGAGGGACGACCTTCCGTTACGGATTTCAGTGGCTCGGTCGAGATGAATCATGTTGCTTTTCGATATAATGAAAAAATGCCATATCTGTTCAAGGACCTGTCGTTCAAGATAAAGTCGGGAGAGTATGTGGCCTTTGTAGGCAAATCCGGTAGTGGAAAAAGTACTATCATGCGCCTTCTGCTGGGGTTTGAAACTCCCGAACGCGGAAGTGTTATTTTTGGAAAACATGATCTCTCTCAGATCGATGTCAGATCATTCAGAAAAACTACGGTCGGTGTTGTTTTGCAAAGTGCCGGATTGATAAGCGGATCCATCCTTGATAATATAACCATCGGTTCGCCTAAGGCGACCCTGGATGATGCATGGAAGGCGGCTGAGATCGCCGGGATCGCGGAGGATATACGAAACATGCCGATGGGTATGCATACAGTGATATCCGAAGGAAGTGGAGGAATATCCGGAGGTCAGAAACAAAGGATCATCATCGCCCGCTCTGTTTGCAGCAAACGAAAGGTTCTGATGTTGGATGAGGCCACATCGGCTCTTGATAATATCACACAGAGGGCGGTTTCCGAGTCTCTGGCGCAGCTAGATTGCACGCGCATAGTGGTGGCGCATCGACTGTCTACCGTTAAAAACTGCGATCGTATCATGGTCGTGGACGACGGGGCTATCGCCGAGGAGGGGACATACGATGAACTTATCGCCAAAAATGGCCTCTTCGCGGAACTGGTACGCCGGCAGCGCTTGGAATGAAGTTGTATAATACTTGTATAGGTTGAAGGGAGGACTTGCTATGAACATAGAAGAACTGTTGAGAGCACTTTCAAACGAGGAAATTATTGGGGAGGATCCGGCTGTAATCGATACGATGAGGTACTATTCTCGAGAAGCTCAGAAGATTACGATGGAGATCAACTCGGTTTATCATGAGCCGGGGGAACTACGCAGTCTTTTTTCAAAACTGATCGGAAAGCCTGTGGATGAGCAGTTTGGGTTGTTTCCACCATTTTACACGGATTTCGGAAAGAACATCACGCTTGGGAAAAATGTGTTTATCAATGCCGGATGTAAGTTTCAGGATCAGGGCGGAATCTTTATTGATGATGGCGCTCTGATCGGGCACGGTGTCGTCATAGCTACGCTAAACCATGATATGGATCCTAAGAAGCGGCAGGCACTTCATCCGTCACCGGTTCATATCGGTAAAAAAGTCTGGATTGGAGCAAATGCCACGATTACTCCCGGCGTGTCTATCGGAGATAATGCGGTCGTAGCGGCCGGAGCAGTCGTGACAAAGGATGTTGATGCAGATACGATTGTTGGCGGAGTACCTGCTAAGCCAATCAAGAGAATCGATGGAGGTGCCATATGAAAACACGCTATTTTGGTAGGATCAGTTGGTGGCTCGTATGCCGTTCACAGTTAAGATGAATGAACTGAACGGATAAGAGCTTTGAATCCGGATATGAGTACACGGATCTTGGGAAGATAACCAAAACGAGGGGGCTGGTAAAAGCCTTGGGTAAGGGGAATGTAAAAGTAAAGTTCAGACTGAAGAGACAGAGTTAGGAAATGTTACTGCGAGTTCGACACTGGAGCAAACACCTGAGATAACGACTGTTCCGGAGGTGACCTCTACGCCGAATGTGAAGCACCGGCACCGGGAGCAAGGTTCATGACCGGAAAGCGGTTTAATGCCGGTGAATCTGAAGATGCACTGAAGCAATGGGCGTCTGAGTGGATTTAAGGGAGATGCATTATACTTATATTTTGCTCATAGTGTATTCATTAGTAATCTATCAGCTTTTACCGCATAGGCATATGCTTCAGGATTGATTTTTTTCAGATAATTTAACATTTTGATTTTCGGATGCCGGAGCGATTCATTGAGCAAATCATCAAACGTGTCTATCCGTTCATATTTCGAATCTGCAAGAAGACATGTCGATAAATACACGACCCCGGGAGATCTTACCGCCGCTATTTCAGGAGAATATGTTTCTGCATAGATATGCGTTCTTACATCCCTTGCCCCACGAACATAGGATGGATAGTCTTCTGGTGCCAGATTTCCACGGGCTCCAATTGCGATTGCTGAATATATCGTATCTCGTAATGCGTCTTCAGAAGATAGGGTGCCACCCCGATATCTAATCTCCGTATCTACAACTCTCGCGTAGGTGTTTTTTACATCATCATAATTGGAGAAAGCCTCCAACAGTGTACATATATCATAAAACTGTTTCATTATTTCCATGTCCTTGTTTGCGTTTAAGGGCACACCAGTAGTATGTGGGGCAAAAGCAGTCAGTTTATCCCCGAGAATACAGTCTATGGATGGGACTTGCACCTTCAATGCATTCCCGGAGGACAGAAGAATGTCGTTTGAAATCTCTTTTGTAACCAATTGGGAATAATTGTTCTTTTCATAGAGTACATCCAGTAGAATGTAAAATGGTTTTTGAAGGACCGGGGACACGTATGTGAATCTGAAATGCCTTTTCTCTATATCATTTCTTCCGTGCCGAACTTGCTCCTCCTGAGCAGAAAACGGAAAAATATCTGCGGCTTTTTCGATGTAGTATTCAACATCAGTACCCGGCTCAACGACAATATCAATGTCTGTGGATAAACGCATAGGTCTATCCAATAATAATAACAAGCTTGTCCCACCCTTGAAGATAAAGGGCATTTCAACCTGAACCAGAGCCTCAAGCAGGCCAAACGCATACAGGGTTCTCTCTATCAGCCCAGGGTCTCTATGACTTTTGTCTTGTAAATCCCGGATATGTGCTTCCTCATAGTTTTCTTTTACTATCATATATTATACCGTCCTTAGTTTTATAGATGTTTCATTTTGGATAAACTCTTTAAGCTTATTATTCGCACCTCGTCTTCTGGCATAGCGAAACATTGTTGTTTCATCTATGGCATATTTTTGAAAGCACTCTTCAAATATTCTTTTGTATTCTCCGTGGTTTACTGCTTCTGCCAACCATTTATCAGAAATCAGATCAACAAGAAACTTTTCAGGTCTTGTATTCCAGTTTTCCTTAGTTCCACGCGGTGATTCTGAGATTAGTCTGGTTATAATGATGGAATCATCGGAAACATAATTGTGATACATATCCTGATCCGGATACAACAGGACCTTGCCGGGATAGTGTTCTTTGAGTGTTTGAAAAACAAAACTGCCATAGTCACCTTCTGTTGAAATGAACAGAACATTATGTGCAATCAAATGATTAACAAATTCATTGAGCTGGACTAGCTCAAACACTCTAAAATCCAAAAGTGGATGATTATTGGAGATTGTTCCGACGACATCTAAAGATATCTTCGAGTATATATGGGAGTATTCAGTAACCTCGCCATCTGTTATGTGGTATTGGTTCCGCCCAACGCGGATGATGGAACCCTCTTTAAGAAAACGCTGTAGCTTATAATTGGCAAGGGCCTTACTTACCTGCGCTCCTTCGTTTTTGAGCGCATCAAAAACATCGGCCCTGCTGAATACTTGTATTTTGCGAAGATTTTGTAATAGTAATATATCCTGAGTAGTCATATAAACTCACTTCCATTCTTTAACAAATCGGCAATTTTAATATAACATTGCCAATTTGATAATACACCGGATTGAACATGCTGTCAAGTGGTATTTCGGCAAAATGAACTTAGTATTGCCGTTTTGATAATTTATCACTCTGCTTGGAATATCATAAGTGGCCTATATTATGGCCGATCTTCTAAAGCATTGCCCCGGCACACCTTCACCGGGGAGAGTTCCCTCGCGAAGGGGATTTTTTCCCATGCTTCCAGAGTACGTCTCGGCATACCAAAGTATTCACAAACTTAATCTGATACATACCTGTCTCGGCACGAAGATTCTTTATCTTTTTTTTGTGCGTTCCTCTTAAAAAACAATATTACCATCTGATATATAGGTGAAGGCGGAAACAAAGAAACGTAAACAAGGGAGGAATTGCCATGAAAAAGAACTTTATCGTAAAAACACAGGGATATGTTCTGGATTATCAGACAAAGTCCTACCCTGTAAAGGCTGAAACTGAAGAGGTCACGAATTTGTGACTTTAGCGCCGGACATGATATCTGCATTCGTTTCTATAGCCATGTTTTCAGCATTTGTTGTAAGAATTAAAGGAATCAAGCGAATGGTATCGTCAGGCTTGGATTTGATCCAGAGTGTATCAATCATGCTTCTGATAATGCCGTTCGTTCGAGCTTTTATGATTAAAGATGAGATTAATAAAGCATATCTGACTGATGAAACAGAAAAATGGTGGGAAGAATCTAAACACGACGGTGTTATGATTCTGCATGTTGATGATGGAACAGGCGCTCTGACTTTTTCGAGTAAAAACGTTGAAAACGGGATTCCTGATTACGCCGATAACGCGGAAAAAACCAGCAAGTTTTCGAGTGTAGCAATACCTTCAGAGTACATGCCGGATACAAATTCTATTGATTTTGATGTCGACACCTACAAAAGCCAGTTGAAATCTCGGTTCACCAAATCGATAAAAAAAGCACTTGATGATCATAAGCTTATCGCATCTGATGATTTCTATAAGAATTGGCGGTCGTTAAGCAAAAGATTTAAATCAATGAAACTGGATGTTTATAGTAATGATGCCATTAACTCACTTATCAACCAATTGGCAATCAGGGCTATGACAAGTCATCACACCTGGGTTTCCGAGGTGATGAGTACCTACGAGCAGTTTTGCAATGAGTTAGTAGCAGAAGGATTAGGCGATCGCGGAATCAACGGATTGATCAATTCTCAAAAACTCACACACGGGTTTGAAGGTGAAATTAAAGATATAGTTCCTAAAATATGTGATCAAGCCACTGTCTTGTTAGGAGACTATTATTTGTTAGCCTCGAGCTGTGTTTCTCAGGATAAAAAAATGAGTAAAAGTATCGGGGGCGACTGCGACGAGGTACAGAACTACTGGAACGACACCTCAGATTATATTGACGGATTATCGAAGATTGACGGTGGTGTTCTTACTGGGAATGACAACTTCTGTTACCTGAAAAACGGAGTTTTGGCTGTTGAGCGACCTGAATACAGATCTGATATAACCGTCCATACGTCATACTATATAACTACACTCGGAGAGACTTATACTTATGACGGATTAGATAAGTCGGATTGGAGATTGGTTTATCCCGGTGAAAAGCAGTTTACAGGTACAGATAAGATGGTTGATAATGTCTGCTCGCAGATTTTGTACCATTACTATCTGGCACAGCGCGATTCGAAAGACGGCGCAAAAGATTTTTGGTCATATCTTAAAAAGAATGGTGTAGACACACATGGCCAGACGAAAGGTAATATCACCACCAATCTTCTGGGTGCAGATGATTTCAGTCTGGCAGATGCTCCTTCGATGACCGCAAACTACGTGATGGGCAATCTGAATCTCTTCACACACGGTGAGAGTTATAATGTAAATAAAGGAAATAGTTCCAAAATAGAAAATGATTGCTTTGTCGTTCACGACAATGTATTGCACGATTATCTGGATACTTCTACCGGAGAAGCAAAACTGAATCAAGCCCTTTGTAGAAGAGCACTATACGCCGAGCGTAAATGGTGTTGGAATGTGGATGAGGTTTACGCCTTTTTCAGCGGTTGCAACTATGGAAATTATAAAGAAACAACTAAAAAATCAATCTACACATATAATGACTATCAGCTGTCATTTTCCACTCCTATCACGGTGCTGACCGCGACATCAACAGACAGCACGGGTGAAGAGTATAACATAGGCGGTTATTCAACCACTTTTGTTGAAAAATGATCACTGCACCACCCCCGGCGCGCATGCCCCGCATGCGCGCCTTTGTTTTTCTACATGTGGAACACCCGTTCGCATGGTGGTCACACATCTAGTACTTGCATTTTAAGAACAAATGTTCTGTAATTCAAATTACGGAGGTGGTGACAGTGAAGCAGCGAAAGCCGATCGATGCCATCTGTCAGCACTCAAAAGACGGGAACATCATCCCGCTCAAAATCCGGCTGACAGACAGGGGTTAGGGATCAAAAAGGAGCCCTACCCGGACTCCATTTGATGTCTCGTCTCGCATGATGGATCTGCGAGATTCTTACATATAATATAGAAGATATCATGTGGGGCAGCTATAGTAATTTTGACTACCACCCTTGACTACCATTTGGGCGTTTTTTTG
>ONKC01000061.1 GCA_900318295.1 uncultured Eubacteriales bacterium
GGCGGAGCAAAGCTCAATCAGGCAAGCTCCGAGATCACAGGCGGACTCAGCAAGATAGATGAGCAGATAGCAAGCATTAAAGAGCAGCAAAAAACTCTCTTAAAATCAGAGAAGGAAGCAAAGAAGGGTAAGGCCGCTTTAGCTGCAGCAAAAAAAGAGCTTACTTCAACCATCACCAATCTTAAAACAGCAAAGACTGCTCTGAAGGGGGCCAAGGATTCTTTGGCGTCTTTAAAAACTCAGATAGAAGCACTCGAGGCAAAGCAAAAAAGTGCGACGGGCAGTGAAGCTGAGGAAATTGAGATTCAGATAAACTCATTAAAAACGATGAGAAATAAAATCCTTGATGAGATGAAAAAATACGACGTATCCGAGGATGAGATCGATGAAAAGCTTTCAGAGATCGATGCCGGACTCACTCAGGCCGAGACAGGTATGGCCGAACTCAAGGATAAAGAAAAAGAATTAAACAAAGGTCTTAAGCAGATAAAATCCGCAAAGAAAAAGATCAAAAAGGGACTTGCCAAGCTGAACACCATGAGAAGACAGCTTGCGAGCGGAAAGATCACAACATCAAAAGCTTTGGAACAGCTGAATAAACAGCAGATACTTGCCGGGATCGAGATGAGTGTGGCTCAGGCAGGATTAAACAGCGGTGCGTCCGAGCTTAAAAAAGCAAAGAGCGAGTTTAAAAAGACCAAAAAGACAACAAAGGAAAACATGGATCTGAACAAGCTTCTCACAAAGGAGATGCTTGAAGGTATCCTTCGTGCGGAGAACTTTGAGATGCCTGCCGGATCCGTCGAGGAAAGTGATGCGACCTACCTTGTAAAGGTCGGAAACAAGATCACATCGGACTCGGATATAAAGGATTTAGTACTCCTTGATTTCGATATGGACGAGCTCGAGCCTATAAAGCTCTCAGATGTATGTGACGTCAAGGTTACAAACAATGCAGACGATGTCTATACCGTAGTAAACGGTGAGCCCGCTGTGGCAGTCATTCTTCAGAAGCAGTCGGGTTACTCCACGGGCGATGTTACCGATGCCGTACTTGAGAGATTTGAAACTCTTAAAAAGGAGTATCAGGATCTCGATATCACCGTAATGATGAACCAGGGTATCTACATCGATCTCGTAGTGGGAGCTGTAGGACAGAACCTTCTTTTCGGAGGCTTGCTCGCTATCGTTATACTGTTATTCTTCCTTTGGGATTTGAGGCCAACGATCATCGTAGCATTGTCCATCCCGCTCAGTCTTGTGGGAGCGGTTGTCGGGATGTATTTCTCGGGAGTGACACTGAACATCATCTCACTTTCGGGACTTGCACTCGGTGTCGGAATGCTTGTCGACAACTCGGTCGTCGTCATCGAGAATATATACAGAATGAGACAGGCCGGACTGAACATAAGGAGTGCTGCAATACTCGGTGCCAAGCAGGTAGCCGGAGCCATAATCGCATCTACACTTACTACGGTCTGTGTTTTTGCTCCGATCATTTTTACAGAGGGTATCACAAGACAGCTCTTTGTGGATCTGGGACTGACACTTGCCTATACGCTTTTGGCTTCACTTATCATAGCGATGACCTTGGTACCGGCTATGTCATCGGGTATGCTTCGTCGTGCCAGGAGTAAAGAGCCGCGTCTTATCAGGGCACTTCAAAACGGTTATGCAAGAATACTTCGTCCGATGCTAAGGGTTAAATGGCTTGTGATCATAGTAGCGTTCGGACTGCTTGGACTTTTTGCATATCTGGCAGTGCAGAGCGGAACTACCATGATGCCTGATATGGAAAGTCCGCAGATGACCATCAACATGACTGTTGATGATGAGAAGGATTTCTCCGAGATGAGAAAGCTCTCGGATGAGGTTATAGACAGGATAAAGACAATCCCGGATATGGATAAGATAGGAGCCTTTTCAGGAGGTTCGTCATTTATGTCCATGATGAGCTCATCGAGAAGTAGCGGCAAGAGTGTGACCATGTACGCGCTTTTGAAGGAAGAGCGTACCATGTCAAACGAAGAGATCCGTGATGAGATCGAGGAAAGAACAAAGGATATTGACGCAGAGCTGCAGGTAAACATGCAGGCGATGGATATGTCCGCACTTACCGGCGAGGGCATCCGTGTAGACATAAAGGGAAGAAACCTCGACAAGCTTCGTGAAATATCCGAGGAGATCATGAAAAAGATCGAGTCCGTCGAGGGTACAAAGGACATCTCAAACGGTCTTGAAAACTCCGGACAGGAGTTCCGTATTTCCGTAGATAAGGCTAAGGCTATGAGATACTCGCTTACCGTGGCACAGGTGTTCCAGGAGGTCAAGAAAAAAGTCGCCGATGCCACATCCTCATCGAAGGTGTCTACCGATACAAACGACTATCAGGTATTCATAAAAGCCGAAAAAGATGAGAATCTGACAAGAGAGCTTCTCAGAAGCTTAAAGATCGATTACACCGATAACATGACTCAGAAAAAGAAGTCGGTTAAGCTTTCAAAGATCGCCTCCTTTGAGACCGCTCCTTCACCTGTTGCGATCAGGCATCAGGATCAGTCAAGGACCGTATCCGTAAAGGGTGTAGTAGATGAAAACTATATCACATCGGAGGTTGCTGCTGAGGTTGAAAAAGCAGTGAACTCGTATGAGCCGCCTGCCGGTTACACCATCGAGCTCAACGGTGAAAATGAGGCGACACAGGAAGCCATACAGCAGGTACTCTTGATGATGGTTCTTGCAGTGCTTCTTATGTACCTGATCATGGTTGCACAGTTCCAGGGACTTTTGTCACCGTTTATCATAATGTTTACTATACCTTTGGCGTTTACCGGAGGTTTCATAGGACTTTGGGTATCCGGAAGCGAGGTGAGCGTGATCTCCATGATCGGATTTGTCATGCTTTCGGGTATCATAGTAAACAACGGTATCGTGCTTGTTGACTATACCAACCAGCTTCGTACTATCGGGCAGGGTATGGAAAAAAGAGAAGCTATCGTGGAGGCCGGAAGAACACGTTTGCGCCCGATCCTTATGACAGCCATCACTACGGTATTAGGTCTTATACCTATGGTCGTAGGAAAGCAGATGGGATCGGATATGTCCAGACCGATGGCTATCGTCGTGATCGGAGGACTTGTATACGGTACGCTTTTGACCTTGTTCGTGGTACCGTGTATGTATGATCTGTTCGCCAGAAAAAAGATGAGATCTCAGGCAGAGACTGAGGCTTTGGAGGAGCAGATCTCCGATTCCGAGCTAAAGAGGATAGAGATGAGCGGATTCAGGGATTCGCAGGTGCAGGAGAGCGCGGAGAATACGGAGATGCCGGAAACTCCCGAAACTACGGAAACACCGGAAACAGGAGAAGAAAATGACGTCTAAAAATACACCCGGCTACATACGCCGATACAGAAGGATCAATCTCATATGGCTTGCCGTATGGGTAGTCATAGGTATTGCTATTTTTATCACGGGGATCATGCTCTGGACTACCAGAGCAAATATCCTTACCGTGATGGCAGTACTTATGGTCCTTCCGGGAGCAAAGCGTATCGTGGCTTTGGTAGCGGCAGGAAAGAAAAGGTCCGTATCGCTCGAGAGGTGCAAGCTTGTTGAGGAGGCGGTGGGCTCATATATTTACGGCGGAGTTTTAGATACTCATGAATATGAGGCCGAGGAACTCGATGAGGATGAGGAAGATAAAGACGATGCGGAGACTGAGGATGAATCGCGTTTCAGTGAAAAGCCGATCCCGTGGAGCGTTATTTTTACGGACTATATTTTTACTTCAACCGAAAAGATAATGATGCTTGATTTTCTCGTGGTTACTTTCGGTACGGTTTTTATCCTGCCATCGTCATCCAACCAGGATCAGGAATATGTAAAAAAATATCTGACAGAGGGAATTAAAAAGTGGTCTCCGGAGCTTGATATCAGGTTTGTATGGGATGATAAAAAGCTTGTCGACGGACTTAAAAATCTAAATGAAAAGGCTGCGCCGCTCAGAGACAGGCGAGAGGTAATCGCCTATCTGCAGAGTCTGGCGATGTGACCACACTTTACTGTACGTAGGTGATAAGCAAGGATTGCCTTGATCATATTGACAGTGGAAGCGTTACTGACTATCGGGGGAAAAATGCGAGAGTTATCTATCGGATCAAACGATGCCGGGCAGCGGCTCGATAAGTATCTTCATAAATATCTTAAAGAAGCGACGAATGGCTTCATCTACAAGATGCTCCGAAAAAAGAATATAGTTTTAAATGATACAAAGGCTGACGGAAAAGAGATCATATCAGAGGGAGACAGCGTAAAGCTCTGGTTATCCGAAGAGACGATCGAGAAGTTCAGAGGGACTGATAATCCTGACAGTCATGGTCCGGGTGGTGCGTATGCATCATGGGATGAGGTCCCGAGCCTGAAAACGGATGAGATCGTATATGAAGATAAGGATATCCTGGTGATAGATAAGCCCGCAGGGGAACTCTCTCAAAAAGCGAAGCCTTCTGACATCAGCATAAACGAGCGTATGCTGTCATACATGTATAAAACCGGAGACTGGGATCCTTTAGGGACATTTACTCCGGGAGTCTGCAACAGGCTTGACCGGAATACAAGCGGACTGATACTCGCAGGAAAGACTCTCCCGGGTACACGACTTCTAAACGAAGGGATAAAAAACAGAAGCATAAAGAAGTATTATATAGCTATAGCGCAGGGAGATATATCCGAAAAGATAGGAAGCGAGTGGACCAGGTTTGATGCATATTATAAAAAGAATAATGATGAAAACATCGCTTTTGTTTTTGATGATCCCGGAGCAGACAGAGAAAGCATTTCAACCGTTTTTCGCTTGATAGATGTGTACGATACGGGGGATGGAGATAAATGGTCAAAACTGGAGGTCTGGCTCATAACCGGAAAGAGTCATCAGATACGCGCGTTTTTGGCGCATTTGGGACATCCTTTGGTCGGAGATTCTAAATACGGCAGCAGCTCGTCCGGATCCTATTATCTGAGAGCCTACAAAGTTGAGTTCGAAAACTATAATGACCATATGACTATTTGTATTGATACTTGATGTAAAAACAAAAATGTGGTAGACTAGATCATGGCAGTTCAAGATGCTAAGTGATAAGTATGGAGGTAAATATGAGCAAAGCATTGATGGTATTCGCAGACGGATTTGAAACGGTTGAAGCGCTGATGACGGTTGATATCTTGAGGCGCGGCGGAGTCGAGGTGACGATGGCATCCATCTACGACAACACGGAGGTAGTGAGTTCACATGATGTTACCATAAAGACCGATTCGATCCTGAAAAATGAAAACATCATGGAGTATGATGCCATCATCCTTCCGGGAGGTCAGCCGGGCACCACGAATCTCGGACAGAGTAACGACGTAAAGCTCGCTGTGATGGCTATGAACGGGGTTAAAAAATGGGTTTGTGCTATATGCGCTGCACCGACCGTATTTGGGCAGTATGGTATTTTGAACGGTAAAAAAGCCTGCTGCTATCCGGGACTCGAGGAAAGTTTGACGGGAGCAGAGGTCACCTTTGACAACGTAACGATCGACGGAAACATCATCACCAGCAGAGGCTTAGGTACAAGTCTTGATTTCGCTTTGGCTATACTTGAGCAGCTTGTCAGCACAGCTAAGGCCGCTATGATCAAAAAGTCGGTAGTTGCCTGATGGGTACATGGAACTCGAGGGGGTTGAGAGGTTCATATCTTGAAGAGCTTATCAACCTCACCATAGAAAAATACAGAGAAAAGCATCTTGCACTGATACAAAAAGTCCCCACACCTATCACACCGATGAAGATAGACAAGCAGACACGTCATATAACGCTTGCCTACTTTGATCAGAAGAGTACGGTCGACTATATCGGAGTGGTACAGGGAGTCCCAGTTTGCTTTGATGCAAAGGAGTGTCAGAAAGATTCGTTCCCGCTGGCGAACATACACGAGCATCAGTATCGATTTATGGAGGACTTTGAGGCACAGGACGGAGTATCGTTTCTGATCATATATTTCAAGGATCGTGATACGTTTTACTATCTTCCGTTCGCAGTGTTAAAGACGTTTTGGAAGAGGATGGAAGAAGGCGGATTAAAGCATTTTAAGTATACAGAGCTTGACCCTTCTTACGAGATATCGAACACATCGGGGACGTTTGTTCATTTTCTCGAACCTCTGCAGCAAGACCTGGCCTCGCGCCCTTGACAAATCGCTTAAAATCGACTAAAATATATTATGTTTGCAGGATTAGTACATCGGTAGTATATCAGCTTCCCAAGCTGAGGAGGCGGGTTCGACTCCCGTATCCTGCTTAAAGCTTAGGGGACCGAGAACCGGTCCCCTAAGCTTTAAGCAGGATACAGTATACAGGAGAGCGTGCCCGGGGAAAGAACGCTTTGCGTTCTAGGGTATTAGTCGTAATGGAGGTACTCATGAAATCATCACCTGAGATTCTATCGTCCTACGCTGTGACAGCGAAGGCAAAAACCACGATGCCTGTCTGGAAGCTGCTGCTTTCGGGAGTGTTTGCGGGCTTTTTTATCGCACTCGGCGGTCTTGGCTCACAAGTGGCTGCTACCGCAGTCGGAGGAACAGCGGGTAAGCTTATCGGAGCCTGCGTATTTCCGGTTGGCCTTTTTTTGGTAGTGACCGTAGGGGTTGAACTGTTTACGGGAAACTGCTTACTTGTTGCACCGTGGTTCGGAAACGGTGAGAGACCTGTAAAGGGTGTTGGTATTCTTAAAAACTGGTTATTTGTATATCTGGGTAATTTTATCGGCGGCTTGCTTTTGGCATTGGCTGTCGTTTATTCAAATATGGACAAAATGTTTGACGGTGCACTCGGAAGCACGATGATGGGTGCGGCTGCGTCGAAGATGGCCATTGATCCGGTAGAGGCCGTGATCAAGGCTATCCTTTGTAACGTATTGGTTTGTCTTGCCGTATGGGTAGCTATGGGCTCATCGAGTCTTGGCGGAAAAGCGATAGCCGTGTTTGCTCCGGTCATGCTTTTTGTGCTTTGCGGATTTGAGCATAGCGTTGCGAATATGTACTTTATACCGACAGGTCTGTTTTTGGGAGCAGAGGGCAGTGTCGGTTCATTTTTAATAAACAATCTTCTCCCGGTCACCATAGGAAATATTTTCGGCGGTGCCGTCATAGTAGGCGGGGGAGTGTGGGCGATGTATGCCAAGCATGGGAAGTGATTCTCCGGATAGGAGGCGTTTTGTATGAACAGACAGCTAAGTGAAGACGAGATAGTAGACGGACTGGATGCCGCGTTAAACGAGGGTAGGATATATGCCGTGTATCAGCCGCAGATCAATCATTCGACAGGCAGGATGGTTGGAGCTGAGGCTTTGATGCGTTGGAATGATCCTGAGAACGGTCTTCAGATGCCGGTAAACTTTATTCCGGTTCTTGAGTCTTATGATCTGATCTATAAAGCTGATCTGTGTGTGTTTGAGGATGTCTGTCGGTTTGTCAAAAGCTGTATCGATGCCAGACTTCCTATCGTGCCAATCTCATGTAATCTGTCAAGATACGATGTTTTGAGACGTGATTATGTCGAGAATATGGAGGCTATCAGAAAAAAATATGACGTACCCGTAAGATATCTGCGTATCGAGATCACCGAGTCTTCTGCGATCGGAGGTCTTGAACTTGTAGCGGGTGTGCTAAGTGATCTTCACAAGTACGGGTATATAGTTGAGATAGATGATTTCGGAAGCGGATACTCTTCATTGAATATATTAAAGGATCTCGATTTCGATATAATCAAGCTTGATATGAGATTCTTCGGAGGTGAGCTTGGCGGAAGAGGCGGAACGATTATCAGTTCCATCGTACAGCTGGCTCGCTGGCTGAACACCCAGATAATCGCCGAGGCCGTAGAGACCGTAGAGCTTGCCGACTATATGGAAAGTATAGGATGTTATTATATCCAGGGGTATCTCTACTCAGAGCCCCTTTTGAAGGAGACATTTCTTAAAAAACTTGCGATCACGGATCATGAGCCCATGACTCCGGCGCTCAATCTGATAAGGACTATGGATGCGGGTAAGTTCTGGGAGCCGGATTCTCTTGAGACGCTTATATTCAGCAATTTTGTCGGTGCGGCTTCGATCTTTACATATAAAGAGGGCGAGCTTGAGATACTGAGGGTAAATAAAAAATACATCAAAGAGCTCGGGATGAATATGGATGAGAAAGCCATCATCGGAACAAATCCGTGGGATATGCTTGATGAGGAAAACAAAACCATATATGAGAATACGATAAAAAGAGCCATAGAATCAGGTGAAGAAGAGACGTGCGAAACTACGCGTACGATATGCTCAAAGAGCTGTGGTGATGCGAAGATATGGGTAAATACGGATCTTCGAGTGATAGGAAACGCAGGTGATCAATACCTGATATATGCGATGATCAAAAATATCACATCGGAAAAGGAAATGATCATGTCGATGACCGATAACGAAAAGGTATTTAGGTCGGCATTTGATCAGATAAATGTTTATGCATGGGAGTATATTTTTGCAACCAGAGAGATGCACCCGTGTTTCAGATGTATGAGAGATTTAAAGCTTCCGCTGGTGGTGGAAAACTATCCCGACCCGGTGTTTGAAAGCGGTCTTTTCCCGATGGATTATAAGGATATGTATTACGATATGCTTAGAAAACTGGAGCGTGGAGAGAAGGAGCTTGAAGCTGTGATACCGCTCACTGTTGGGCGAATCCCGTTCCATGTCAGATATAAAACTGAGTTTGATGAGACAGGAAAGCCTTTGAAGGCATACGGATCCGCTACACTGGTTGTGGACGAGGGGAGAGAATAAGGACTACATCATTTAGGAGGATATCAGATGAAAACAGGTTCTTCACGTGGGTTAACTTTTAAGTTTACTATCGCATTTACCATATTTGCCGTAGTGATCCTGATCGTGACGGGAGTAGCTACATATTTTTCTCAGATGAACAATTACAAGATCGAATGTGAAAACAGCATTCGTAATATCGGTGAGTACCTTGCGGCCATGATGAAAAATGAAGGTCCTGATTTTATTAAATATCAGGATTATTTTATGAATAATTATAAAGATATAAGAATCGATTATGATTTCAACAGTTACGAAGAAGCAAGACAGAGTTTTATTCGTGCATTTTCTCAAAAGTATCCGGGAAAAGCCCTTGGAGTCGATATAAACATAGAGGATACTCCGAAGGATATTCAGGAATTATACTTTATTTATAAGCATAAATATTGGTTGCTTTTATTTGAAAAAACACGTACTGTTTTTCATATTCCTTATACTTATTATCTTGTTATGGGAGATGACAGAGCAAGACTTGACAGCCTCAAAGAGGGACAGGATAAAAGATACAATGTGTGCTATATGATCGACGGAGAGCGCACGAGAGACGAGGCAAACGAGAAGGGGGCTGAGAAGCTCTTATACCTCGGCGATACCTACTACAACGCACGAGAAGAAAACGAACTCGAGTGGAATACGTGGGAGACGGGAAAAAGACAGGATGGTTTCAGAGAATGGGATAACGACTGGGGACATACCTACAGCTGTTATACTCCGCTTATCATAGACGGTAAAAAGCTCGGTGTCATCGGTACCGAGATAGAGGTCGAGACCGTAAACAGAGGAATCCTTATGAACTCATTGAAACAGATGGGTATCATAGCCGGTATTTTTGTAGTCGGTCTGATCATGATGCTCATCCTTATCAGGCTCAGGTTTATCCGTAAGGCATTAAGGCTTGCCGATGCTATGAGCAGATACTCAAATACAAAAGACGTAGTGATCGCAGATGAGGTTGAAAAGACGTTTTCGGGAACAGATGAGATAGATTCGCTCGGTAAAGAGTTTGCTATCATGGTTCGTGAGATGGCCGAGCATATGCAAAAGATGATCCGTGCGAGCAGGCAGCTGGAGGTCTCAAGAAAGCGCGAGCACGAGATGAGTGAGCTCGCTATCAGAGATTCTCTTACCGGAATCAGAAACAAGACGGCATATGATCGCGAGGTGTTCAAGATCGAGCGTGAGATAGAGGAGGGTGAAAAAACCTTCGGTATCGCCATGTGCGATCTGAACTATCTAAAGAAGATAAACGATACCTACGGACATGAAAAGGGCGATATGGCGATACAGAAGCTCTGTCGTGTGATCTGTATTACATTTGCGCATTCACCGGTGTTTCGGATAGGCGGAGATGAGTTTGCGATCATTCTTAAAAATAACGACTACGCTTCCGTTGACAGTCTGATAGAGAAGTTTTATGCTGAGCTGAAAGCCTTGTCTTACGACGGAACTGCGGAAATGTGGGAGGCTCCTTCCGCTGCGATAGGATATGCTCTTTACGATGAGAAGGTCGATCGCGGCTCGTATGAATCCGTATTTAAGCGTGCGGATGGCGAGATGTACAGAAAAAAGACTGAGATGAAGGCGGTAAGAGAGTGAGTGAGATAGAAAAGAGTATCCAAAAGACCTATCACAAGAGGTTATGGACACCCTTTATTCAGGCGATAAAAAAATATGAGCTTATCAAAGAAGGAGACCATGTGGCGGTCTGTATCTCGGGTGGCAAGGATTCATGGCTTATGGCCATGTTGTTTAAGCTACTCCACCGGATCACCGAGGTCCCTTTTTTGGTGTCTTATATTTCCATGGATCCCGGATATAATGAAAAAAACAGAGCAAAAATTGAGGATAATGCCAAGCTGTTTGATATCCCATTAAAGATATTTGAAACAGAGATATTTGATGTGGCAAACTCTACCGACAGATCACCCTGCTATCTTTGCGCGAGGATGAGACGTGGAGCGTTGTATGCAAAGTCAAAGGAGATGGGGTGCAACAAAATAGCGCTCGGTCATCATTTTGATGATGTTATTGT